>NZ_JAOWFA010000042.1:0-14249 GCF_030333885.1 Citrobacter sp. Cf132
TTAAACGGACCAGTGAAGCTTACCATAGCGCGGACATCTGAATTGAGCCACAGGCGGACATTACTATTGAGCCATTACAATACTGGTGCGCATAAGATGGATTATGTTAAATATTAAAACAAATAACATAAAAATCAATATGTTAAGAAGGTAACCAGCTACTTTCCCATTCCAGCAACCAGTCATGGAAGCTTTAGAAACAGAGTCCTCTCATGAGTTTGTGATGCCTTAAATCCATGGTGAGCATAGAAACCTTTGGCTTCTTCAGTAAGCGCATGAACCATTATCGCACGAACCCCAATGTTCTCAGCTACGCGATAACACCGTAGCACTGCATCGTGGAGTAAATCGGCGCCAACCCCTTTTCCGTGCAATGAGACATCTACCGCCAGGCGAGCGAGTATAATCACCGGTATAGGATCTGGCATGTTACGCCGAAGACTACCTGTCGCTTCCGTATGGTTAACGCTACCGGTGGCCAAAGAGTAAAAACCAGCTACTTGCTTCGTACCCGTCTTGCAAACAACGAACGTTCGGGCAGCGCCAAGAGCTTGATTTTTTAAACCTCTCTGTTTTAGCCATTCATCGAGGACTGTCTCTCCACTGACGAACTCAGCCAGCTGATGAGAGCTGGATAACGGCTCGGGCGTGGTTATACGTCCCACTGAGGTTTCCTTGCCAGTAGTTTATTAATGGCGGGCTCATCCTCGACTGGTGCATCGAGCATATCGATGAACTCTGCATACTGTTCGTCGTTAAAATTGAAAACACGGCGATCAAGGATCACATTCTCCGCAGCCTTGCAGGCCATCTCCAGGATAAAGTCGGTTCGCGATTTATGAAGGATCTCTGCAGCAGCATCGATGAGTGCTCTCTGAGACTCTTTAGCTCTTAGGTTGAGTTGAACATCTGATTTCATACACACCTCTCTTGTATAGCAATTGATATACAAGAATAACACAACACGAACGTATAGCAAATGCTATACACTTCAAAGTACCGATAATGCGTTTTATGTTAAATATCAGTTACTTGAATAGATTTCGTAACATAAGTTGATGTGTTTGTCGTGTCATGACAGCACAATCAGGGATGTCATCCCCTAACGAGGCAAGGACTAAGTTAATGAACAGAACAGATTAAGAAGTACAGACTCGCTGGCTTGAGAGCCGGCAGCCTGAAGATCGTACCTGTAATGAAGCGGAACAATTTTCGGATGAATGCTGGAAGAACGGTCTGCGGCTGGATAAAAGCCCGTCTGTGCACTATCAACTTCTGATGGAAACCATCCGCAGGACGCTGATCCCGCGGCCAAAGTGAAGCCCTCCGTCGGTCTCCACTATTATCGCTACCGGGTTAGCCGTCAGGCATGGCCCGGTTTAAAAAGATATGCTGACAGTTCTGCTGCAGTTATATCAAACTCGAGTTGCTGGATTAATTCTGCCAGTTTTTTCTCTGCAGTATCACGATCAAACTGATTTTGTACTATCTGGAGAGCAACCTGTTTTAGCTCCGGAGGGAGGTGTTCCAGATTGATATGATTATAACCCGAAATGTCATCATCCGAATTTTCGAAGAGCCAGCCGTAACTCATAAGGTCACCTGTTCTATTTCACAAATTTCCAGACACCTGGCGGTACCCGGTCATACAACTTTCCCATCGTCATCTCCGCCAGCCGGTGATCAACCGCGGCATTGAAATGCTCAAGCTCATCATCTGACAGAGAATATTTATTTTTTTCTATTACCCTTTCCAGGGTTTCCTTCGATGTACAGCGCCGTAGTCGTAAAATCCATTCCTGTTTCGTCATTAGTTTTTTATATCCTGAGGCGTCCCTAGTATTTAATTTTACAAATAACGCAAATTTCTTTCAGGCGTTATGGCCCGTGCCGTTCTGCTTAAGATAATCACTGATGCTCAGGCCGGACAGGCTTTGTTGAATAAATCGAACTTTTGCTGAGTTGAAGGATCAGATCACGTATCTTCCCGACAACGCAGACCGTTCCGTGGCAAAGCAAAAGTGGCTTTGTTGAATAAATCGAACTTTTGCTGAGTTGAAGGATCAGATCACGTATCTTCCCGACAACGCAGACCGTTCCGTGGCAAAGCAAAAGTTCAAAATCACCAACTGGCCCACCTACAATAAAGCCCTCATCAACCGTGGCTCCATAACTTTCTGGCTGGATGATGAAGCTATTCAGGCCTGGTATGAGTCAGCAACACCTTCTTCACGAGGCAGACCTCAGCGCTATTCTGACCTTGCCATCACGACTGTGCTGGTCATTAAACGCGTATTCAGGCTGACCCTGCGCGCTGCGCAGGGCTTTATTGATTCCATTTTTTCTCTGATGAACGTTCCGCTACGCTGCCCGGATTACAGCTGTGTCAGCAGGCGGGCAAAGTCGGTTAATGTCAGTTTCAAAACGCCCACCCGGGGTGAAACCGCACACCTGGTAATTGATTCCACCGGGCTGAAGGTCTTCGGTGAAGGCGAGTGGAAAGTCAAAAAGCATGGCCAGGAACGCCGCCGTATCTGGCGTAAGCTGCATCTCGCCGTTGACAGTAAAACACATGAAATCATCTGCGCTGACCTGTCGCTGAACAACGTTACGGACTCAGAGGCCTTCCCCGGGTTAATCCGGCAAACCCACCGGAAAATCAGGTCAGCCGCCGCCGATGGCGCTTACGATACCCGGCTATGTCACGATGAACTGCGGCGTAAGAAAATCAGCGCGCTTATCCCTCCCCGAAAAGGTGCGGGTTACTGGCCCGGTGAATATGCAGACCGTAACCGTGCAGTGGCTAATCAGCGAATGACCGGGAGTAATGCGCGGTGGAAATGGACAACAGATTACAACCGTCGCTCGATAGCGGAAACGGCGATGTACCGGGTAAAACAGCTGTTCGGGGGTTCACTGACGCTGCGTGACTACGATGGTCAGGTTGCGGAGGCTATGGCCCTGGTACGAGCGCTGAACAAAATGACGAAAGCAGGTATGCCTGAAAGCGTGCGTATTGCCTGAAAACACAACCCGCTACGGGGGAGACTTACCCGAAATCTGATTTATTCAACAAAGCCGGGTGTACCAGGCCGGAAATCGCGTAGCGCTCTCTTCTCTTCTTTTTCCTGCCTAACATGTACATCCTGGCATTACTCCAATTCTCCCAAAAACCGTAAAACAGCCATCAACCCGCGTCATTACTGGCTTCATGGAGGATCTGAGCAGAAAAAGGATCCTTTACGTATTTGGTTTTACCCGCAATAATGCGGGATAAGACAACAAAAGGATCCGCGCGCTGCGATTTATTGTCATGGCAGGATCGGCCCGTCAGGTGCAAAATACCTGTATCCATAAACAGTGCGTGCGCTACGTGAAAAATAACTCATGAACAGCATCATTCCCTTGCAGAATTCACCAGAACGCGTCTCCCTGCTGCCGATCGCCCCGGGCGTTGATTTTGCGACCGCGGTGGCACTCCGGCGGATGGCCACCTCAACAGGTGCCACGCCGGCTTACCTCCTGGCGCCGGAAGTGAGCGCCCTCCTCTGGTATATGCCTGACCAGCGTCACCACATGTTGTTCGCCACCATGTGGAATACCGGGATCCGTATCGGTGAAGCCCGGACGCTCACCCCGGAATCGTTCGACCTGGATGGTCTGCGCCCTTTTGTTCGGGTGCTGTCGGAAAAAGTGCGGGCACGTCGTGGCCGGCCGCCAAAAGATGAAGTGCGTCTGGTACCGCTGACGGATGCCAGTTTTGTGCGTCAGATGGAAAGCTGGATGGTCACCACCCGCCCCCGCCGGCGTGAGCCGTTATGGCCGGTCACGGATGAGACAATGCGCAACTGGCTGAAACAGGCGGTGAAGCGGGCTGAAGCTGACGGCGTGCATTTTTCGATCCCCGTGACGCCGCATACTTTCCGTCACAGCTATATTATGCACATGCTTTATCACCGGCAGCCCAGGAAGGTCATCCAGGCACTGGCCGGGCATAAGGATCCGCGCTCGATGGAAGTCTATACCCGGGTATTTGCGCTGGACATGGCTGCCACCCTGGCCGTTCCCTTTACCGGTGATGGGCGAGATGCCGCGGAGATCCTTCGCTCCCTGCCCCCGGCCGGCTGAGATTGACGGCCCTGGCATGACGTCCTGTATTCCGCTAATACGAAATACAGGAGCAGAGCGCATTCAGTGCCCCTCCCTGCTCCAGCACACCAGGACATCATTCGGATGACTGAACAGCCGTGGTCTTGCACGGTGACCTGCAAGCCTGCAGGCATCGACATACCGCAGACAAGACAGGACACAGGCCGTACATCCCACAGTGTATTGTTTCCTGAAAGCTCAGTGAATCATCCCGTTAATTGCGAAAGTCATTCACCCCTGTGGCTCACTCCCTTCTGCCATCGGTCTCCTGTTCGCATTTAGCAGTGTGAAGCTGGCGCCGGGTTATACAGACAGCTGCAGTCTCATCCTGCCGGGCTAAACCTGCAATACACAGGGGAACGGATACCGTCAGGTAACATGACCGTCTCAGCATCCGATTGAGATTTTCGTAAGGGGTATAGAGCTTTACTGAAAAATTGACTGTGGCATGTTAACACGTGTGGAGCAGTGCACAGACCTGGGAATATCGCCGTTAAACCCGCATACCGTAGTCAATATCTGCGTATCACGGCCTGAAATCACATATGACAGTCAATATTGTTCGATCATGGCAGACATGATGGAGAACACATATTGACTGCGGTATGCGTGATGCATATCACAGTCAATGGAATGTCCTTAGCGGCATCCGGCAGTCATGTTATGCATATCGCAGTCAATTTTCTGGCTTCATCGCTGAGAGAGCTTCGGCCAGTTTAAGGGGATCGATGCCAGCAGCCTTCAGCGCCTTAATGACTTCGTCATAATTTTGCTCTGGCGCCTTCTCTTCTTCCTCTTTGCGCGGAACCTTCACAGGACCACTGATGAGTTTGGGGTTGCGATAATGCACGCTGAAATAGGTGGCTCGGCCACGTTTAAACTCAGTGTAATCCAGATAACCAATATCCCGCAGCTGCTCCATCGCCTTACGTACCGTGTGGTTCTGCGTATAGACATTTGAGGTGAGATTCAGCCGGTCACGCATCCGTTTCATGGAAATAGGTGCAGGATTCTGGGGAAGACTTTCGATGTAGGTATAAAGCGCCTGGGCTGATTCCTTGCGCTGCAGGGCGTCAATGGCTTTCAGCCGCAGCAGTACCCTTCTGTCCATGTGGTAAAGCTCAAACAGCTTAGGTTCAGCCTTGATCTCAACGATATCCTCGTTGATGTCATAATAGGCTGACTGCACCAGATGTGTGGTCCATCCTTTGGTCTCGCTCTGGAACTTCAGCGTAACCGAGGCGAGTTTAAACAGGGAATTACTGATGCGATCGCGCATTTTTTTGTTTGAACGACGGGAGTCAAATCCGCACATCTTAACGAATTCGACGAACGACAGTTCCAGGGTGTCACTTTTTACCCCATACTCCGACATGGAGCGAATTATCCCCAGCCAGACTTTAAAATCCGTGTCCATATCAAGACGCGAACCGGTGATCTTAACGTCAGTGTATCCTTCGCTTTTGGCAATGGACAGCTGTACAAGCTCCTCAGTCGCGTCTGTAACGTTTTTCCGGTTCGCCTTGCTCTTCCCTGTTGATTTCAGAGTTGGGACGAAGAGACCGAGTCTCATGAGCGCTACTGGCTGCACGGTACTGGTGCTGTTGACATCCAGCTTAACAACTTCACCGGTTGTCTTATCAACCTCCTGAAGGTTCAGAAGTAAGCTGTTATTTTCGCTCGTCATCTTGATCCTCAACGGTTATCCACAAAAGGATGTAGTAATACGTATCGCAGTCAACGGATATACATACCTCAGTAAATACCGTTGCATATCACAGTATTAGATTATGCATATAACAGTCAACATTTTACATTCCACAGTCGATCCAGACAGACGTTAAAGCCAGTTACAGCGCATGCTGGAGCGATCCGGGGATCTCTTTTGGATCTCATTATGATCTCCTTGGGATCAATTATTGGATCGAGACCATGAATAACCCAGATACAAGCCCGGAAGCGCCACACCAGATATCCAGAACCCTGGCCTTATTTTCCTGAATACGCTCTGGAAGATTGAGATCTACAGGTACAACAATGAAACATTGACTGCGGTATGCTGAGTCGTCTTTCCTCTTCCTCGACACAGATGCGGTAAGCATCATACCATAGTCAATATATTACATACCGCAGTCAATTTCATTATAACTGGCTGATCCCGAGCCATCTTTAGCAACCCGACGTACGTGCAATCTGTGAATTCTGTGATTTTCCGCTTCCTCGCCGCTTTCTCACTGTGTGAGATCGCTTACTGCGGCGAGCGGCAGTGATTAATATTGACTGCGGTATGTACTCTTTTGTAATCCCCTGCGTTCTTTCATTACCCAATGTGGTTCACTTTGCACTTTTTCGTGCACTTTGCGATTTTATTGTTGCTTTGCAATAAATTCCAAGATTTAATAAAATAATGCAAAGTGATGATTAAAGGATGTTCAGTATGGGACTCATGGATACACTCAACCAGTGCATAAGTGCTGGTCATGAAATGACGAAAGCAATCGCCATTGCACAGTTTAATGATGACAGTCCGGAAGCCCGGAAAATAACCCGGCGCTGGAGGATTGGTGAAGCGGCAGATTTAGTTGGCGTGTCATCTCAGGCTATCAGGGATGCCGAGAAAGCTGGCCGGCTGCCGCACCCTGATATGGAAACCCGTGGGAGAGTTGAGCAACGCGTTGGTTATACCATCGAACAAATCAATCACATGCGGGATGTATTTGGTACACGACTGCGCCGTGCTGAAGATGCGTTTCCGCCGGTGATTGGCGTTGCAGCTCACAAAGGTGGTGTTTACAAAACCTCAGTATCCGTTCACCTGGCTCAGGATCTTGCTCTGAAAGGACTCCGTGTTCTGCTTGTTGAAGGCAATGACCCACAGGGAACTGCTTCTATGTATCACGGATGGGTGCCCGATCTTCATATTCATGCTGAGGACACTCTCCTGCCCTTTTATCTTGGGGAAAAGGATGACGCCAGCTACGCTATAAAGCCCACCTGCTGGCCTGGCCTTGATATCATCCCGTCCTGTCTGGCACTGCACCGCATTGAAACCGAGCTGATGGGGAAATTTGACGAAGGCAAATTACCTGCTGACCCGCACCTGATGCTCCGTCTGGCCATTGAAACTGTCGCTCATGATTATGACGTGATAGTTATCGACAGCGCACCCAACCTTGGTATCGGTACGATAAATGTTGTATGCGCTGCTGATGTTCTGATTGTCCCTACTCCGGCAGAGCTGTTCGACTACACCTCCGCACTGCAGTTTTTCGATATGCTTCGTGACCTGCTTAAGAACGTGGATCTTAAAGGCTTCGAGCCAGATGTCCGTATTCTGCTTACCAAATACAGTAATAATAATGGCTCGCAGTCCCCGTGGATGGAAGAACAAATTCGGGATGCCTGGGGAAGCATGGTCCTTAAAAATGTTGTGCGCGAAACGGATGAAGTCGGCAAAGGTCAGATCCGTATGAGAACCGTTTTTGAACAGGCTATTGATCAACGTTCTTCAACCGGTGCCTGGCGTAATGCCCTCTCTATCTGGGAGCCTGTTTGCAATGAGATTTTTGATCGTCTGATTAAACCACGCTGGGAGATTAGATAATGAAGCGTGCTCCTGTCATTCCAAGACATACCACACATACTCAATCGACTGAAGATACTTCATCACCGGCGCCGGCCGCGCCGATGGTGGATTCATTAATTGCGCGCGTGGGTGCTATGGCCCGCGGTAATGCAATCTCTCTTCCGGTAAGTGGACGGGAAGTAAAATTTACCCTTGAGGTGCTCCGGGGAGACTCTGTTGAGAGCGCTTCACGCGTATGGTCAGGCAATGAGCGCGATCAGGAACTACTTACCGAAGATGCTCTGGATGATCTCATTCCTTCATTTTTACTGACCGGTCAGCAGACTCCAGCTTTCGGCCGCCGGGTTTCTGATGTCATAGAAATTGCAGACGGCAGCCGTCGCCGTAAAGCCGCAATCCTGACGGAAAGTGATTATCGCGTTCTGGTTGGTGAACTGGACGATGAGCAGATGGCTGCATTGTCCCGACTGGGTAACGATTATCGGCCGACGAGTGCTTATGAACGTGGCCTGCGTTATACAAGCCGGCTGCAGAATGAGTTTGCAGGAAATATTTCTGCGCTTGCCGATGCGGAAAACATTTCTCGTAAGATCATTACCCGCTGTATTAATACGGCCAAACTGCCTAAATCCGTTGTTGCCCTGTTTGCACATCCTGGAGAACTGTCTGCCCGGTCAGGTGAAGCCCTTCAGAAGGCTTTTGCAGATAAAGAAGAATTACTGAAGCAGCAGGCTGAGACTCTCCACGATCAGAAGAAAGCGGGACTAATCTTTGAAGCTGAAGAGGTCATTAGTCTTTTAACATCCGTACTGAAACAATCTCCCGCATCAAGAGTTAATCTGAGCTCACGTCATCAGTTTGCTCCAGGGGCAACAGCATTGTATAAGGGCGATAAAATGGTGCTTAACCTGGATAAGTCCCGCATTCCTGCGGAGTGTATAGAGAAAATAGAAGCCATTCTTAAGGAGCTTGAGAAACCAGGAGTCTGATGCGGACACGCATTATTCTACGGTGATCTCCCTTTACTTCATTTCCTTTCTCACAGGCCAGAAAACATAACTGGCCTGAATATTCTCTCTGGGACCACGGTCCCACCTGCGTCATCTGTCAGCTTATCTGCCTTGGACCACGGTCCCACCTGCATCGCCGGTCAGGTTATCTCCCTGGGACCACGGTCCCACCTGCATCGTCGGTCAGCTTATCTGCCTGGGACCACGGTCCCACCTGCGTCATCTGTCAGCTTATCTGCCTGGGACCACGGTCCCACCTGCATCGCCGGTCAGGTAATCTGTCTGGGACCACGGTCCCACCTGCGTCATCGGTCAGGTTATCTGACTGGGACCACGGTCCCACCTGCGTCGTCGGTCAGGTTATCTGCCTGGGACCACGGTCCCACCTGCGTCATCGGTCAGCTTATCTGTCTGGGACCACGGTCCCACCTGCGTCATCGGTCAGCTTACCTGCCTGGGACCACGGTCCCACCTGCATCGCCGGTCAGCTTATCGGCCTGGGACCACGGTCCCACCTGCATCGTCGGCACATTATTAGTTTGGGACAACGGTTAAGCAATGCCTGTCACGAACAGGTATTGGCTTGTCGCCAGCAACCTGTTGAGCGGAGTAATCACGCAGCAGGGCGGCTATTACAGGTGATGGTGAAAGCTCTGTTGGGATCTGAACGAAGCATGTTGAGTGAAATTTGCAAAATTTCGCGGGGTGTGCGGCTTAATTTTAAATTTCCGCCAGCATTTTTAAAACCAGCTGCCGCCGCTGCGCGTTGGCCGGTCCTTCGTCCGGCCGGTAACCAGTCCCGGCCGTTCTTACGACCCTGGATGAACATGGTCCCGTCATCAGCGTCTCCAGTGTGATGTCGTTTGTCACGCCGTCCGAGGGGATATCAGGGACACAACATATGGTAGAAAAAGCAGCTGTCTGAGACACAATATATTGATTATCCACAGTAACGGGGGATAACCGTGTGGGTAACATATTGAAAGTCCAACACGTTATCTGATTAACTGACTTTGTAAACGCCGCTGAACCATGAAAAAAATCCGGGGGAATCATCACAGCGCATAAACATACCGTTTTGTTTTTGGGTGACGGCAAGGAGGCCCCTGTTATCACCACATACCTTGTCAAAGGTTTCCATTCCTATCCTTATCAGGCTCTTTTCGTTATTTTCGGGAGAGATCCGGAGATGTTTTGTCAGCCAGACAGGATAGGTATCAGCGTTACGCCAGTACTGCAATTCAATCACTGAAGCCATTCCCCAGATAGTGAAGAATAAGAAAACCACACCTGCGATTTTGCTACCCATATTGTTCCTTAACATTGATTTAATACATTCCTTGCTCCTCGCACCGGAGCACATCACAGATACTGATTGAGATCCACTTCACGCAGCGGCTGGTTTTGACGTTCTGTGATCAATTGCACCAGGTCTTTTTCGTCCAGCGCATCGAGCATTTGTTCATACAGAGCCGCGGGCACACAATAAAAAACAGGGCGGTTGCGGTCAATAATCGCGACCGGGTAGCCGCCGCCGGCACTGGCGGTGGCCACCGGATCGTTTTTAAGTTCGCTGATGCTGGCAGTCACATCACACAGAATGATATTTGTCATGGTTCCCCCCTGAGACAAGTCATCTGTATGATCGGTAAAGTAAGCTCTTGCAGCAAGTCCCGTCTGTCATTTCGACGGTCAGAAACGGGCAACCGGCAGCTCCTTCCAGCGGGTGGTATATGCCGGTGACAGCATCTCCCGTTTCATCTGCCAGTCCGGCGCAATACCCCGTCCGGCAAACCAGACTTTCCCGAGTCCGGAATGATTAATGCCGTCGAGCACCTTCATCAGCGCATCGCTGTGCGGCCGTGGCTGCACGTCATCGAACAGATTCAGCTGCGCGACGCCGTTCGGACTGAAATCATTGAGCATTATCCCCGCTTTTGCGTAGCGGTGGCCATCGAGCCAGATCCTGTCCAGAGACCTGACCGCTGCCGCGATAATGTCCCGGGTGTCACGGGTAGGGGTGTTCAGTTTTTCCGTGGCCACGTTACCGTAATACGGCTCATTAACCGCAAAAGGGGACGTCTTGATGAAGGTGCTGATATGCCGGCAGTACTGTCGCTCACCGCGCAACTTTTCCGCCGCGCGCTCGGCATACTGGCAGACGGCCTGGCGCATTTCTTCGTAGGTGGTGATCCGCTGCCCGAAGCTGCGACTGCAGACAATCTGCTGTTTCGGCGGCGGCGCTTCCTCCAGCGAAATGCAGCTCTCGCCGTTCAGCTCACGTACCGTGCGCTCCAGCACTACGTTGAAGTTTTTCCGGATAAATGTGGGGTTCGTCAGCGACAGCTGCAGGGCAGTGGTGATCCCCATAACGTGCAGCTTTTTCGCTATCCGGTTCCCCACGCCCCAGATTTCTTCCACCGGCTGCAGGCTGAGTAATTTTGCCGTTCTGCGTGGATTTTCGGGCGACAGCGCCAGCACCCCACTGAATTGTGGCCATTCCTTTGACGCCCACTGCGCCGATTTGGCCAGTGTTTTTGTGGCGCCGAAGCCGACACCGATCGTCAGTCCGGTTCCACTGAGAACATGCCCACGCAGCTGCCTGCCAAAATCCTCCAGATCCATACAGTGGCCAATTCCTCGGGCATCCAGGAAACATTCGTCAATTGAGTATTGTTCGACGCGGGGCGACAGCTCTTCCAGCAGGGCGACCACACGGTTACTCAGGCTCGCGTAGAGCTCGTAGTTGCTGGAAAAAACGTACAGTTTTTCAGGAAACTGCGCCTCTTTGAGCTGGAACCAGGGGGTTCCCATCTTTATACCCAGCCGTTTGGCTTATATGTTATTTGGAATTGACTATCCTTAGGTTGTGCTTTCTGACTCGGAAGGAAAGTGTATGCGTGCATCGTTGCTGGCATCTTTACCTTACATGATGGCTGAGCCTACAGCTTTTCGCTGGTTATGCTTACAGGAAAGTTTGCTGAAGGCGCCAAATACGGTTGAAGCTTATGCCCGTGGGATCGATGATTGGCTGCGTTTTTGTCGCCAGAATGATGTGAGCCCTACAGAAGCCAGCCGGGAGATCCTGGCTTTGTATGTTCGGCATCTTAATATCTCCCGCAATCTGGCGGCTGCCAGCCTTCGTCATCGACTCACTATCGTTCGATTATATTGTGACTACCTGCGAGAAGAAGGATTAATAGTACTGAACCCCGTTATGAGAGGCAGCTGGCATCCTGGCGGAGGTGGGCGCAGGGGGCTCATTCAGGCACAGCGACGCCTGCCATGGATACCGAGTGACCGTGACTGGGAAAACTTACTTATCGCAGCCCGCCAGACCACAATACGTAATCGTTTTATGCTATCTCTTGCGTACGACTGTGCCCTGCGCCGGGAAGAGTTGTGCTCCGTTGCTACCGGCGATATTGACCCTTCTCGTCGCTTGCTAACAGTTCGGGCTGAAACGACAAAAACTAAGCGAGGTCGGGTTGTGCCCTATTCTGTCGTAACCGGAGAGTTATATTTCCTCTGGTTAGCAGAACGGCGACAATTAAATACTTCCCGTGGCCCACTGTTTCTTTCTTATTCCTGTCGCAACAGAACTGCGCCAATAACCCGGTGGACCTGGTCCAAGATCGTAAGGTCGTTGGCAATGCAGGCGGGGCTACCCCAATTGAGTACGCATACCTTCAGACATCTATGTCTGACCGATCTCGCCAGAGCTGACTGGGATATTCATGAGATCGCTACGTTTGCCGGCCATCAGAGTATCCAGTCAACGTTACTTTATATCCATCTTAGTGCGCGTGATCTTACGGAAAAATTTAACGCAGGTATGGCGTCGATACATGAACATCGGTTACACCATTTAAAGGGGGACAATACGGATGGCAATGAAAACTGAATATGATGCGCCAGCCCCTTTTGACTACGAAGTATGGCAACCTGATCCTGACTGGGATTGTTCTCCCGAATTACAGCCGATTGAACGAGATACTTTGATAAAGCTGGCTCAGTATGTTGTTGGACGTCATAAACAAAACTGGTCGAACTGTGTAAGACAAAGGCTTTCTCGCCTGATAATTCCACTCAGAGCAGCATTAAAGTGGATGAATGCCGCATCCACAACAACCAATTCTGCAATTCATGACATCATTCTGGAAATGCACCGGCTGGAAAAAAACTACTGGTCATGGACCCAGGACGACTGGCTCGAAGTGCTGTGCAGCAGTGAAGAGGTATTTCGCAAAAAATATGGCAGCTGTGGTAATTGTCGACAGTATGTCCTCGCGATTGCTTGGTTACTGTGCGGATTTAATCGACTTGAGGCGGCTGGCTGCTTTTATCATTATCGGCTTTCTGTCAAAGTTTTTGGCCGCCCGGCGACAGAGGCGGCGGTAAACAAGCTTCAGGAGAACATGCAGCGCCTCGGCTTTGTCGCTGCTGACAATAACATTCGTAATGCGCTACTGCTGTCTATGCTTTGTCAGCGGCAGGTTGATCCTGAAAAATTGGAACTGGAAACACTTAAGCGAGTAATAACTTACGGGCCTGTTTATATGCGTCGCTCTGCGGCCACCTTGTCAAGGATATTTGCTGCGATGGGGCTGTTCCCAGCGGGCATTGACCATCGTATTCTTGAGCGCAGACGGCCTCACGGGGAATATCGTGCAACCAGTAACGTTCCGGAAGAATGGTTGCGATGGTGTGAACGCTGGCGTAAAACCGCTATTAAAGCACCATCATCTGAACTCAGTACATGGTACCGCATCCTGCAGTGTGGGCGCTGGCTGAAAGCCACTCACCCTGATATACATTCTCCTGCAGACTGGAGCCGGGACATCGCACTTGAATACGTAGCTGCAGTGTGTCAAATGAAAATAGGCCAGTGGTCTGAACCGCGCCATATGTATCAGAATCGAATAGGCCAGTTAATGACAGCCTCTGCACGGGCGGGGATTTTACAGGCTATCAGAGTTTTTTTTCGAGACCTTCAGGAATGGGGGCTTATTATCGTCCGATTTAATCCTGTCAGAACGTTCCGTTTACCCCGCGCTATCCGGGCCAGTATTGGCCCTGCACCAAGAGTCGTTGCTGATGATATATGGAGTAAACTTGTCTGGGCAGGGTTGAACCTGCAGGAGCAGGATCTGCATTATGGTGAACAACTTTACTATCGCTACCCATTTTCTATGGTTCGTGCATTATGTGTTCTCTGGCTGTTTGGTGGGTTGCGTCGTGATGAAATTTTGCGGATGCGAACAGGCTGTATACGCTGGCAAAATGATGAACATCAGGGCGGCTCTCGGATATGTTTGCTGGATGTCCCCGTGAACAAAACCAGCACGGCCTTCACCAAACCTGTTGATCCAATCGTAGGGGAATACATTGATTGCTGGGAAAAAGAACGAAATATAGGTAATGACTCCAACTTATTGATAGTGTTTTATGTTCAGATAATGCCCGATGACTTTGTCATGCAGCTCCACCGATTTTGAGAACGA
>NZ_JAOWFA010000043.1:0-2252 GCF_030333885.1 Citrobacter sp. Cf132
TCGTTCTCAAAATCGGTGGAGCTGCATGACAAAGTCATCGGGCATTATCTGAACATAAAACACTATCAATAAGTTGGAGTTATTACCATGATAATAGTGTCTCGTTGTGTCTGGATAAGCGGATATAACGGCGTTCACCGGTATTTCTTTAATTAAAAAAATGATGTGTATGACTGATTTGTCTTGTGATAAATATCCTTAACAGACGGCGAGCTCGTCCGCCCATTTTGTTGCGGCCTGCATGGTTTCTATAACAGTGAACTCGCTGATATTGAGGGTATTACATATTTTCGCGGTTTCCTCCCAGTTAAGTTTCTCATAACATAACGACAGGGTCAGTATGTCAAAAAGTTCACCTTTATGTTCACAAAGCGCGGCAGTTACGTTTTGCGGGATTGAAATCTGTTTAATTAAATCGTCCATGGGGAGTTCAAGAATGACATCCAGCAATGAAAACAGACCGCATATAAATGCGTTATAGGATAATGAAACATTATTTATTTTTTCGGCAATTAATTCGCAGAATTTTCCGCGAACCATGCTCAGATGATAAAGTTCACTGATGCCGGAACGCCCCATATTTGAAAGGGCGGCCACCGCAACAAACCGCCGGAGTTCTTTGCCCCCCATATACATCAGCATTTCTTTCAGGGTAAGATTGTCCGCCTGAATTATGCCATGTGATTTAAACAGCATGTTTCTGACGTAGCGCATGATTTTATATGACAGCGTCAGATCGGTTTTAAGCAGACGTTCGACCGCGGCAAAGTCCGGGTTTTCCCTGTTCACCTCCATCATCAGCCTGGAGAGTGGCAGGGGGTTCTGGGAAAGGCATTTATTTCTGAGGATTTCCGGGCGACTGAAGAAAAATCCCTGGAAAAGCGCGAAACCCGCCCGGCTGTAAAGCTCAAACTCGTCCCTTGTTTCCACTTTTTCAGCAAGGAATTTTATGCCCTGCAGAAGCTGACTTTTTCTGTGGATATATTGCCGGATATCTTCATAGTCATTGTCTCTGACATCAAATTTGATGACAGAAATATACTGCATAAAGCGGTCCCATTCATCATCCATCGTGAAATCATCGAGCGCAAGCTGGTAACCCCTGTCGTGCATATCCTTTACGGCACAGAAAAGCGCATCATCCGGGACTGCATTTTCCAGAATTTCGATGACCACTTTTTCATTCGGCAGCGTATCGCCCAGTCCGTTAATGATCATCTGGTGCGGCACATTAATAAAAGAACTGTGATTGTTGGCTATACGGGGAACAGGGATGCATAAAAACTGGTCAGAAATCATTCTGGACGTGGCGTATTCTGGTGAAACATCGGGAAAGGCATTGTTCATTCCGTCTCTGAAAAGCAGCTCATAAGCGACGGTCTGCATTTTTGTGTCAAAAATAGGCTGGCGTGCGATAAATGAATACATATTCCCGGTCCCCAGGTCAGCGTTATAATTTTTAGAAATGTAACCTTTCTATGGCACTGTTGCAAAGTTAGCGATGAGGCAGCCTTTTGTCTTATTCAAAGGCCTTACATTTCAAAAACTCTGCTTACCAGGCGCATTTCGCCCAGGGGATCACCATAATAAAATGCTGAGGCCTGGCCTTTGCGTAGTGCACGCATCACCTCAATACCTTTGATGGTGGCGTAAGCCGTCTTCATGGATTTAAATCCCAGCGTGGCGCCGATTATCCGTTTCAGTTTGCCATGATCGCATTCAATCACGTTGTTCCGGTACTTAATCTGTCGGTGTTCAACGTCAGACGGGCACCGGCCTTCGCGTTTGAGCAGAGCAAGCGCGCGACCATAGGCGGGCGCTTTATCCGTGTTGATGAATCGCGGGATCTGCCACTTCTTCACGTTGTTGAGGATTTTACCCAGAAACCGGTATGCAGCTTTGCTGTTACGACGGGAGGAGAGATAAAAATCGACAGTGCGGCCCCGGCTGTCGACGGCCCGGTACAGATACGCCCAGCGGCCATTGACCTTCACGTAGGTTTCATCCATGTGCCACGGGCAAAGATCGGAAGGGTTACGCCAGTACCAGCGCAGCCGTTTTTCCATTTCAGGCGCATAACGCTGAACCCAGCGGTAAATCGTGGAGTGATCGACATTCACTCCGCGTTCAGCCAGCATCTCCTGCAGCTCACGGTAACTGATGCCGTATTTGCAGTACCAGCGTACGGCCCACAGAATGATGTCACGCTGAAAATGCCGGCCTTTGAATGGGTTCATGTGCAGCTCCATCAG
>NZ_JAOWFA010000044.1:0-12756 GCF_030333885.1 Citrobacter sp. Cf132
GTAAGCGTACAGCGAGAACCGTATTGACGGGAACGGGTTATTCAGTTGGCAGGGTTATTCGCCAGGGTAACAGTTCGCTGACCTGATTGACCGGCCAGTCAGCTATGACGTTGAGCACATGACAGAGATACCTCTCTGGCTCCACGCCGTTCAGTTTGCACGTCCCGATCAGGCTGTACAGCAGTGCTCCGCGCTCACCACCGTGGTCAGAGCCGAAGAACAAGAAGTTTTTGCGGCCCAGGCTGACCGTCCGCAGCGCATTTTCAGCGATATTGTTATCGGCTTCAGCCCAGCCATCGTCTGCATAGTACGTCAGTGCTGGCCACTGGTTCAGTGCGTACGCGAACGCCTTCGCCAGCTCTGAGTGTCGCGACAGCGTTTTCATCTTTTCACGCAGCCAGCTTTCCAGGGATTTCAGTCGCGGTTTAGCTTTCTGCTGACGCTCACCAAGACGCTGCTCTGCCGGCATTCCCCGTATTTCAGCCTCGATAGCATACAGTTCGCCTATCCGTTTCAGGGCTTCCTCCGTCAGCACTGATGGAGTACGAACGTGCACATCAT
Source organism: Citrobacter sp. Cf132 (assembly GCF_030333885.1). Taxonomy (NCBI): domain Bacteria; kingdom Pseudomonadati; phylum Pseudomonadota; class Gammaproteobacteria; order Enterobacterales; family Enterobacteriaceae; genus Citrobacter; species Citrobacter sp. Cf132. Next base: position 562 of record NZ_JAOWFA010000044.1, read on the forward strand.
GGATCTTGCGGCGGGCGTGAGCCCAGCAGGCTGCTTCAGTTATCTGTCCATTGCGGTACAGCTCGTTGAACCCGGCGTACGCATCCGCCTGCAGAACACCGCTGAAGCCCGCAAGATGGCTCTGCGGATGGATGCCTTTTCTGTCCGGGCTGTAAGCGAACCACACGGCCGGCGCCAGCGCTGACCCGGCGTTGCGGTCGTCGCGAACGTACGTCCACAACCGCCCGGTCTTCGTCTTTTTATTACCTGGTAACAGTACCGGGACGGGCGTGTCATCGGCGTGGAGTTTGCCACCCATCAGGACATAGTCCTGAAGCGCCTCTTCCAGCGGCGACAGTAGCCGGCAGCATGCATCCACCCAGCCCGACAGCAGTGAGCGACTCAGTTCCACGCCCTGGCGGCCGTATATTTCAGACTGGCGGTACAGTGGTGTGTGCTCTGCATACTTTGAGGTCAGCACGCGGGCCAGCAACCCCGGGCCGGCGATACCCCGCTCAATGGGCCGTGAAGGCGCCGCTGCCTGCACGATCGCATCGCACTGAGTACAGGCATGTTTTTCACGTACTGTCCGGATAACCCGGAAGGCGCTGCGCATCAGCTCCAGCTGTTCGGCGGCATCTTCACCCAGGTAACTCAGCGAACCACCGCACTCCGGGCAACAGGATTCTGCCGGAAGCATACGCTTTTCATCACGCGGGAGTGATTCGGGGAACGGTCTGCGGGTGCGGGTCTGACGCAGCGAGCGCTGCACTTCCGGGTCATCCACACGACCGGTCAGCGTATCGCTTTCTTTCTGAAGCACCTTCAGGTCAGCTTCCATCTGTGCGATACGACGGGATACTTTTTCGGAACGGCTGCCGAAGTTCATCCGGCGGAGTTTATCCAGCTGCGCCTGCAGGTGGTCTATTTCGCGCTCACGGTCGGCCAGCTTTTCCAGCAGGGCGCGGTTCAGCGCTTCCTGTTCGGCAAGCCGCTGTTTCAGCAGAAGGATTTCGTCAGAAGAGGTGTCGTTCATAAGCCCGTATTTTACCAGGCTTATTCAGCAACAACCAGGATAAAGAGGCCTACAACATGGTCAGAGATGTCAGCAACCGTTTAGGTTGTCGCCAGTCGATGCCTTCCATCAGCATCGCCAGCTGGGCCGGGGTCAGGAACACTTTGCCATCACGGGCAGAGGGCCAGGCGAAGCGACCACGCTCCAGCCGTTTGGTCAGCAGGCACAGCCCGTCGCCGGTGGACCACAGCAGTTTGACCTGGTTGCCGCTGCGACCCCGGAAGATGAAGACGTGGCCGGACATCGGATCGTCTTTCAGCGCCGTCTGTACTTTTGCGGCAAGACCGTTGAAGCCATTTCTCATATCAGTGGTACCGGCAACCAGCCAGATTTTGGTACCTGTTGGTAACGGGATCATCGCTTCAGCTCCTGTATCAGCAGAGCCAGGAACTTTTCGCTGACAGTGCCGTTGAGGCGGAGCGTCCCGTGCCGGAACGTTATCTCACAGCTGATACTGAGGGCTTCCGGGCTCTCAGTGGGCGGCTCTGGCTGTACGTCAGCGGCATCGAGAGTCACAGGAAGTAGCTGCGGGTTCTCTGAAGAAGGTAATAGCAGCTTTCCCTCGCGCCATTGTTGGCGCCATTTGAACAGCAGATTGGCGTTAATGCCATTTTCAAGCGCCAGTTTTGAGATGGATGTTCCTGGTTCGCAGGAGGCAGCAACGAGTTGTTGCTTAAACTCAGGAGAATAATTAGGGCAGCCTTTTCGCCTGCCGGGAGTCACATTTTTCTGCATATCTGACACTTTGGTTCCCACTACTTATTTGGTGGACACCACTTTGTCGGATGCTTCGGATTATGACCAGACGGTTCACGCTGTACGCTTACCGCTATCGCCATAACCCATGTAGAGATAATACTTATCCATCCATTCAGAGAGGGAAACGGACGCCTGTCGCGACTGCTAGCCGACGTGATGGCCGTTCAGGGAGGATACAAACCGCTGGATTATCAAAGCTGGGAGCAAAACAAAACTCAGTATATATCGGCCATCCATGCTGGCATATCAATGGACTATGAGCCGATGAAACACTGGGTGCGAGAAGCATTAAGAAGGGATTAAACCGCAAGACGCAAATGAGCAAATTTTTTGCGCGTGGCTTCAAGTGAAGCTTCGATCTTCGCGGAGGACTGCCCTGTTTCAACAGCCGTAGATGTTGCTACTGAGCGAACAATGTCAGCACGAGATGGCTTAGCGTAGCTTGCCTGAGTTTTTTTGTGGGTGCTCATAATCACTCCTAAGAAGTTGAATCTGGGCTGAAAGACATCGTTTAAACAGTATACCAAAACTTCTACGCAAATTCATATCAAGCCCCGTCAAAGGCTCACTCATCGGGCAAGCCCTTTAAGCAATATATCAGGTTGGCTAACGGACAACCCCATTATCAGAAAGATAAACAACTAGGCTGCATCCAAACTTCGATCAATTAAGTAATCCTCTGCACCGAGTTTTATCAGTTGTGTTCTTACTGCACGGCTAAATGGTGCATCGGCCCGGGTTCTGGATTGGAGTTGTTCTATTTGTCGTTCAATAGTTCTCATGGGGGCTTCATTGCCCAGAGGGTCTAAGTCTTCGGCACATTGGTGAATAGTTTCAAGGAGTTCTTTAGCCTCCCTCATAACCTGAAATCGTGCTTCACGCATTTTCTCCAAATTGAGGCCATAAATAATGCCAGATTGCCTAACCCTTAATGCTGCCTTACCAACGCAGAGCTTACTTGAAGTAAATCTACCGCTGTCGTCGTAGTCTATATAGGTGAGGTCAGCTTTAACTACAGGGTCTAGCAAAGTGACTTTTTCATCGTTAATACAGCGATTATCCCAGCAGGCTTTAGGGCTACCATCTAGCAGCGGGAACCAACTGCCTTTTCCTACCGTGTTACCTGATTCATCTGTGTTTAAACGGTTACAATTCTGAGCAGAAAGCCTGAAGTTTTCCCAATCAAATGCGAGCCACGCATAACCATCCGCATCGACCAAATCTTCTGTCCTCTTTGCTTCAGCCTTAGGTCGGAAATGATCTACATCGAAATTTGCACCTGCATCTTTAGCTTCTGAATACCAGCACTTCCCATAAGACATTTGGGCTAGGTATTTAGAAAAGCCTCTCCATATATGAGACTTTTTCTTGATGAAACCTTTCCTCTGCTCAGCGGGAAGCTGTTCCAGAGCATCTTGCGCGCGTTGGGCAACGGCAAGTACCTTTGCAGGAATTAGCGTGGCGTCTCGTTTGATGTAAATCATTAGCAACCCTTCTTAGCTTTAAGCGCCTCAATTACATTTTTCATAGCAGCTCGTCTCTGAGCCGCTTTATCCGGTGTTAGTGGTGGTTTATCGCTGTATCTTAGGTCTTGCCATGCTAAAAGAAACTCGCTGTATAACGGGTCCCTGTTTTCAAGTGAAAATCCTAGTCTGTTTAACTCATCATTAAGAAGGTCAAGCTGGTTGTTCTGATCTTCTGTTCGATTTTCGATATGGGCTAGTTCGTTCCTATCGTCCAATAACTTTTGGGTTTCCAGATCCAGTGTTGTATTTAGACCAAAAATCTCAGTAAGTGTGGCCATAAAGCCAGCGCCACGAGGATCTATATAAGGCTCTTGTGAGTGAACATTATTTTCATCGTCACGCCACATGACTTGTACTTGTTGTTTCTTCAGCTCGGCAATAGCTAAAGGATGGTGTGTGACCATTAGTAAATGGCTGGTTTCATGATTGGGTACGAATTCACGCAGGAATTTAAGGTATTTAACGGCCCATGACGGATTAAGGTGGGTATCAGGTTCGTCGAGTAAAAATAAGGAATCTTTACCACCGGTGAACCAGAGTAAGCCCAATACGGTTAATAGCTGTTGTTCACCTTCGCTAAGTTCACGGAAAGTGAGAGGCTCCCTGCTGCTGGTTACTTTCACCCGTATGCTAACCTCAGAGATAATTTCTGACAGCAGAGTGCTTTCAAGCATTTTAAACAGTTCGTCAGCACTGAGATCTCTAGCAAATTCATGTAGTGCGTTTACGTCAGGTAAAAATAGATGAAAGAACTCATTTCGAATATAACTACCCGTTAACGACGTATCTTCTTGACGAGTTACTTTTATCGGTGACAATGTGTGCTGTATCAATTCATCCAAAAAGCGACGAACTACACCTTGTGCTCCCCAGAATAATTCCCCCTTCAGCTTAGCCCACTCAGGTTGGCGCATCACAAAATGAATACTGTCCAATCCCTCAATACCCAAATGCTCCTTAATAAACTTGCGCTGAGGACTATTTTCATCTGACAGGAAAAATGCCAAGAGCACAAACTGACTGTGATAGGGTTTGGCATAAAATAGAGAACGAATATCTGCTTTCAAGTCAAGCTTGTTGTAGAGTAGGTTTCGATAATAATCATCACGATGCTTTCGAAAGTATTTTTCTAATCTATCCGATGGTCCGGAATAATAGGCGAATAGAAAGTTAGGAAGAAACTCTGCTTGTTTGGTTTTCTTATCGCGTTTCACTTTGGAGAAGGGTGTAAGCTTGAAATCCGCTTTGCTATCGTGTTTATCTTTGACATAAACTTGGTATTGCTTTGCTAGCGTTCCGCGGTCTGGATCTGCATCAACCTTGACGTCATACCACTTAACCCCGGCTTCCTCACCTAGTTGATAGTCCAACTCATAAGAAAATGTTGGTGCTTCACCTAAATCAAGATTGCGAAATATAGCAACCAAGGCTTCTAGAACATTGGACTTACCGGAACCATTACGGCCTACGATAACGGTCATCAGGTGGTTTTCGTCAAAGTCCACTTTCACGTTTTCAAGATTTTTAAAGCGTGAGCGAATATGCAGTTTGTCGACTTTCATGGGCTGTCCTTAGTTCTTTGCTTTATTATTAGCCAAGGCGAACCAATCTTGACTGTCGCCACCGCGCTCAAGCTTTACAATGGACTCTTCTATGGTAAGAGCGTCACGTATATCCAGAAAGAACTGTTCCAGTTGCTCAGTACTGCTATCACTAGGGTAACCAGCTGCAGCTAACAATTGTTGGCCACTAAGCGGTTTTCCCGCTTGTTTTAGCGCTTCAACCACTTTGATAATCTGTTTACTCATACGGCCACCTGTATTTTTTTTTATAACGGAACGTGTTGGCTTAGGTTGTTTTTCGATGGCTTCACGTTCTGCCTTAATTTTTTCCAGCAAAGCTTCAGCACTTTTCTCTTCGCTGATTAAATCCGGGTTGGCGGCGCGCCAATCTGCAGTGAGTTCGCCTCGGAAAGCTTTGGCTAGGATTGATTGAGTAATTTTATTGACACGCTCTAATGCAGTTTTAGCTTTTGCTTCGGCAAGAGATGAAAAGTTGAACATTTCTTCGACGCGACTGACGATTTCGATTTGTTCTTTAAACGAAGGGAGTTGTAAAGGGTATGTAGACAAACTCTTTGCAGATAGATTTGGCTGAGCGGATCCGTTATCAAATTCATTAATTAAATCTTTAGCCGGAGGGCTAATAAGAAAATAATATGCGAAATCTCTGTCTATGTAATCACTCGGTCGGATAATTACAAGAGAGGATGCTATTGCCCCTATTTTGTAGTGGACACGTGCAGTTTTTCCCATAGTTGCACCTCGGAGGCAATAAACTAGATCTGTTGATTTCGTCTTTCCCCCACTTAAGGAGTCAAACTTATCCTTGGAAATAAAATTCATGCGTTCATCAGAAAGTGTTCCATCTGAATTAATATGCCCTGTATTTATGAACGGTATTCCATCCTTAACATATTCATTTTTATTAGGGTAGTTTTTTCCTCTATCGCCGTTTATTAGACTAACAACAGAACCCAGTCTTACCCATTGCCATCCTTCAACATGTTCGAGGTAGTGTTCATTTGGGGTTAATTTTGGTAGATTGATATTTTGTTTTACAACTACATTACTGAGTTTATTCTTTAATCGCCATCCCTCCGTCAACTTCCCACTAACTGCGGCGGTGAGGATCGATTGGCGGAAGGTTTTTAGGATTTCTGGGATGCGTTCGAGGCGAGCCTTAATGGCATCCACCTGCACCAACAAGGTATCAAGTTTATCGGCAATAACTTTTTGCTCAGCAAGCGGAGCTACAATAAATGGAGCAGCTAATCCATCTTTAGTTCCGAGTCGAGGCATATTCACGCCGTAGCTTACAGAATTTACAAAATCAATAAAAACTTCAGTTTTCAACCAGTAAAAGAGGTACCTATTGTCAATAAATGGCTCAGCATTTAGAGGCATGATTTCAGTCGAACAAACGCCAGAACTGTCCGCAATGACAACTTTATTTAAGTAAGGTCGCAGTTTCCCGTAAAGGACATCTCCTTTACGGAATTTATTTTTCGTGCTTTTAAATGGTCGTGCAGTTGCATCTAGCCGTTGTATGATCTTCGAGCTATCTTTTTCTATATCTTCGAGCTCAAGTACCCAAGTGTTACCTGTAACGTCAGATAATTCGCATTTTTCGGTTTTACCATAGGGAACTACGTCACCGAGCTGGACTCTCAGCCATGGTAAAGAAGTCTCAATCATTATTCGGCCCCTTCCAATGCGATCAATAAACTATCCAGCTCACTCAATGCTGCTTCTAATTCTTCTTTTGCCTCGCGAGCGAGAACGTTTGGCTCGGATAAACCAGCCGCATCGACACTCTTTTTGTCTTTTAACCATGAGATATCCAGCGAATCGCCTTTATTATTGGCTATCCACTCACGGCTGAAGTAGCGCCAGCGAGAATGGGCTAGCTGTTCATCAACATTCAGGTTTTCTTCTACTGCTTCTGTATCAATTTCAATATCTGTTGCACCAAAGCTGTATTCACCTTCGGTGCGCTTGCTGGTGCCGTCTGGATTATCTCCGAACACTTTTTCGAACGCGCCGAGGTGCTGATCTGTACCGAAATCTTCTGCCGCAAAGCCAATATCTGAATTACCGAAGGGTGTACGTTTACCAAAACTTGGCATATTGGTACGTAGATCGTATACCCAGACGTTCTCAGTGCAGCTATCTTGTTGATATTTATCTTTGTCAGAGCCTTTAGTAAAGAACAGAACATTGGTTTTAACACCTTGGGCGTAAAAAATACCAGTGGGCAGTCGCAAGATAGTATGAAGATTGCACTTATTCATTAAGTCACGACGTACATCGGTACCAACCCCAGATTCGAATAGTACATTATCGGGTACCACTACAGCAGCTCGACCGCCAGCTTTAAGCTTCAAATAAATATGCTGCAAAAAAGCTAATTGCTTATTTGTATTGGGGAATGGAATATCGTTACGTAAAGGACGTTGTCCCCCAGCCTTATTGCCAAAAGGGGGATTGGCTAAGATTACATCGGCTTCATCCAACCCTGCTACGTCATCAGTCAGTGCATCACCATAGATAATGTGTGCATCTAAATCATGTAAAAAGGTATTCATTAAGCAAATTCGACGAGTATTTTTCTCTATTTCCACTCCTTGATATTTAGGAGGGTTCAATTGATACTCTTTTCGTGAATATTTGACTCGAATATAGCTGTCAGCAGAAACTAAGAAGCCACCACTTCCTGACGCAGGATCTTGAATCAATTCGCCAAGACTCGGTTTTATCAATCTCACTATCGTGTTAACTAAAGAGCGTGGAGTAAAATACTGCCCGGCTCCCGAACGCGTATCTTGAGCACTTTTATCAATTAAACCACTATAGAGGTCGCCAAACCCATCTTTTCCTACTTGGTGCCACTCTATTTTCGAAATACCATCTACAACAGCTTTTAAATTTTCAGAATGGGAGAAAACGGTTGTAGGGAATGCGTAAATCTCTCTTATGATTTCATTTTTAACATGCGCACCCAAGTGAGTGAGCATCTCTTGATAAAACCCTAATAATCCTGCTTCTGGATGGGATTCAAGATCAGCCCAGCGGTAGCCTTGAGGTATCAGCTTTTCTGAACCATTTTCTTGAGCAATCTTCAGAAAAAGCAAATAACTTAGTTCAGAAACATACTGATAATAGGTGATACCATCACCTCTTAGTATGTTGCAGAGACTCCAAATTTTTTGAACGATCGTTTCTTGCTTCATATTTTCAATTGACTCAGGATATAGTTACGCTCACTTTAAATGAGAATACACTATAACATACTGAAAAGATACAATGATTTAACCGAGCAACAGCCCAATCTATGAGCCCTCAGATTTAGATAATGTATAACTTGCTTCAATGCTTTTTCTCTATCAAAAGATATGGATGGGACCAGTCAGTTATCTCTTCATATGTAACAAACCCATCATGCTCTAGCGCACAAACGCCTTTATTGCTGGCAACATAATCGTACACAGCCTGACTTTCCAGCCCCTGTAACATGTGCGCAAGCAGCTTTCGGTGCATCTGCGCTGGCTGCCATGCCTGTCTGGCGCTGAAATTCTTCCAGCTACAGTTAAAATTTTGTCCCACAGCATTTTTCACGCAAAGCCCGTATCGATTTGTGGTTCCCGTCGCCAGATAATCCTCGATCAGCCTCTTCAGATCTTCCCGTAGCGGTTGCATCAATTTTTTCCAGCGTTTGAGCACGTTTTCTGCCCTCTTATCGCCGAGAACTTTATTCAGCCTCTTCCTTACTCCACTTTTCACTGAAAGGCTGACCGAACCAGCGCTAAAGACAGCAGCAAACCTAAATTGTTTTACCTCATCCGTGGTGACGCCCAGTTTCTTTGTAATGTAATCCGTTTCCAGCCGCTTCAGGTTTTTATCGGATAATCCGATACGCTGCAGCTCATGACGCAGTATCTCAAGCTGGCTGCTTTTTATATCGTAGTTATAGCCCTGCCCCAGACATGCCCATTTCATGCCTTTTGGCAGATACTGAAACCCCTTCCCCACCTCAAACGAACGCCCGCCCAGCCTAGCCGTACGATATACCTGCCGATATGAGACGATTAACGGACTCAGGCTGATAGCCTCAACACCGGCTTCACAAAGATGGCTGATAAAATTGTGATAATAAACCCTGTTCACAGTGGATGGTTGCTCGTTACAGTACATCCTCAGCGCATCGATGTTAACCGGCAACGCTTCAAGCCGGTCATACACCGCTGCAACCCGCTCACGAAAGGCCTTATCAGGTATATTCCGGGTTGACGTTAAATGCCTGACTTTGCACTTTCGTAACATGGCCTGAGCAAGCCGTTCTTCCAGCGTCATCGGTCCCATACGTCTGCGGTAAACATCGGTCAGATAGCCATACCGATCTTCCAGGTTGAGATAAGCAGTTCTGTCCCCGGGAAACAGCACGTCGAGAAACCGCCGAGAAAGCGCAAATTCCCGGCATTTGTGACGTATAACATCGTGTGTAATGATTCTGATAAACCCTACTTCCTCCAGCTTTTCCAGCGCTCTTTCAAACGGTAGCTCTCTTGAGCGTCTGAATACTGCCGGAGCCACTTTTTCTCCCAGTGCATAAGGAAACGGAACTGAACAGGTCCATAGTCGGTTCCCCTTAAATTGCGACCGCTTACGCGTGTTACGGCTCGCAGTGGCGCTGCAAATAAGATGCTGCAAAAAAATAGCAATGGACATATACCACGTTGGCTTGCATCGTCCGTCACATGTGTCGTCGAATGGAACGCTAAAAATGGCCTCCCTGAAAGCATTCATCGTGCTTTCCGTGACGAGAATATTGTTTTGTGTGCAGTAGGCTTTCATTGTAAGCGTACAGCGAGAACCGTATTGACGGGAACGGGTTATTCAGTTGGCAGGGTTATTCGCCAGGGTAACAGTTCGCTGACCTGATTGACCGGCCAGTCAGCTATGACGTTGAGCACATGACAGAGATACCTCTCTGGCTCCACGCCGTTCAGTTTGCACGTCCCGATCAGGCTGTACAGCAGTGCTCCGCGCTCACCACCGTGGTCAGAGCCGAAGAACAAGAAGTTTTTGCGGCCCAGGCTGACCGTCCGCAGCGCATTTTCAGCGATATTGTTATCGGCTTCAGCCCAGCCATCGTCTGCATAGTACGTCAGTGCTGGCCACTGGTTCAGTGCGTACGCGAACGCCTTCGCCAGCTCTGAGTGTCGCGACAGCGTTTTCATCTTTTCACGCAGCCAGCTTTCCAGGGATTTCAGTCGCGGTTTAGCTTTCTGCTGACGCTCACCAAGACGCTGCTCTGCCGGCATTCCCCGTATTTCAGCCTCGATAGCATACAGTTCGCCTATCCGTTTCAGGGCTTCCTCCGTCAGCACTGATGGAGTACGAACGTGCACATCATGGATCTTGCGGCGGGCGTGAGCCCAGCAGGCTGCTTCAGTTATCTGTCCATTGCGGTACAGCTCGTTGAACCCGGCGTACGCATCCGCCTGCAGAACACCGCTGAAGCCCGCAAGATGGCTCTGCGGATGGATGCCTTTTCTGTCCGGGCTGTAAGCGAACCACACGGCCGGCGCCAGCGCTGACCCGGCGTTGCGGTCGTCGCGAACGTACGTCCACAACCGCCCGGTCTTCGTCTTTTTATTACCTGGTAACAGTACCGGGACGGGCGTGTCATCGGCGTGGAGTTTGCCACCCATCAGGACATAGTCCTGAAGCGCCTCTTCCAGCGGCGACAGTAGCCGGCAGCATGCATCCACCCAGCCCGACAGCAGTGAGCGACTCAGTTCCACGCCCTGGCGGCCGTATATTTCAGACTGGCGGTACAGTGGTGTGTGCTCTGCATACTTTGAGGTCAGCACGCGGGCCAGCAACCCCGGGCCGGCGATACCCCGCTCAATGGGCCGTGAAGGCGCCGCTGCCTGCACGATCGCATCGCACTGAGTACAGGCATGTTTTTCACGTACTGTCCGGATAACCCGGAAGGCGCTGCGCATCAGCTCCAGCTGTTCGGCGGCATCTTCACCCAGGTAACTCAGCGAACCACCGCACTCCGGGCAACAGGATTCTGCCGGAAGCATACGCTTTTCATCACGCGGGAGTGATTCGGGGAACGGTCTGCGGGTGCGGGTCTGACGCAGCGAGCGCTGCACTTCCGGGTCATCCACACGACCGGTCAGCGTATCGCTTTCTTTCTGAAGCACCTTCAGGTCAGCTTCCATCTGTGCGATACGACGGGATACTTTTTCGGAACGGCTGCCGAAGTTCATCCGGCGGAGTTTATCCAGCTGCGCCTGCAGGTGGTCTATTTCGCGCTCACGGTCGGCCAGCTTTTCCAGCAGGGCGCGGTTCAGCGCTTCCTGTTCGGCAAGCCGCTGTTTCAGCAGAAGGATTTCGTCAGAAGAGGTGTCGTTCATAAGCCCGTATTTTACCAGGCTTATTCAGCAACAACCAGGATAAAGAGGCCTACAACATGGTCAGAGATGTCAGCAACCGTTTAGGTTGTCGCCAGTCGATGCCTTCCATCAGCATCGCCAGCTGGGCCGGGGTCAGGAACACTTTGCCATCACGGGCAGAGGGCCAGGCGAAGCGACCACGCTCCAGCCGTTTGGTCAGCAGGCACAGCCCGTCGCCGGTGGACCACAGCAGTTTGACCTGGTTGCCGCTGCGACCCCGGAAGATGAAGACGTGGCCGGACATCGGATCGTCTTTCAGCGCCGTCTGTACTTTTGCGGCAAGACCGTTGAAGCCATTTCTCATATCAGTGGTACCGGCAACCAGCCAGATTTTGGTACCTGTTGGTAACGGGATCATCGCTTCAGCTCCTGTATCAGCAGAGCCAGGAACTTTTCGCTGACAGTGCCGTTGAGGCGGAGCGTCCCGTGCCGGAACGTTATCTCACAGCTGATACTGAGGGCTTCCGGGCTCTCAGTGGGCGGCTCTGGCTGTACGTCAGCGGCATCGAGAGTCACAGGAAGTAGCTGCGGGTTCTCTGAAGAAGGTAATAGCAGCTTTCCCTCGCGCCATTGTTGGCGCCATTTGAACAGCAGATTGGCGTTAATGCCATTTTCAAGCGCCAGTTTTGAGATGGATGTTCCTGGTTCGCAGGAGGCAGCAACGAGTTGTTGCTTAAACTCAGGAGAATAATTAGGGCAGCCTTTTCGCCTGCCGGGAGTCACATTTTTCTGCATATCTGACACTTTGGTTCCCACTACTTATTTGGTGGACACCACTTTGTCGGATGCTTCGGATTATGACCAGACGGTTCACGCTGTACGCTTAC
>NZ_JAOWFA010000045.1:0-47556 GCF_030333885.1 Citrobacter sp. Cf132
GTAAGCGTACAGCGAGAACCGTATTGACGGGAACGGGTTATTCAGTTGGCAGGGTTATTCGCCAGGGTAACAGTTCGCTGACCTGATTGACCGGCCAGTCAGCTATGACGTTGAGCACATGACAGAGATACCTCTCTGGCTCCACGCCGTTCAGTTTGCACGTCCCGATCAGGCTGTACAGCAGTGCTCCGCGCTCACCACCGTGGTCAGAGCCGAAGAACAAGAAGTTTTTGCGGCCCAGGCTGACCGTCCGCAGCGCATTTTCAGCGATATTGTTATCGGCTTCAGCCCAGCCATCGTCTGCATAGTACGTCAGTGCTGGCCACTGGTTCAGTGCGTACGCGAACGCCTTCGCCAGCTCTGAGTGTCGCGACAGCGTTTTCATCTTTTCACGCAGCCAGCTTTCCAGGGATTTCAGTCGCGGTTTAGCTTTCTGCTGACGCTCACCAAGACGCTGCTCTGCCGGCATTCCCCGTATTTCAGCCTCGATAGCATACAGTTCGCCTATCCGTTTCAGGGCTTCCTCCGTCAGCACTGATGGAGTACGAACGTGCACATCATGGATCTTGCGGCGGGCGTGAGCCCAGCAGGCTGCTTCAGTTATCTGTCCATTGCGGTACAGCTCGTTGAACCCGGCGTACGCATCCGCCTGCAGAACACCGCTGAAGCCCGCAAGATGGCTCTGCGGATGGATGCCTTTTCTGTCCGGGCTGTAAGCGAACCACACGGCCGGCGCCAGCGCTGACCCGGCGTTGCGGTCGTCGCGAACGTACGTCCACAACCGCCCGGTCTTCGTCTTTTTATTACCTGGTAACAGTACCGGGACGGGCGTGTCATCGGCGTGGAGTTTGCCACCCATCAGGACATAGTCCTGAAGCGCCTCTTCCAGCGGCGACAGTAGCCGGCAGCATGCATCCACCCAGCCCGACAGCAGTGAGCGACTCAGTTCCACGCCCTGGCGGCCGTATATTTCAGACTGGCGGTACAGTGGTGTGTGCTCTGCATACTTTGAGGTCAGCACGCGGGCCAGCAACCCCGGGCCGGCGATACCCCGCTCAATGGGCCGTGAAGGCGCCGCTGCCTGCACGATCGCATCGCACTGAGTACAGGCATGTTTTTCACGTACTGTCCGGATAACCCGGAAGGCGCTGCGCATCAGCTCCAGCTGTTCGGCGGCATCTTCACCCAGGTAACTCAGCGAACCACCGCACTCCGGGCAACAGGATTCTGCCGGAAGCATACGCTTTTCATCACGCGGGAGTGATTCGGGGAACGGTCTGCGGGTGCGGGTCTGACGCAGCGAGCGCTGCACTTCCGGGTCATCCACACGACCGGTCAGCGTATCGCTTTCTTTCTGAAGCACCTTCAGGTCAGCTTCCATCTGTGCGATACGACGGGATACTTTTTCGGAACGGCTGCCGAAGTTCATCCGGCGGAGTTTATCCAGCTGCGCCTGCAGGTGGTCTATTTCGCGCTCACGGTCGGCCAGCTTTTCCAGCAGGGCGCGGTTCAGCGCTTCCTGTTCGGCAAGCCGCTGTTTCAGCAGAAGGATTTCGTCAGAAGAGGTGTCGTTCATAAGCCCGTATTTTACCAGGCTTATTCAGCAACAACCAGGATAAAGAGGCCTACAACATGGTCAGAGATGTCAGCAACCGTTTAGGTTGTCGCCAGTCGATGCCTTCCATCAGCATCGCCAGCTGGGCCGGGGTCAGGAACACTTTGCCATCACGGGCAGAGGGCCAGGCGAAGCGACCACGCTCCAGCCGTTTGGTCAGCAGGCACAGCCCGTCGCCGGTGGACCACAGCAGTTTGACCTGGTTGCCGCTGCGACCCCGGAAGATGAAGACGTGGCCGGACATCGGATCGTCTTTCAGCGCCGTCTGTACTTTTGCGGCAAGACCGTTGAAGCCATTTCTCATATCAGTGGTACCGGCAACCAGCCAGATTTTGGTACCTGTTGGTAACGGGATCATCGCTTCAGCTCCTGTATCAGCAGAGCCAGGAACTTTTCGCTGACAGTGCCGTTGAGGCGGAGCGTCCCGTGCCGGAACGTTATCTCACAGCTGATACTGAGGGCTTCCGGGCTCTCAGTGGGCGGCTCTGGCTGTACGTCAGCGGCATCGAGAGTCACAGGAAGTAGCTGCGGGTTCTCTGAAGAAGGTAATAGCAGCTTTCCCTCGCGCCATTGTTGGCGCCATTTGAACAGCAGATTGGCGTTAATGCCATTTTCAAGCGCCAGTTTTGAGATGGATGTTCCTGGTTCGCAGGAGGCAGCAACGAGTTGTTGCTTAAACTCAGGAGAATAATTAGGGCAGCCTTTTCGCCTGCCGGGAGTCACATTTTTCTGCATATCTGACACTTTGGTTCCCACTACTTATTTGGTGGACACCACTTTGTCGGATGCTTCGGATTATGACCAGACGGTTCACGCTGTACGCTTACCATTAAGCGTGGCTGCAAATTGTTGAACATTGCTGGTTGCCGCATTCTCCGTATGATTTGAGCCATCACTCACTCGGCTACTGGTAACCATATCCATACCCTGACGGAAGTCATTAACTGCCTGGCTGTTCTTGTCATGTCGCAGATCTTGCGTACTGGAGTTAGTATTTTGTGTTCCGTGTGAACTCCCATCAGTCCCTTTGTACTCAACCCCCGTCTGCCCCTCCACACCTCCGCTGGCACCCAAAGTCCATTTGCCAATTTTGCCTATAGCTGAATCCCCAATATCTGCTTTACCATAAATTTTACCACCCGCATTAAAGCTGCCTTCCTGTGATTTAGACATCAACTGGTTGTATGCTTCCTGCGTGGAGATATTGTTTGCTTTGGCGTAGCTCTCCGCAGCGGACATCATCATACTTGCGCCACGTGTGGCATTTGTTGCCTGGCTGTTTTCACTGCCTGAACTCAGGCTGTCACTGGTACCACTCTGGCGAGATAACTGCGACAGTTGAGACCAGCCACTAGTCACGCTATGGTTATAGCCATCCAGTGCTGTTTGTGCCTGAACCTGCGACTGACGCGCTGATTCCTGAAATCCACTGCTGGCCAGCTGGCTGAGTTTCATATTCACCGGGAGATTAGACATAGCACCAGAGCCATCAATAACAGTATGGCCACCGGCAGTCATTGTCTGTGTAGAACCATTATCAGCCTGCCATGTCTGTTGGCCCTGACGTTGTACCAGGTTTGTATCCATTTTGTTCTGGTTTACGTTGTCCATCGACATATTGTTAAACGACCAGTTTCCATCTGCAGTCGTGGAAGATACACCTGCAGCCGTGAAGGCCGCCGAACTAAGCATACCTCCTGCAACCTGTGATCCGATTGCCGCCGCGCCCCGGGTAAGGTAGAACGAGAGAACAGGAATCGAGAGTGAAAGATATCCGGCCAGGTTTGCCACATCCGAATGCTGTAACGCCACAATATCTTTGTTAGAGAGGACGAGTGCCGTCCCTCCAGTTTTCGACTGCAACCAGTAATTTGAGGCGTAGTTAAGGATGGCGAACATGATTGGCCATAGCTGGAAATAGATAAAACCACTCACGTATATTTTCAGTGTATTCAGGCCGAATACACCGTGGTTAGTGGCCGCTAAAGCAATCATTAACGGGAAAAGACACACCAGGATCAACATCAGCAGTGATTGAGCAAATGGCAGTGTGCGTGTTGCCAGTTCGTTCCCTGATGCCCAACTGAGCCGTTGCTTAGTGGCCGCATTCTCTGTCGCCAGATTCAGCAAGTTTGCGGTATCTGACGAACGGGCTGCGAACCCTTTAATTCCCTGTCGTATCGCACTGTTGGTGATATTGTTCTTCATAATCTGCGAGGCAGTCATTCCTCCGGCATAAAAGAAGCCGTAGCTGTCCCCCATCGCACTGGAAAGCAGTGTTGCTCCATTGATTTTATTGCCGAATATCTTCTGCGTCAGCCAGGTAAACGTGGCGCTGCCAGGATTAGCTTCAACGTTGGCCAGCGTTTTAATTTCCGCAGCTGCCTGTTGGCAGGTTATAAACTGCCTCGTTGTGGAGGATGTTTTAAATATTCCACGCAACGGGCTTGGGTTACTGGTGATTAGCGCCAGCGGATCGGACGAGTTAAGCAGCTGATTCACGGTGTATTTCCCGTTCAGCAAAATGTCACCAATTACGCAGTTTTCCACATAATCCGGCAGCATCTGTGCCAGTTCCGGGTTCTGTGTCGTGAAGTCACTTGTTTCGGCCACTATCTGTGAACCAAAAAGCATCCCCGTTTTGCTGTAGGTTACTGAGTCCGGGCGAGCCATCAGAGAATCGTATAACGAAGTCATCTTATAGCCGACACTTGTCGTCAGAGAGGCAATACCAGCCAGTCCAACCGGAACATTATCGGTTTTCCAGACAGCTGCAGGATCAGATATATCGATCACCTGAACGGAACGCTTCGGAACTAACAAAATCGTGGTAATAATCATGAAAACAGCCAGCCACTGCACAAACAACATCGGGTTACGTTGTTTGATAAACATGATCAACGCAGCCAGTACCCCGAAGGTTCCCGCCATACGCATCAGCGTACTGAATGTACTGGATCCGATGAGGGTAACAACGGCGTCCAGCGCCGTTTTCCACATCCCCCCACCGTAAATGGTGTAAATCTCAAGCATCAGCGATCACCCCAATGGTAGTTGCTCTGGTATGAGCCGGAAACGATGGTGGATACCTGCTGTTGCAGGTACTGCATATTGCGGTCGATACCATCCAGCGCATTCTGATCTGCAGCTGACTGCAGTTTCATGTCAGCCAGAAGCCCCTGCGCGTGAATAACGTTGTCACGCAGCTTCGCGGCGGCTTCTTCCGGGAAATTTTTACCCGCCAGGGACATACTGGCCTGTTTAACAAGCTCCTGGAGATACTGAATCATCAGATCCTGCGCGATAAAATCCGACACCTGCAGCAGATAGGTCGCGCTCATTCCCATGCTCTGAGCGTTGGTCAGATATTTCAGTACCGGGACCGACGTGGTGTTCACAAACCCTTTTTCCTGGTCGGTCAACGGCCTGTCATCTACAAGTTTGTTCTGCATGGAGATCATCAGGTTTTTAACCAGGGTAACAAGAGCGCTTGATTCAGAAATACTGAGGTTGGTGACGACCGGATTAAGACAGAGTGAGGCTTCATCACATCCGTATACTTTCGCTGTACCACCGCGCATCAGGACTTTTATCAGGTCACGGTTATCAACCAGCGGCGTAAGAATAGTGACATCACCATTCCTGTTAAAAATGATTGAGCCGACGGTACTCATCACCAGTTCTTTCAGGGCGCGGTCACCACTCAATAATCCATTTTTGCTGAGTGAATCCCAGATGAGATTCTTGTTTTTCAACACCTGGTCTTTCTGCTTATCTCCGGCCCGCGACGTCACACTGTCGCTCTGCCCGCCGACCGTACACCCCTGACGCGATGCAGCCCAGTCCGCAAACATATTGGTTTCACCGGCAATGTCCTGACAGATCTTTTGTTGTGACACCTGTGTTACCGGCCATAACCCTCCTATGATGCCCTGTGCTGCCTGACACGAACTCATATTCATTGAGTTTACATCGCTGGCCAGTTTTTGCAGGAAGTCCTTAGCCTGTTTCAGTTCCGGGACCATCGTCTGCAAAGCAAGGTCAAAGGCATATCCCAGCGCGTTGCTCATGATCTGTTTAACAAAGCGCTGAATTTCTTCACCGCTAATCATGCTGAATGCACCAAGATAGGCATCAATGCCACCGCAGCCGGCATTGAGGGAGGGTAACTGCATCGAAATCAGTTGTACGTTTTTAACCGGATTTCGCAGATACACCGAACCACCTGAAAAGTAACCCGCAGCCTGTCCCTGCCATGCCTGCGCCTGCGAGACGTTTCCGCTGTACCCCAGACTGCCAAAAAATCCGTTCAGATCACCATTTACATCGGCCCGGACAGGGGATACTGACAGGCCCATAAAAAAAATACCTGTGGCTACTGCCAGCGACTTAATCATGCCCATGCCTCCTGAAAGCTGGTTTCTGAAGCGAAATCCGCAACGCATAATGTCCGGCAGTACAAGCCATAAAACCTGTGCTCAGTGAGAGCAAGAGCAGTACCGGTATGTCCTGCAGAAAGGTACTCAGCTCAGATTTTGAAAGCCCCCCTGCAAGTCGGGCAACCAGGAAGCCATAAATTGTCGCGGATACCAGCAGCGTCACGCTGAAAAGAAGCCAGACGCGCTCGGTACGCGAGAACGCATACGAATGTGTAGTCATTTTGTAGTCCGGTTTTATTACTGAGGAGTGACCTGCGCACTTGCCGGCATGGGGGGCAGCGTTTTCGGATCAACATTGTCGAGGTCAGCTTGTATGAGGCTGGCCATCCGACTTTCAAGAACAGGAATATCCATCACACCCTGCGTTAGTGGATAAGCCCTGAGCGTGTTGACGTTCACCATGAAGGCCGTCGGTGTGGCAATCGGCAGACCGTTACCAAAGAAGGTGACAATCTCATCTGCTATAGGGGAAGCAGGGTCTGTCTTGCGTGGTATCATTGGCGAGGGGTATGACGGATCACCGCCTCCATCGAGCGTATAAGGATAAACTTTGATATCGTGCTGATCGGCCCATTCTTTGATTTGAGGGTCGAATTTTGCGCTGTACTGACAATGTGCTTGCATAAACAATACAACCGCATAGTCCTTCATATTAACCTGACGACCGTCAGGTAATGTCATCAGACTGAGTGTCGTCCCGGGAGTGTTAACACCAAGCTGTAATGTCCCCTTTGAACCATTCTAAAATGTCCCCAGACAATTCTCTGGGGGATTTTTCATGATCAAAGAGACTGTTACGATGAGTCATAAGGAACTCGACCGACTTCACATTATTCAGGAGTCACTTAATCGCCATATTACTCAGGAACAAGCTGCGGCACGCATTGGCATTTCTATTCGGCAGGTTAAACGTCTGGTGCAACGGTATAGAAATGAAGGGCCTTCTGGTCTAGTTTCCCGCCGACGTGGAAAGCGTCCCAATAATTCCTTTTCTACCGAATTCAGAGCAACAGTAATTTCACTCCTCAAAGGCCGCTACGCTGATTTTGGACCTACGCTTGCGTGCGAAAAATTGCGCGAGATACACGGCTTGTGTTTATCCATTGAAACTCTCAGGAAGTGGATGGTAGAGGAGGGCATATGGCGCGAACGTCGTCGTAAGTTTGCCCGAATTTATCAGCGCCGGATGCGGCGCCCATCCTACGGTGAACTCATCCAGATTGATGGCTCGCCTCATGACTGGTTTGAAGGTCGGGGCCCCAAATGCACACTGATAGTCTTTATCGATGATGCTACCAGCGCTCTGATGGCGCTACGATTCGCTCCTGCAGAAACAACCCGGGCTTACATGGAAACCCTCCGGGGTTACCTTAATGATCATGGCGTACCACTGGCTCTCTATTCTGACAGACACAGTATATTCAGAGTAAATAACCCGGAGCGGGAAGGAGAGTTGACTCAGTTCACACGTGCGATAAAGACACTGGGCATCGAGCCAATCCATGCCAACAGCCCGCAGGCAAAAGGGCGGGTAGAGCGTGCCAATCAGACACTGCAGGACAGGCTGGTCAAAGAAATGCGGCTTCAGGGTATCAGTGATATTGAAACAGCAAACGCATGGTTGCCGACCTTTATTGAAGCCTATAACAACCGGTTTGCTACGCCGCCTCGTATTGCTGATAACGCCCATCTTGATGTACACCATTCTGAAGAGGAACTGGGTTATATCTTCAGCCTCCAGGCGAAGCGCGTTCTCTCCAAAAATCTCACTTTCCAGTACAAAAGCAGTGCGTTTCAGATTCGCAGTGAAGGCCGGGGATATCGACTTCGGCATTCGGTTGTCACGGTATGCGAAAGCTTTAACGGTGAAATTAAGGTTCTGTATAATGGGAAAGCGTTGGGATGGGAAAAATATGTTGATGGCCCGGAGCCTATACCACTGGATGATGAAAAAAGTGTCCATGAACGTGTGGATAATGCCCGTTTTGATTTACGCTCAAAATTCTACGTAAAACCTAAAGCTGACCATCCTTGGCTCACGCGCCGCACGCAAAGTAATCAGCAAGTGAAGCCCCCTAAATTACCCAGAAAGAAGGCTGATCCCGATAAAATGGACTGAAACCAGGCGTTATTCAGTTGAGTGCATATCCAGTCATAGGATAGATTCTTACGTAGCGTTTCTGGCGTGCATTTTCGGGTGGTTTGTTACTGTTTTTAACGGGGACACGTCAGAAACGCGCTCAGGCCGTCTGAGCGGTACGCGTAATGCGGCGTTATGGTAAATAGCCTATGCTAATGTCCGCTAAGAGCGAGAAGCGGACATTGCAGACTGCCCAGTAGAAAAAGTGCTATCAGAATTATCTAAAGGAAGATCGTATTTACCATGTCTCATTCTAACTGTTTAATAAATTACAAAAATTAAAATTTCCATTTAATATCATCGCGTTAAGCAAGAGAATTAAACCTCTCATTTAATTTATGATTCTTATTTAATTCATGAGTTGGTGTAAAAATAGGTTGCCGCACTATAGAAAGACACATATTTAAACCCAGCAGGAAATCATATTTGAAAGTAATGTGTTTAAGGGGCTGCGTAACAAGAACAGCAAGTAAACACATAGTAATAACAGTTACCATTCCCATTTCGCAAGTGGCCATATCAGAGGTGAACTAATGCCTGCTGCAATTTTAAGAATTAAGGTTATCCTAATAATTCTTTTGTATGATTAAGATCATCGATAAATTTACTAAGGACTCATTAATGAAATTGCGACTCTGGAATCTATTACCCCATGATTACGCTCCTTTTTTTCGTATTCTTCACATCATTGTGGCATTTCTAATATTATCACAAATTATTAACTCTAATCTGACAGAGACCGAAGCAATTGGTGAACATAGTCTTGAAGGAGTTATAACTTGGATGCACATTATTTCAGGGTTAGGACTGATTATTTGTGGTTTTATTATGTTAAGTTGGATGCTTACTCAAAGAGGTTTTACTTATTATTTTTCATGGGTAGGGCTTGACTTTAGTGGTATTAAGCAAGATATAAAAACGTTGACTAGTTTCCGACTGCCCGATGCACATTCGGGAGGTATTGCCAGTACAATCCAAGGATTTGGAGTTCTAGCATTGCTAATTGTAGCACTTTCAGGTGGCCTATGGTTCTTGTTGAATACCATGCAGTCAAATCTGGCTGAAACAGTAATCCACTGGCATAAGTTCTTTACTACTTTCATTGAGGTCTATTTTTATGCACATGGTGCAATGGGAGTTTTGCATATTTTAATTGAAAAATATAAAAGCCGCTCAGTTAACCTAAGTGACTAATCTGTTGTGAGATAATATTACTTCAAGTTGAAGAAAACCCTAAAAATAAAATTTAGTTTACTAGAAGATGAAACAGCACTTGCAGAGACTTTTTAATTAAATTTAATAAAAACGAAAAAATATTCATGGCGAAATGATTGTTTAATTATCTATCATGGATAGAAATGTGAGTTAGTCGTCCTATTTTAGGAAGTTAATAATGACTAAAACAAAAGGGTTACCTCGTCCGCTGACGCACTACGCTTGGCTTTCCATTGCCACGGCTATTGCCACTATCGGACTCAAAGGTGTGGCGTGGAAAATGACCGGTTCGGTCGGTCTGCTATCTGATGCCATCGAATCCGTAGTTAACCTCGCAGGAGCCCTAATGGCGCTCTGGATGCTGACCTTGGCTGCGCTTCCGGCCGATGAGAACCATGCATATGGGCACGGCAAAGCCGAATATTTCTCGAGTGCTTTCGAAGGATTTCTGATCCTATTGGCGGCAGCCAGTATCGCCTATACCGCAGTTGAGCGGATGTTAACTCCACAGCCGCTTGAGGAGATTGGTCTCGGATTACTGGTTTCAACAGTCGCATCAATCCTTAATTTTGTGACGGCTCGCATTTTGTTAAGGGCTGGCAGGCAGCACAACTCTATCACTCTTGAGGCAGATGCTCATCACCTGCTGACCGATGTCTGGACGTCGGTCGGTGTCATTTTTGGTGTCGGACTGGTTTATCTGACCGGCTGGTTTTGGGTCGATCCGATCGTTGCATTGCTGGTCGCAGCCAACATCGTTTGGACTGGTTATCAGCTTATGAGTCGTTCAGCTGCAGGTCTGATGGACGTATCGCTACCCACGGAAGAACTCAAAAAAATCGAGTCACTGCTGGCAGGATATCGTGAACAGGGGCTTGATTTCCATGCACTACGTACACGCCAGGCTGGCGGGCGGGCGTTTATGACAATGCACATCCTAGTTCCTGGGCGATGGACTGTTCAATATGGGCACGACTGGGCCGAGCGTATAGAGAATGATATCCGCACCGCACTGCCTTTTATCCATATCACCACTCATGTGGAACCGTTGGAAGATCCCGCGTCAATGAACGACCAAACGCTCGACATTTCTGATCACTAAACTAACCACATGTCGCTGGTCGGGCAGGGTAACAAACCTCGCTCTACAAAAATTTCAGGTATTCTCTATAATTCTGAGGGTACTTGATGTGACCTGCGCCCAATTGTTGGGCACGCAATATTTTTAAAAAGTCCGCTTCTGGCACAAAGCGGACAGTGATCACCGTTCTTACGACTACTTTCTGACTTACTTCGTGACTTGCCCTAAGCATGTTGTAGTGCGATACTTGTAATGACATTTGTAATTACAAGGGGTGTAAGACATGGGTAGCATTAACCTACGTATTGACGATGAACTTAAAGCGCGTTCTTACGCCGCGCTTGAAAAAATGGGCGTAACTCCTTCTGAAGCGCTTCGTCTCATGCTCGAGTATATCGCTGACAATGAACGCTTGCCGTTCAAACAGACACTCCTGAGTGATGAAGATGCTGAACTTGTGGAGATAGTGAAAGAACGACTTCGTAATCCTAAGCCAGTACGTGTGACGCTGGATGAACTCTGATGGCGTATTTTCTGGATTTTGACGAGCGGGCACTAAAGGAATGGCGAAAGCTGGGCTCGACGGTACGTGAACAGTTGAAAAAGAAGCTGGTTGAAGTACTTGAGTCACCCCGGATTGAAGCAAACAAGCTCCGTGGTATGCCTGATTGTTACAAGATTAAGCTCCGGTCTTCAGGCTATCGCCTTGTATACCAGGTTATAGACGAGAAAGTTGTCGTTTTCGTGATTTCTGTTGGGAAAAGAGAACGCTCGGAAGTATATAGCGAGGCGGTCAAACGCATTCTCTGAACCAAAGCATGACATCTCTGTTTCGCACCGATGGTGACACTTCTGCTTTGCGTTGACAATGGCCTTCTTCTCCTTGCCTTGCGGCATCTAAGAGGCTATCCTGATGTTGTCTAGGCATACAGGTGGCCTCGTGGGTTAATGAAAATTAACTACGGGGCTTTCTGCTTTTTGCCACACAACCCGGCAACAAACCACCTTCACGTCATGAGGCAAAAAGCCTCAAGCGCCACCGCCATTATACCGCACACCGTCACTGTCTGACCAGGTTTCCTGCTCTTATCGTGCTGATTTTCCGCGAAAATACTCCGGTCGGGTTTCCAGCTCCCGCTCGATAAGTTCATCAGCAAACAATGGCGCAATCCGGTTTACACGCCGCTCCAGATTTCGTCTGCGGGTGGCAGCTTTTCGTTCATCGCTCCAGCGTCTGATCTGTCTGTCATCCAGAAAATCGACGCATACGGCATACCCGGCCCCCGCCACCCACAAAGACATGACTGATTCAGGAGCCTGCTGTCCGGCATCCACTACTTCGGACACCAGTTCATGCGGCCCCGGACACGGCCTGTGTGGCAACTTCCACCGCAATGAATAGCGCCATTTCATAATCAGCTCCGGTCTGTCAGTTTGTTGGGAACCAGCCAGTTTTCTGCCTGACGCAGGGCATCCGGAGTTTCCTTCACAATACAGGTAATTTCATACATAACTTCGTACAGCGGTGCATTGCTGTAACGCGACCAGTCAAGTTCTTTCAGCGAAGTGAACCGCGTCTGCCAGCGCCAGAATGCAGATTCAAGCTCACGCGCGTCAAACTCGTCTGCCCAACGCCGGTACCAGATATTGACAGTTTCAGGTGACTGAAAATTCAGTTCAGTCACCGCCTGTCCGAGAAGGTTCTGACGCAATCGCCATGCATGGTCAACCTGGCGGGCTACCCTCCGCATTTTTCGTGTGAAGCTGATTTTCTCTCTGTGTAATCGTCTGTCTGTACGCGTGTGTATGACTTCAGGAAACAACTCGGCCTGTACATCGAGGTTCAGCGGCAGCGGGCAAGCTTCACCGCCTGTGGCGATCATCCTGTCCAGCGCCTCTTCAACCTGTTTCAGGGATACCAGCCGGTTCCGCGGCTCCCAGTTCAGTCCGGGGATCTGGCGTGCAACCGTAGCATTCAGTCGGCCGCATCCGGTCAGCAACCGGAGAAAAGCCCGGACATGTGGTAAGGCAGGTAACCGCGCACCACGTTCACGGGAAGTTTCCACGTTAATAATGGCCTGAAGTGCCGCCTGACGGGCAGGCTTCAGCGTAACAAGAGAGTGTGCTGACGGGATCATGCCACCACCTCCTTATTCAACAGGCTAACAACAGTTCGGGCTGAACAGCCAAACCGGCGCATACCAGCCACCTGGCTGACCAGCGCATTGATGCTTACGGGGTCGAGTTTCTCTCCCTGCCAGAGCGTGCGAACAACCAGACCTCCAGCTGACAGTAAAACAACAAGCCAGTACGGGGAAATGTCGCCGGGGCTACATACGCACAGATGATAATCATCACAACCATCAGCACTAAGACGGCACTGAACAGGGAAAAAACCACCAAACTCCATGCGGTACTCGGCGCAGATACACCAGTTCTGAGGTACAGCCAGCATACGGGTTACGGCATCACTGAGTTCATTGCGAGCATCCTCACCCTTCTGGCGGATATACTCCATATCGTAAGCGGTCAGGCTGTTAATTTTGTTCAGATCATAAATCATGGTCATGTCGTTCCCGCCGCCCGAAGGCGGCGGCCTCCGTCTTAAGCTGCGTGGTCTGTATGGTCAGTTTCTGTTAACTCAGTTTCATCCTGTTCAACAGGTTGAGTACGAACCATCCAGTCTGGTAACCAGCCTTTTACACTCAGTTCATCTGCGGCAGCGGCAGCAGCATCACGGCGTTTGAGCTTCACAACTTCCCGCGCTCTTTCCGCCATCCCTGCTTCTTCATAAGCCTTGCCGATCTGAGAAATTTTTAGTTTTCCGAAGTAGCTGGTCGCATCCGGCTGCCACCATTTGCGCAGGTCAAAGTCCAGAGCAGCTTCCAGCCCATCCAGTTCACTCCGCTCGGTACGGTTATACAGGCGTTCCTGAATACCGTTGATCCCATGTGCTGCGCAGAATCCCAGCAGGGCGCACACCTGTTCCGCAGACCATGACAGCAACCAGGTGAAATCCAGATGCCAGTTTTCCGGCAACGTCGCCTGAAATGCTTCACGCTGAACCTTAAGTGACAATAAAGCTTTGCCCTCATCACCGGACGGAGCCAGAGAGGCGAGCAGATACTGATTACTGGTGACTGAGGCTTTGAGGGGTTCACTACGCTGACCATAACTGCGTTCAAACAGACCGAGACACAGTGTCCATGTCAGCAGCGCCACAGACACGTCAGGACGTCCCGCCAGTTCAGCCTGTACCGCGAGAGTACGTTCAGCGGACATAGCTTTAACCAGCGTTGCCGGATATGCATCGGCAGGTGTTTCCGGCGTGGTGTAGGTGATTACATTGTTATCCTGCGTCTGTCGCGCCTCTCGTTCCTGTTCTTCCTGTGCGCGATCTTCGTCAGTCAGTTTGCGGATACCTGGCTGAACCTGAAAATTGCCGTTATCCCATGACACCCATACACCATGCTTCGCCCGAAATTCCGGCGTGGCCTCGCGGTATTTGGCCTCGATGCGGATATCATCAATCTGTTGCTGAAATTCGTACTGATCATCATAGGACGAGCAATCCTCGATGGCATTTTCAAGTTCATCGATACGGCGTTGTTCATCATCAGTCAGCACAGCCGCTGGCATGGCAAAGCGATACAGCTCTTTATCTTCGCCATGACCGCTGAGTTCCGTCATACGAAACTCAGCCCAACCCCAGCCCTGTTCCTGCCGGATACGCGCAGCCGTCACCGTCAGTTTTCCGGTGAGCAAAGATTTCACCAGCGCGGCATCAGCAAAAGTACTGTCTTTATCGCTAAACAGATCTGCGGTCAGATGACCTCCTGCTGCGAGGTAGGCTTCTTCACCGACAAAGACAAACATCGGATGGCTTATGGCCATTTTGTCATCTGTGGCCATTTTACGGAGAGTATGTACACTCGGAGTGCGATGTTGTTCGACAGCTTCTTTCCAGACCTGCTCCTGACGCTCGTGAGAATCAGCCAGGGTCAGAGCTTCACAATGCTCAAGGGTAATCTCATCCCGCGCCAGTGCATCCAGCAGGGATGGCGCAAGGTTCGCCAGTTTCAGACAGCGCTGAACATGGCGAGGTGCATATCCCAGCAGAGCGCCAATTTGTGAGGGGGTTCGCCCTTCTCGCTCAAGATTACGGAAGCCGACAATCTGCTCGGCAGGGTGCATAATTTTGTGTTTGCCATTCTCCGTCATGGAGGCAGCCACCGCGAGGTCCAGCGGAACGACTTTTACCGGAACAAACGGAAATTCAGCATCCACACTTCCCCGCACAACAAGAACACCCAATGCTCTGCGGCGACCTTCACCTGCCACAATCCCGATCGTTCCATCCGGCTGTTCGACGCCGACCAGATTCTGTAGGATCCCCACGGCAGCAATACTGTCAGCCAGTTCTTCCACTTCCTTGTCAGTATGCTTAATCAGACGCACATTCAGATCTGATGCAGACAAACGCGTATAAGCGATTTGCTGTACGGGGAGCACAGCTAAAAGCTGGCTCAGAGTCTGATCTGTAGCAGGAGCGGTTGTGGGTTCAGATTTCTTATTACGTCTGGATTTATTCGTTTTGCTTGCCGTAGTATTAGTGGCGACCATAATTTTTACCTCTCTAGTTTAAGTGATGGTCAGTCGTGACCGGATTGCCCTCCGGTCACGACATTCTTTCAGTTGGTTAGACGTTTCGGATGTTCAGCCAGCGCGGCAAAAGACGGATAAACGTCGAGCATTTTCATCATTGCCTGTGCGCTATCCAGCATTGCACTGTCTGATGGTGTTGCGCGGTTTCCGCAGACTGCGACCGTTGCCAGAACAGCCGCTTTCATGTCAGAAAAACGCTCATGCATACGGGTACTGAACAGGATGCGTTCCCCGTCAACCATGATTTGCCAGTTAGAACAATCATTGAAACGCGTGTCCACGTTATCGAACTCAACCACATGACTCTCTGTGGCCTGAATACGCAGCAACTTCACAATGTCAGGGCTTTTGCCCACATGGTTGGTGGTCAGAGCATTTTTCATTTTCAGCATGATGTTCCCCTTTTGTTTGTTAAAAATGGCCAGTCAGCCATCATTCACTTCTGTTCGACGTAGCGCAGGTTTCGGTCCAGATCCGCAATAAAATCAGGCTCAAATGACCACGCCCGCCAGTTGAGTAAACCGTTTGTACGGATTTCCACCTGAACATCGCCATAGCGATCCACTTCAGCGATGGTGACCGTGACTCCCTTTTTGAGGTTTATTGAACCTGCCACGCGTTCACGAGCAACTGCTGCCAGATTTTGCCCTTCCCCCATCTTCCTGGAAGATTCTTGAGCGGCGGTTTTGACGTTGACGTTTCGTGTGTGCATCCTGGTTTTCTCCTGTGGTGATGGTTTTCCATCTCCCTGGTGAGTTCTCTCGCGGCAAAGGGCAAAGGAGCAACGGCTGACGAATGAACGCAGGGGCGTCACCGCAGGCCGCAGCGCAAGCGAGCCGACAGGCGAAGTGCGAACGGGCGAGGAACGGCGAAGCGTACCCTTGCGGGCAGGCGGATGACGGTGCTACAAGCAGCCCTCCGCGTGAGGACACACAGGGCGATGGCCTCACCGGATGAACAGGATGCACACACCCGACACGTCGGAACGGCGTGGCGGCATCAGAGCGACGGCATCGCCGGCGCGGTGGAGGCGGCGCGGCCGGCACGGGCGCAGCAAGCCGCAGGGTTTGACCTTCGCCATCAGACCCTAGCCGCATGGCCCGAAACCCGCAGGGGTTCGGCGGAGACTGGCAGGTGCGCAGCAGCTGCCCTGGCGGAGTGGGACTCGACGACTGGACAGCGCCAGCTGGTCAGGAGCCGAAGGGGGCCAGCGCCCTGGGTATTTAGTTTTTGAAAAAATAGGCTCAGTTGCTGATTCCCATCGGGAGAGGTAATAGCTACAGGAGCAAGGGGCAGAAGAAGACAGAAATACAGCCCGTTGCAAAGCCATTCATCAGAACGGCTATGACGCGAAATGAAGGGCGTTGCGCGTCAGCGCAATGCCTTTCAGCGCCGCAGGCGCGCGGCCTTTTCCGGCGCGGCCAGACGGGGGCATCCTCCCCCGCCCGGCTCACTGTGCCCGTCAGGTCTGAATTCTGAGCAGGACGGTTGAAACACCGGTATACGTGAATGTGCCACGCGGCAGCGGCTCCCAGACATCAGACAGGGGTTTCAGGATCTTCTGCTGGCGTGGCCCGTTCAGACAAACCGCCGTCAGTATTCCGCCGGATTCGAGCAGCGTTAAGGCGTACTGTATGTGACGGATATCCTGGGCATGCTGAAACGGCGGATTCATCAGGATTTTGCTGTAGGTGCTTCCCGGCTGGTAATCCAGAAAATCCCCGCACCGGACGTTAACGCCCGGAAACACTGCCCGCAGATGCGCGGCTAACGCGGCGTTAAGCTCCACGGCGTCACACCGTGCCAGCGGGGCCACCTCCCGGATGGCCCGTAAAATGGCCCCCGTTCCGGCCTCCGGCTCCAGTATCCGGTCAGAATCGTTAAGCTCTGCCAGGTCAGCCATCTGACGACAGACCGGATCGGGAGTGACGAAAAGCTGCGAGCTGGCCCGGATTTCGGCCACGGGTGTGCGCCCGTCAAGTCTGGCCTGCATCGCCTGAATGCGATCCCTGAGTTCACTATGCATATAAATGGCCCTTACCTCCCCGGCGTAATGCCGGGGAGTCTGTCGGTTATTTTTGCGGGATTGCCACGGTTTTCATGTCGGTGATGTACACGTTATCGAGCGTGTAACCGCTGGTCATGATGCGGCGGAAGCGGTACGCGCCATGCTCATCATTTTCAGCGACACCCCGGACCGATTTATAATCAGCCGGGGTTTTCGACCATTCGGCTTTGGTTATTTCGCGGAAACCCTCCCCCGGATAGTTGACGATCGGCGGGCGTTTCGCGGCCTGTTTTGCGGCGCGGGCTTCTTCCGCAGACGGGGCTTTGTAGTCCGTGATGCGGTCGGGGGTCAGTGTCATGGTCCCGTTGCAGCGCATAAAGCTGTAATACGGGGTGACAACCGAACTGACCGCGCCGTTACTTTTATTGATGCGGATGATGGTCAGCCATTCGCCCCGACTCTGGACCTGCCCGCCCGGCTCAAAATCCTGGGTACGGGTGACCACGCCGCCGCTTTCGTCCAGCATGGCGCGTTCATAGGCCAGGCGGTTCTGGTAGTGATTCAGCCAGCGCTGCTGATGGCGGATCGTGCGCTCATGATAAGGGGCGGCAATATCGCGGGCCTGTTCAAAAGTAATAATCTCATTCTCAAGCGCCGAATGCAGGGACATCCGGCCTTCGTACTGGCTTTTCTCCGGCGGGCGCGGGTATTTCTCCAGCGTGAAACAGGTGTACATATGATCGTAATTGCTGACAAGCCGCGCCATTTTCAGATCAAGCGTCTGCGCCCGCCACATCGTCAGATATTTCTGCGCCTGTGCAATGTTCCGCTCCGCCTTGCGCTTGTCCGCCTCAATCTTTCTGATACGGCGGTAACGCACATCCGGGCGTTCTTTGTATTTCGCCAGACGCAGGGATGCATGTGCCCGATCCTCCCAGTATTCCGCACGTTCAAAGAGCATCACGGCGCGTTTCATGCCGTTTTCAATACGCTGCGCATCCCGTCGCGCACGGCGTTCGCTGTGATGGCCAACCAGGATCGGCTGTCCGAACGGGATAACCGACGCCAGCGCGTCCACCTGCGCGAGCGTCTGCTCTGACTCCCCGGCGCGTTTTTCGCTGTAGCCGCTGAAACGGTCAGCGCGTTGTTCCTGACGGTCAAACAGGGTGTTGTCATCGTCTTCAATATCTCCGGCAAGAGACAGAAGCACGTCCTCACGGGCTGGCGTCCAGGCTGGCGCGACAAACAGCGCCTGTTTCGGTGCCCAGCGAAAACCCACGGCATGGATTTTCTGATAGGTTTCATCATCAAGGCGCTCTGCGGCATACAGGCGCAGCTTGTTGTCATCCGGGGAGTATGTCGCCCGGTACGACTGCGCGGGGGTGTCTTCAGACGCGGGCGGCGGGGTGATGCTGGCAGTCAGTGCCAGGGCGGTGGTCTGTGTCATGTGGGTTTCTCCTTCCTGTGGTTGCCGCCCCTCGCGGGGGCGGCTCACCTGATTAGTTACAGTCCGCGTTTCAGTTTCAGGGTGCGAAGCACCTGGCCGAACGCATCATTAGTCATCGCGGGAATATGCACCCCGCGCCTCTTGCAGATACGCCTGGCAATATGTCGCCCGAACGCTTTTAATTCGGGTTTAATCTCTGATGCGGATAGCTCGGCGCGCCTGATGCGCTTATGTTTGTGGGGCTTTACAGCTCCGGCGGAAGGTGAAACAATAGAAACGGTCATATAAAGTTAACTCCTTATGGTAGTTAATGAAGCCGTAAAAGCCGTTAGCGCGACTTTTACGACGTGGATAAAGCAGGGTTTACCCTGCTTTTTTCATGTCTGCGGGTTGCTGCCCGTCCCTTCTGCCTCCTTCTGTACTTTGTCCGTAATATCTTCGGGGTCGCCTAAAAACCAGCCGCAGACGGGTTGATAACGTTCGATAAATGCCCTGACAGCCCGCTTTCCGGTCACGGCGCGGATACGGGTAAACATCGGTATAACGCCCTGTGCATCGCGTCCACTGAACGCAATCTGATAAACACGCATCGCCTGAGCCTGCATTTTTCTTCCTCCTGGTTTTTAAAGAACATCACCCGTTGAGTTTCGGGAGCCGCGGTGTTGACGTTTGCGGGAACCTGCTGCGCTGTTCCCCTGGTATTTAACTTCACCCGTTTGAGAACCTTCGCCGCAGGGGCGTAAACGAGCACGGGCGATGGCAGCTGTCCTGGGCGCGGTTTACCGCGTGCCATTTACCCTGGACGGCTGACAGCGTTTGTGCTTGTCTCAGCCCGGGCGAGAGGGGCTTAAACGGTGAAAAGGCACCAGAAGTGGATGAGAGCAGGGGCCCGCCGCAACGTCGGGGCGCGGCACGCGAAACGGCGTTGCGCCTTACAGCCCGGCAGCCTTACCGCCGGGGTGCGAAAAGCGCAGGAAACGGCGCGCCAGGGGCGGCGTGACCGGAACGGTCGCAGCAAGCCTGCCTTTGACTTTCGCCATCAGACCCTAGCCGTATGGCCCGAAACCCGCAGGGGTTCGGCGGAGACTGGCAGGTGCGCAGCAGCTGCCCTGGCGGAGTGGGGCTCGACGACTGGACAGCGCCAGCTGGTCAGGAGCCGAAGGGGGCCAGCACCCTGACATTTTAGATTTCAAAAACACAGGGAAGCAGCAGAAGGAACAGGAACAGGAACAGGAACAGGAACAGGAACAGGAACAGGAACAGGCAGTGTATTATCACCGGCAGGA
This sequence comes from Citrobacter sp. Cf132, assembly GCF_030333885.1. Lineage (NCBI taxonomy): Bacteria > Pseudomonadati > Pseudomonadota > Gammaproteobacteria > Enterobacterales > Enterobacteriaceae > Citrobacter > Citrobacter sp. Cf132. Next base: position 19,897 of record NZ_JAOWFA010000045.1, read on the forward strand.
AAAAAACCTCACACACTGGCCAGAAAAAACTATCACCCGGCATGAGAAAAATCCGGCCAGCGACAGGCAGAATGCTTCAGGACTGACGCTACTTTTTAACCTCATCCTCTTTTCTGGCATATTCCGGGGCATTTTTGTCAGGCAGCTGCTCACTGAACTGACGGTAATAGTGCAACCGCCCCCAAAAATACGCTCTGAGATGTTCAGGCAGATCTCTGACCACCAGTTCAGCGACCACCGGCATAGCCAGCCTTTCTTTATACGCCACGCCTGAAGCGACCAGGTCAATGGCCACCTTATCCTGCTCTTCTTTCGATGTTGCGGCGAGATTAAATCCGGACATCATATACTCCGACAGAAAGGGAAACCGGCGGTAAGTGTACGCCATCTGAGTCAGGGGGGGAAAAGGACGGGGAGCGGCGCGAAGCGCGGCGCGAATCCATCCTCCCGCAGGCGCCAGCCTGCAGGGTTTTTCGCGCGGGCTGACAGGCGGCATAACCGCCTGCCATCATGCTTACCTGCCCTTTCCTCCCTGTAAGATAAAGTGACCGCCGATGTACACGGCACACTGACAGGTCATGTACTCGCAGATTTCATCCACGACCTGCGCGGTTGTCAGTTCGCGCTGGTCGGCATCACGGCGGCGGGCATTAATCAGTGCTTTGTACTGGCGAAGAATTTCGCGGGTTTCCGGTTTAATATTCACGGCTCACTCCTTCTTATGCGTCGATCGCGGTCTGTAACTGGCGCATGGCGTCCAGTTCTTCAGCCACAAATGCATCTGCATTACCACCCCCTTCTTCTGCCACGGCGTACAACCGATTTAGTTCACTGCCTGCCAGTAACATTATTTTTTGCAATGCTCTGGCCGGAACGCTGACATCACGTATTGCGCGGCGCTCGTCCATCAGTTCTTCAGTGATGCCACGGACCATGCTCACATCGGCCCCCTGATCATACGTCGCATCCAGTCGCTGCATGACGCACGTAATATCGTCCTCGGACAAAGGCCATTCACTGGTCAACATGCGGATGTCCTCACGGGTAATACAGAGAACCAGCAATGCTTCATCGGATGACAGGTTATATTTCAGGAGATCGGTCATGATTTCTTTCACGGGTGCGTACATAGTTTTATCCTTTTAAAAAAGGGGCGGCATCGCCGCCCCGTCGGTTAATCAGTCAAGCGCGGCGTAAATGGCGTTGCATTCAGGGTGAAAAGCGATGTGATTCCAGAGCTGGGTATCACGCAGCATATACAGGTGAGTGAGTGCGGCGTTGCCGCAGTCGTGATGCGTCCAGCAACGGCGGTTAATGGCAAGCGAGGTCAGAATAATTCCGGCGTCGTCGGCGCTGACGGTACGATCAAACCAGTTTTCACCGTTGATCATGTGAATCCGACCGCAGTCGGGCATCATGTACCCGCCGCCGTCCTGCAGACGGATGAAATGCCAGAAACCCCCGTTGTATTCGGGCATCCACTGTTTTGCCAGGGCATACACCTGTAATTCAGCCAGCATAAAATCGGTGCCGAACATGTACGGCAGGAAAGAAAGGCGGTCGGATTCTTCGACGTTAAGGGTGTGCTGACGTGTAGCTAACTGCATGGTAAACCTCCGTAATCACATATTCCGCAACACCGGGCGGTGCCGTGCATCCAGACCAGTCGGGCGATCGGTCGGGGATACAAGGGCGCAAGGGAAGCCGCAGCCTGACGCGCACGGCAGACGGGAGCTGAAGGGTGAGACCGTGAAACCTGAGCGGTCGAACGACCGGAAGATAACGGCTGACGTGAAGGAAGGACCGGGTGACCGCCGCGTGCACTTTACCCTTGTATCCCCGACAGCCCGACTACGATGGATGCACGGCACAGCCCGCACACGACACCGGACTGACAGAGTGGAAAACCACCAGGCCACGTCACGCAGGGACGGGGCCGCCATAAAAGCGGAGCCGGCGACATCCTTCAGGGTTGATTCAGGGGGCCTCCGCCCCCTGCTGTTCGCTACACTGGCCGGATTGCTGACAGGGCATTGCAGACAAGACTGATTTCTGCGCGCGCTTCTGCCATGACCTCATGTAACAGGGTTAAATCCATCCACCGGCGCGGAGGCTCCCCGGGAATACGCAGCACATCACACATCTGGCCACATGCCAGGATTTGATCCACTTTGTCACTGATAACAAAGAACTCCACGGCACTGTAACGCGCCCCTTTGTTCAGGATAGCATCGAGCACCACCGGTAGCCTGTCGTCATCGTCGTCCAGCCAGCAGGGCAAATCGTTTTCCTTCACCACCAGACGGAAATTTCGGGTCTGCCGGTAAAACAGCGTTTCCCCGCGCGTGGTCAGCGCTGCCTGTATCCGGCGTGCATCTTCCCGAACCTGCCGGGAGATATCCCGCACAGCGCGGGACAGGCAGTCCGTTACCGCCTGAATCTCCGGCTCTGTCAGCCATTCCCCGGCCCAGGGAAAAGTTATCCGTGTCCCGTCCTCCGGAAGCTGCGGGTCGTCGGCATAACGGCTGCCGGACAAAATAATCTGTGCCTGTGTTCCGGTTATTTTTGTCATGGCACGTTGCAACGCGGCGGGTACGTCACCGACACAGAGCAAAGGCAGCAGGTGAACGATATCAACTGCATCCAGACGGACATAAATGCTTATCCATCCCGGTTTGTGCGGAGCACACTGTTCAACATCGGTATGGTCGGGCCATCCATAATCAGCAATCAAATCGCGCGCACGGCGCATCACAAGGGCGTTTAAGGTGGTGGTTTCCTGCATAATGGGTTCCTCTGAACGGGATCAGTCCACGCCGCCGGGGCGGCGTGGGGATTCAGTTTTTCAGTAAGGCGCGCACTTTCGCCGTATCAGCCAGGCGGCGGGCAACGCTGTCCGGCACCGGATGGTTGTCATCCCGGGCGGTCCATTCCCTGTGCCATAACGCCTGTTCGGCGGTCATCAGCAGGGTTTCAAGCAGGTCAGCCGGCACCATCACCGCCGGAACGGCTTCTTTCACCTGATCAATCAGGTCCATCACCGCACAAGAAGGCACTCCAGAATCAAGGCGCTGGTCTTCCGGTATGGCATCTATACGCGCCAGCACCGCCTTTATGTCCTGTTCAGAAACGGCACATTCAATGCCGTCAGCCAGCCCTTCGATATCCGCTGGCGACCAGATAATCAGGGTCAGCGGGGTTTCTGCGGGATACTGCTCACTCAGCAACCGGCAGAGGGTTTCACAGGTTCCGTACATGTTTTTTCTCCGTTAATTCTGTGGGGCGGCAACGCCGCCCGTCGTCAGTCCTGAAAACTCTCGTCCAGCATGAGGATCTGATTGAATGCCTTATCCAGCAGTTCACTGGCACGGCGTAAACTTACCCCGGCGAGCCGCTCCGGTAGCCCGTCATGCCGGTAGTGATACTTTTCTTCCAGCACTTTCATGGTGGTTTTCAGGTCACATAAATTGTTTGCCAGCCCGGCAATATCGTGGCGCAGGGCCTCATGTCCGTCGTAGTTCATCACGCGGCCTCCGGATAAAAGACGTCGTTGGCGGCCGGGCGCTGCATGGCGCGCTGCACGGCTGACAGGCGGGTAATCCCGGCTTTGTGGTACTGCTCCATCAGCTCAATGCCGATATAACGGCGCCCAGCCTGGACGGCGGCCACACAGGTGGAGCCGGAACCGGCAAACGGATCGAGAACAATGGCGTTCGGGTGTGTGAAGCTCTCGATCAACGGTTGCAGGCTGGTAACAGGTTTTTCGGTCGGGTGGTGGCGGTTGCCGCTGTATTTCCAGCCCAGCACATCCGGTAACGGGTCCTGCGGCAGCGCCGGACGGCCTTTCGCCAGGATATAGGCGCATTCATGGCGATAGCCGACATAGGCCGATTTCGACGAGTAGGTTTTGGTGAAAACCAGATGCCCGACGACACTGAATCTGGCACTTTTCCACGCGGCCATGAAACGATCGACGCGGTTCCAGCCGTAGAAACTGACCGTCAGTGCGTCTTTTTTCAGGACGCGGTACATCTCATTGCAGGCGGGTTGCAGCCATTCATCAGTTTTGTCACCGGCAATACTGCGCCCGGAACGGTCACGGAACCCGACCAGATACGGGGGATCGGTGAGGATGAAATCAACGGCTCGATCCGGAAAGCCGGACATAATATCGACGCAGTTACCCAGGATAAAACGGGACATAGGGACACCTCGTGGTTACAGGGGGCATCCAGGAGGACGTCGGTACGACGTCCGTTCCCTGCTGCCCGGAGCCTGTACGCCGCGACCGGTAACGGGTCAAGCTGACCGTGGAATACCGCAGCCGTCAGTTTTTTCGACGGCAAGGATATGCCGCGAAAGCGGCTTGAAGGGCGCTCCTTAAAGTGCGAGTGGATGGCGTAAAATTACAGCGACGCCGGACAGGAGCGGAAAAACCGCCCGTCCCGTGTCGGCCCGGGCGCGGCACACTGGCTCCGGGCAGTGGATATCCCCGCGCCAGGCGCGGCATGGATGAGGAGCAGCGCGACATCATTATTCCTCCCTGAAGTACCGGGCAGTCACCCTGCCCGGTATTCCGTCAGCGGGTGATATCCCGCCAGTCATTCCCCCACTCGTCGCGCAGTACCGGCGCATCCGGCGCGCCGGTCACTGTCCACGCATCGAGGAACTTCAGGCCACGCAGGATGCTGTTCTCCACGTCATCGAGCAGAACGATGCTGTTAAACCAGACCACGCCTGCGGCATATTCCCACCGATGCCGGTCATCCTCGCGTTGCAGCGATGGCCACCAGGTGCGTCCCATTTCCAGAACGCCCGCTTCGGCCTGCGCCAGGTCACTCGCGGAAACCAGGTAATACACCATCATTTCAGTGCCACCGACGTCGACACTCAGGCCAGCAAGCCAGGTATTCAGATTTAATTCCATGTTATTCCGGGCGGTTTCCCGCCCGCCTCCGGTCAGCCGCCAAAGTGCGCCACGTTGTTGATAATCCACTCCGGGCCGGTTACGTCCGGGAAACTGTCCTCATCGTCCGGGTCAGCTTCGCCCCACTCCAGCTCGTCAGTGATGTACAAGTCCGTTTCGCCACTGACGTACCGGGCATAACCGCAGTAATTGCAGCCCTGCTCTGCAAACCAGTGCTCCACCTCCCCGCCATACCGCTGACTGAGTTCAGCCACAACGTCCTCGCCAACCGGACTCCAGGGGGTGTCAAAATCCACCGTCAGCGTGTTCTCTCCGGCGAAACAGATATTTGCCTCATAGCCAACTGGCCACTTGCAACCGTACCGGGTCAGATAGTGGTCATATGACGACGGGACACCCGTCAGCAAACCACCGTTAAAGCCGTTCACCTCGATATTCAGACGCGTCGGCAGGACATCACGCAAATCCACTGGCTCTGCGGCAAACAAATCATCACCAGCATCGCACAGGCTGTTCCACCATTCCTCCACCGGCGCAGGCCGGAAACTGTTTCCCCAGTCAAAAGATTTTTGCTTGTACAGCTGCAGGATGACTACCTGTTCCGGTTCACTGAGGGTAGCCCAGCGGGCATGCCCGATATGGCTGTCCAGCCAGCACTGATGCAGCTTCTGGCAGGTTTCCACATCCAGCACAGCTCCGGCCATAAACATCGCCAGCCAGTCGCTGTATGCCTGGACTGAAGGCCGGTTGTCTGCAGCCGCACCGTAAGAAACCAGTTGCGGATATGGCGCGTAATGTTGCTCTGTCAGGGGGCGCAGTATCCCCGCGCAGCCTGCAAGGAAAAGCTGAATACCTTCTTTTCTGGCGCGGCGATGCAGAGACAACTCACCTCCGGCAATCCACGTTTTGAGGGCATCACTGTTTTGAATACCACTGAACATCAGTCGGTTGGCACACCAGTTCGGCATGGGAAGCTCCTTACACAGTCAGGGTGGGCAGGAGGCATCACCGCGATACCGTTCCCTGCCGCACGCTGCCTGTTCGTCGCGTCCGGTAACGGGTCAACGCCGACCGTGGAATACCGCAGCCGTCAGTTGTTTCGACGGCCAGGATATGCCGCGAAAGCGGCTTGAAGGGCGCGCCTTAAACTGGCGAGGGCATGGCGTACAATCACAACGACGCCGGGCCTGAGCGATAAAGAAGCCCGTCCCGTGTCCGTCCGGGCGCGGCACACTGGCAGCGGGTGGCAGGCTGATTCCGGCAAGAAGAACATCAGTGAGGGAGCGAAAGAGAGTTGTTATGACACGAGCCCTGTCCACAGTTAAGGGAGGAAAAGTCTGTGGATAAGCTGGACACAGCACGCTGTATTACAGGTGCAATGCCCACATGAGGGAGTTGTATTTTTTTTGCGCAAAAACAGAGGGTGGGAAATACTGACTATTTTGTCAGTCCCAGCTTTTTCATGTATTTAATGACGGATTCAGGTCGCCGCTGGTATTCACTGGCGAAACTCCCGACATCGAAACTTGATGAACCAGCCTGTTCAATAAGGTGCTGAATTTCAGCCTCTTCCCAGGGGCTACCATGTCGTGGACAGGTGTGCTTATAGCCAGCTCCGGGCGAAGACATCTTTATTAGACTGGATTGAATTTCAGACAGCGTCTGATGTTCAATATCCTCAATAAGCCCGAGCTCCTGTATCTCCCGGACGTTCTTCAGGAACTGGCGGATAAGCTTTCCATGTTCTCTGGCATCAACCACCGGCATTTTAGAATAACCCTTTTGCATTGCTGCGGGTTTCATCTTCAGCATTGGGGGTTTGAGAGGATAAATTAGTCTCAGTCCGTTCAGCTGGTACATTTTCCTTTATCCTGCCCTGTAAAAGCGCTTCGACTTCACGAGGGTAAACCGCTTTAAGCAGCTGCATCAGATCGTCAAACGATGTATTCCTGTTCAGTAACTCGCTGAACAGGAACGGAAGACGCTCATCCTGCTTTCCAAAAGCAAACCCTGTAAGCAGCGCGGCGCGCCATAAACGTCCCCTTTCCCCCTGGGGTGTTTCATCTGTTTTCTGGCAGACAAAACGGTCCGCTTCGTTGGTTTCAGGATTCAGGTAAAACGTGATTTTGCGTCGCGTATCCATTGTTTTTATCCAATAAGGTACATGCCGTTAACGAGATCAAATTGGGATGAACGAGTTTTATAAAAGCGTTCTTCCCTGACCCCACAGTGTTTCTTCACATGATCGGCGATCAATTCAGCACCTCCGCCGATAACCATTACATGGGAGTATCCCTCAAAGCGGTTGATGGCTTCAATAACCCTGTTAACAAGTCGGTGGTGAGCGTTCTCAATCGCTTCACGAACCAGTTCAATTCGTGACGTGTCATTGATACGTGATGAGAGATAAGAAGCATCGTTACGATGAATGATAATATCGTCAGCCAGATAGCTACTCCCTTTGGTTCTTGCCACGGACAGCGCCTCTTTTACCGCACCGGTGATCAAGGATACACCGAGGGTTGAATCACCATAAATACGCGAAATCCCTCGCATTTTCCCCATAACCTGAGAAATATCAAGCGTGGTTCCCCCCAGATCAACAATCAGGAGTGAATCCAGTTCGTTAAGATTTTTTACCACCTCAAAACCTGCTGGGATGGACTCGGGCATAACCTCGACATGCTTAATGGTGAAAGTCTTGCCACCATTAAGTTCGACCGGTCGCAGCAGATTCGCTTTTTTACGTTCAATGTTTGCCTTATTAGGCTGGTTATTTTTATCGTAATACTCAGATAAAGGCAGGCTCACTACCACATCGACTTCACAAGGTTCGATCCCGCTGTTAAGCAACGCATGGTGAACGGCAACAACATTCACATCGCTGTATTGCCAGGCGACGTTCGTGGTAACCACAGCATCAGGGCTGATAGGATCAAAAGAGTATTGCTCACCATTCAACATATAGTTGAACGCTTGTTGTCCACCAAATGCAACAGCCCATTCACGCTTAAAGCTGTTAGGGCTGATTGACTGCCTGACCTCATCATCCTTCCACTGAAGTTTGATATTAGTTGATCCGTCATCGATATAAATTTTCATTGAATGTCACCTGGGTAGTTGAAAACGCCTTAGAGAACAAAAAGAGATGTATTAGAGAACTATTGGTGAATTATACATAAACAACAGCCCCTATCAATAAGAAAAGAACACTGGTTGAGATAAATTAGAGAACAATTTATGCAAGTAAAGAGATGTCGGATCTGACGCTGAGCAAAGAAATATTCATCGCGAATACAACATGATGAAGCCGTCGGCATACAGAACACTTGCGAAAAAGAAAAAAGAAGAAATTATACTGTATATAAAAACAGGTATTTTAAGAGGTATGCCGTGTTACTTTTTCTTGCTCCCGAACAGGAGCCGGTGCAGTCCACTGCTCCGCTGTTCACCGAACGTTGCCCGGCGGGTTTTCCGTCGCCAGCCGCCGATTACACGGAGGAGGAACTTGACCTGAATGCCTATTGTATCCGGCGTCCGGCTGCAACTTTCTTCGTCAGGGCTATCGGGGATTCGATGCGGGATATGGGTCTGCATTCCGGCGATTTAATGGTTGTCGACAAAGCTGAGAAACCCATGCAGGGGGATATTGTCATCGCGGAAACAGATGGCGAGTTCACCGTTAAGCGCCTGCAGCTGAAGCCCCGTATCGCCCTGCTGCCGATGAATCCAGCCTACCCCACGCTTTATCCGGAAGAACTGCAGATTTTCGGGGTGGTGACGGCTTTTATACACAAAACCCGGAGCACAGACTGATGTTTGCTTTGGCTGACGTTAACAGTTTTTACGCGAGCTGCGAGAAAGTATTTCGTCCCGATTTGCGTGACAGGCCTGTGGTGGTTCTGAGTAACAACGATGGTTGTGTAATCGCGCGCAGCGCTGAAGCGAAACGGCTGGGCATAAAAATGGGAGTGCCGTGGTTTCAGCTGAAGTCGGTAAAATTTCCGGAGCCGGTCATCGCGTTCTCCAGTAATTACGCCCTCTACGCCTCCATGTCGAACAGGGTCATGGTTCATCTGGAAGCGCTGGCGCCACGCGTTGAGCAGTACTCCATTGACGAGATGTTCTTGGATATTCGCGGTATTGACAGCTGCATCGATTTCGAGGATTTCGGCCGGCAGCTGCGTGAGCACGTTCGTTCCGGCACGGGGCTGACCATCGGCGTCGGAATGGGACCTACGAAAACCCTGGCGAAGTCAGCACAATGGGCTTCCAAAGAGTGGCCACAATTTGGCGGCGTACTGGCGTTAACGCCGGGTAATCCCCGCCGTACAGAAAAACTGCTGTCACTGCAGCCGGTGGAGGAAATCTGGGGGGTGGGTCGCAGGATCTCAAAGAAGCTGAACACAATGGGGATCACCACAGCACTGCAGCTGGCCCGCGCGAATCCAACGTTCATCAGGAAAAATTTTAATGTGGTTCTGGAGAGAACGGTCCGGGAACTCAATGGAGAAAGCTGTATTTCACTGGAGGAAGCACCGCCCCCCAAACAGCAGATAGTCTGCAGCCGGAGTTTTGGTGAACGTGTCACGACTTATGAGGCGATGCGGCAGGCTGTCTGTCAGCACGCTGAACGTGCCGCCGAAAAGCTGCGCGGCGCGCGTCAATTCTGCAGGCATATTGCCGTGTTCTTGAAAACATCGCCGTTTGCCGTAAATGAGCCCTACTACGGTAATCTGGCCAGTGAAAAATTGCTCATCCCCACGCAGGATACACGGGACATCATAGCCGCAGCAGTGAAAGCACTGGACAGGATCTGGGTGGATGGTCACCGCTATGCAAAGGCGGGCTGTATGCTCAACGATTTCACTCCAACCGGGGTTTCTCAGCTCAATTTATTTGATGAAGTGCAGCCGCGGGAACAGAGCAAGAAACTGATGAAAACCCTGGATGGTATTAACCATTCAGGACTCGGAAAAATATGGTTTGCTGGGCGTGGGATTGCACCTGAGTGGCAAATGAAGCGTGACATGCTTTCCCCCGCGTACACTACTCGTTGGAAAGAAATACCCGTTGCGAGGATTGGATAAAGCCGTTTTTAGAAAGGAGACAGTGCTCGCCGCAGCCGAGCGACCGGGCATCGCCCGCGAGTGAGCGAGGAAGCACCAGGGAAAGGTACCTGCATGTTCAGCTTACGCCCAAAATCAAATGTTAGCCCTCTTCTTTGAGCTCTTATCCACTTATCCACCGTCATATTTTTATAAGATCTTTTTAAAATAGTTTTTAGGTTTACCTTTTTAGACCTCCTTTGAGCCCTTATGTACTGCGGGTTCCAGAGGATCCTTTGTGACAATTTGCCCTTTCATTGTGACAAATCACCCTCATTTACCCTATTGAACTGTGACTATCTGCCCTGAACCCTGTGACAAATTGCCCTCTGCGATCCATTTGAATCACAAACTTATCCCTGACTGTTGACTCTTTTTGATGAAATGTGACAATCTTAAAATCTGTCACATTTTAAATGGAACGGTCATGACGGAAGTTGCGGTAATAAACCATAAAAAGCGCAAAAATAGCCCTCGTATAGTTCAGTCTAATGAGCTTACCGAAGCAGCTTATAGTCTCTCTCGTGATCAGAAGCGTATGCTGTATTTGTTCGTCGATCAGATCCGTAAATCAGATGGCTCGCTTCAGGAGCATGATGGTATCTGTGAAATACAGGTAGCTCATTATGCAGCAACATTTGGATTAACCTCTGCCGAAGCCAGTAAGGATATACGTCAGGCGCTCAAAGGCTTTGCTGGTAAAGAGGTCGTATTTTACCGACCTGAAGAGGATGCTAACGGTGAAAAAGGGTTAGAGTCTTTCCCCTGGTTCATTAAACGTGCACACAGCCCTTCCCGAGGACTGTACAGTGTTCATATAAACCCCTATCTGATTCCATTTTTTATTGGTTTGCAGAACAGATTTACCCAATTCAGGCTTAGCGAAACAAAGGAGATAACTAATCCCTATGCTATGCGGCTGTATGAATCTCTCTGCCAGTACAGAAAACCCGATGGTTCAGGCTGTGTGTCGCTCAAAGTAGACTGGATAATGGAACGTTACCAGCTGCCGCAAAGTTATCAACGAATGCCTGATTTTCGACGCCGTTTCCTTCAGGCAAGTGTTGATGAAATCAATAGCAGAACGCCGATGCGGCTGAGTTATATAGAGAAAAAGAAAGGACGACAGACAACTCATATTGTCTTTTCTTTCAGTGATATAGTAGCAAACTCTCTCTAAATCATGAGGGCAGATAGTCACACTTTCGAGGGTTGAATGTCACACTTTCTCAGGGCAAATTGTCACAGATAATGGTGGACTCAGGGCTATTTGTCACACTTGGGATGGTTTTCAGCTCTCTGATACCCACGAAATCAAGCCTGAACCCCTATATTTTTTTGAAGGCAGATTGTCACTCTTAGCTAAGAGCAATTTGTCACACTTCTTTCAGGGCATTTTGTCACAGAAGAAATGTTAAACACTAACAGAGTAATTCTCCTGGTTGCCCTAAAGTTGAGTGCAATTTGTCACACTTTACATCCCGTGAAACCTTAAAGTGCATCATTGGGAAAAAATTAGTGGTATCTCTTTTCCGCCGAGGAAAGGGGGTGGCGTTATAAAGTTGCCTGCATTTTGCTTGTAGAGCTAGTTATCGTTCCTGTCGTTCCCCTTCTGCCAGGGATATCTATAACAGTGGAAACCTGGCATTAAGAGTTAGTCTGTGAAGTTGATTATCATTTTTTCATGAAATCATGCTTTCATTATTTCATTTTATTGCGATACATTTCATACCCAGCCATTATCATTTCAGTCATAGATATCCCCTGCTCCGCAGCATAAGCTTTCATTTCTTTGTGCTTAGAGACAGGTACTTTTATCTGGATAGGCTTCACAGAAGATTCAGGAGCTGCGCTTCGTCCTGTAACATCCAGAGTTGGTTCATCATCTTTTGGTGGATCAATTTTGATAGTACTTTTCGGGCCTTTCATAGAGAACCTCACACATAAAATGAATTAATGAAATCATGCTATCATGAATTAATTATATCATGAACCTCTTCAATCATTTGTTTTGCGAGTTCGTTTAAAGATTTAAATGATGTTTCATGTAGTGCGCGCCCGGCATCAAGGGCTTCGCCATAGCTTGTCTTAAAAGGTATAACCGTTTTCAGTACTTTGTAACCCCATGCTTTAATCGTTTCCTGAGCTTTTTCCCCCTGAGAAGGAGACGGAGATTTAGCTACAGCGAATACGATTTTGCTCTTATCAATCCCTTTTTTTATCAATTCGCGGGCTAGCTCGAGTGAAGGCTCAAGATCATCGATTGTCGTTCCTGTCGAGATAATTACCAGGTCTGATTCATCTGCTACGTCGAGCGATGTTGTCTCTGCAGCTGGACGGCCATCAATAATTAATAAATGGCAGCTGTCCTTCATTTTGACTGCTGTATCAACCCGACGGTAAAGAGCACAGTCAATTTGACTTAGTCCACTTTTTTCCCTTCGCTCAGTCCATTTGAATGATGTCTGTTGCTTTACATCCATATCAGCCAGATGAGTCTTCCATCCAGCCTCCGTAAATCCTACAGCCAGTGTTCTGGATTCGGTGCTTTTGGAACCACCACCCTTCTGACCAATTACTGATATAACCTTACCCATGATATCATCCTTTCATTAAATCATGATTTCATTATAAATGAGTTTGTGCAAATCAAACTATGACACAGAGTACTATGCAATAACAATATGAAATCATGATTTAATGATATAAGGAAAACATGAACATCATAACTATGTGAAATTGTTCACGATAACCAGTCATTAAATAATGATTTAATGATTTAATGATTTAATGACTAAAGGGAAAGGTGGGCAGGTATGAATAATTTCACGGTCAAACTGTATTTTGATAGCAAGTCATCACCCCGATTATTTGGCGCAGATGAACAAGATTCGTCTTCGATACAGACTGAATTTCAACAAGCATTGAAGAAATCACGCGACTGTAACTCGTATGCTGTCTGTTTATGTACAGGCAGAGAACTACCGCTGGCTGTGAAGTTAAAAAATGAGAAGCATCATCTGGCACGCTTCCCTCTCACTGGCAATAAACATAAGGATGAGTGTCGTTTCTATAGCCGCCTCTCACCTGAAGGTGCGCAAGGCACTTACAACAATGATGCGATCACTGAAAAGCCAGACGGCATTATCAACGTAAAGCTGGATTATGCTTTGCAGACAAAATCAGTATCTGATGATATTCCTGCAACCCCTCTGACTGGTGATGCTTCCCGTAAACGTAAAAGAGGCACAGTGTCTCTGTGCGGCCTAATGCACTTGCTCTGGGAAAATTCAGGATATAACCGATGGTTTCCAAAGATGGATGGAGTGAGGTCATCAACATTACTTGGCTTCCATCTTTGGACTCAAGCATGTGAAATTGAAATTGGCAAAACACGATTGTCAAAGGTATTGCTTACGCCTGCAGTGACCGGTTCAAGAGATAGTGCTCGGAACAGTGGGGCTGTAGAATTCGCCAGGCAGAATAAATGCAGGATGGTAGTCGTGGCCGAACTGGCAAAATACTCTGATAAATACATCTCAGGGGTAAACCGTCTGCCTGTGAAGGATTTTGCAGGTATGCCTTTTCTTGGTCTTGATACCTCCAGATGGAATTCTGCCATTGAGAGATTTCCACATGAATTCAGTGGCTGGAAAAATGGATATAAAATTTTCATCATTGCTCTGACAGATGTGCCCAGCGCTAAGTCAGCTCAGGTTCGCCAGCTTGCCATGATGATGACGAGTGAGCGCTTTATACCGCTTGATTCGCAATATGAAGGCACGATGGAACAAAAATTATACGAGTTACAGCGGTCCTTTTTTAAACCACTAAGATATGACTCTTCCGAGATGGAGTTTCATCCCGACTTTTGTCTGCTCGATGTGCAGTCTCAAAATCATATGCCTTTCCCGATTGAGGTGTGGGGGATGAAAGCCGATGCTTACATTGCTCATCGGCGCGAGAAAGAAAGATGGTACAACCGTGAATTTGGTGAGAAAGGATGGTGGTCCTGGGACGCAACCATAAGCGATAAGTTGGCTATTGATTCATCCTTCCCATCAAAGAAAATATCTGGCTACACTAACTTAATGAAAGAATGAAAGAATGAAAGAATGAAAGAATGAAAGAATGAAAGAATGAAAGAATGAAAGAATGAAAGAATGAAAGAATGAAAGAATGAAAGAATGAAAGAATGAAAGAATGAAATCATGATTTTGTATTGTTTTTTAATGACCTTCTCTTTATAAGAAGGCCTGATACTTCCAATGCAACAAAGCTTTCAAATTGTTGTACGCATGATGAAATACTTTCCCGGGCCGGTCTTAATGATGTTGATCATCGAGCCATCCTTGTTTACACCAACACACTGAAAACTATGTCTCTCGTAGCCATTGTCGTAGATGGTTTTTCCTTGCTCTAGCTTCACAATCCCGTTATCGATACAGGAAACGACCTCATTTTTTAACGAAATATCGTCGTTTTCATTTTCATTTAAGCACTCGCTGTAATATGAATGAATTTCTTCCGGATAGGTATTGTCGTCGTGAAAAGACAGAGCTATTGTTCGTTTTGGGTCAGATATTTTTTTTCAACATGGCCACCGCATCAGCTTCCGGCATCTGGAACTGAACCCTGTGGCGTGCAGCCACATCGAGTGCAAACACCTTCGTGTACACTTCCGTCGAGCTTATCGACTTATGTCCCATCAGGCTCTGCAGCACCTTCAGCGGAATACCATTGTACAGCATATGCATGGCATAGGAATGCCGGAAAGTATGTGGCGTCACCGGGACGGAGAACGTCACGCCATCGGCTGCCGCGGCATCTACCGCTTCATTCAGCCAGGTACGCACTGTGCGGTCGGTAATTTCCCAGATACGTGCCTTCTCCATTCTGCCGGTACGTTTATTGCGACGCTCGAGCGGGATTTTCAGCGTGGCCACCATCATCTCCAGCTGGCTGACGTACTGTTTATCTGAAAGCGGCACCAGACGATGCGCCTGATTGCCGGCAGGCATTCTTCCGGCTGTTCTGGCCGCCTTTTCCGCTCTCTGTTTCAGGGTTGCCAGCTGCACAAACGAATAGGGCGGAGCCAGCGAAAAATCAGCCCGCGTCAAGGCCAGCGCTTCATTGATCCGTGCGCCGGTATTCCACAGAGTGGCCAGCAGCATTTTGCGGTGCAGATCCGGCACGTAATGGAGCAGGGCGCTCACTTCCGGCGCCAGCAGATACTTCGGCAGTTCGTCCTGGACGATCGCCATCTGACGCAGGGCCAGAGCGGCCGGATAATCGATGGCCACGGGTAGCAGGATTTTTTCCTGGGCGTAAACCTGTCCGGGAATAGAAGGGTAATTCATGATACCTCGGGTGTTTCATCACTTTCTGGTGAAAACGTCTGGCACTCCACGGAGCCATGAAAAGAGTGGAACTCATCCAGCGTAACCAGCACGCGACGACCACTCTTCCGGGGAAACATTCTCCGCATCTCAGGGGTAAGCTGGTTACGTTCCCATCCGTAAGGAAAGATAATGCTGTAGTCACTTCTCTCAGGGAAAATATCAGGGCCTGCGACGATACGAGCTACTTCCTGATTCAGACGCTCTCCACGCCAGCCATAAGCTGCCAGCCGTTTGCGGATACGACCGATCGGAAAACGTTTATCAGAGTGACGGGGAAAGGTCATTTTCCCGTCCTCACCTCGTATGAGGCCAAACATATCCAGCGACTGCCGGCAGAATATTTTTCGACCGAGAAAATACCCACTCATTTTTTCCATTACAGACTCCCGGAGTAATCATTTTATCAAAGTAAGTTACGCAGACTCACAATCGAATTTTTCCAGATGCAGGAACAAGCTCATCCAGAGTGCTGGCACAAACTTCCGTCAAAATGACTTCCTCATGCTTAGCAATGATTTCGCTGACAGGAACCGAGCCTTCGAGCGTCCGGGTGTTCCTTGGGGGAGTTACAAAAATCCAGTCACCTGACATCTGAGCTCCAGCAACATTATCCTCATCGTCGCATTCTGATGGTTGCCATTCCCCGACTTCCTGTCCTTTATCATTGAGTAATACCGTGATGGTATCTCCACAACCTGAGGGCGAGTGCCGCATAGAAATATCGCCATACTCAGTCTCTAACTGGTGTGCAATCCCCCTGAGCTGGTCGAGCATTCCCATATCCACATTTAACAGGTTATTGTTGTCATCTTCTGCTTCGTTATCTCGCTGCAAATCATCCATTAATATCCCCCCGCTTATCCGGATATCAGAATCAAAATTTTTCCATTCCCGGTGTTTATTTATTGTTGAGAAATCCCGTCCTGCCCGACCTTCAGGGTGGACATGTTGTTTGTACTGGCGTGAAAGAAAGCGTTCTCATGTCAAACGGCTTCTTGCCTGCAGGCCTCAGCGTTTTTGCTGCAGTCATGTCAAAAAAGCGAGAGCCAGAACAAACAGCAGCGTCAGTATCTTGTCCTGCGTGGACAGTCCCAAAAACATCTGGATGATTCTCAGTAATAACTCACACATATCAACAAGCCCCTCATGATTCAGAATCTTTGAGGTCCGATAGTAAGGAGTTTGTACTTTGCGTATTTTGTAAAGTCCGGTAATGCCTCTGTCGAAGACTGAGCGCGCTTCCCCTGACACCGAATGAAACCATCACTCAGAGTAATCACACTCCCCGGCATAATATTTTGCCACGACCATCCTTTTCGCACGGTGCTGACTCTGTCCGGACATTTCTGTGTTAATTGATGCCGGCATTATCACCCTGAGTGACAGTACCGGGCGCATTCAGAATTTTCCCGACGCTCTTAGGAATTTTCTCACACCTGTAACACGGGTGATGATAACCATTGATGTAGTCCCTTACGAATATCATAACTCAGGTGATAATAAGTAGACGTATAACTACTGAGTTAAATTACCGGATGGCTGTTTTCGGGTGATCCGATTTTTTGCCTATTCACGACTTTCCGGAAGTGTACCACGGTCAGGGAATAAGCGAAGCGGTCTTTTCCGCCCCTGAGAACCTGGTCAGATAAAGAGGAATTAACACAACATATAGAAGATAATTCCGCTGATAGAGTGGCATATGTTGTGTTTCCTGGCCGCAGTGCGCCGGCGTGTGGAGGAAAGATCCGAGACAGCCAATTTTCGGATCTGCGCAGCGGAAAACACGCAAAGGATATGATAATCAAACCCATCGCATAAAATCATACTGAGTGTGATATTTATCATTAATCAGACAATCATACCTGATATGATGTTTACACATTGAGTACTAAATCATACTGAGTATGATTTTACACTTAAGCGGACATTATCAGACGGAGCGTGCAGGATGGATGAGAAAGAAGTGAATTTTTCACTCAGCTATGAGCAGCTGACCCGGATAGCGGAAGAACGTATCCGGGAATGCGAGCTGGACAGCCAGGGCGTTAGATATATCAGCGAATCGAGTAAGGCCAGCACCCTGCTGGGATTCTGGTATGAACTGGCGCTTACTGGTGCGCCACTGAAAAAATACGAACAAACCAAAGCGCTCATAGACGTCGATCATCAGCGTCTCAGAAAACTCATCTGGCCGGAGACGGATAAGCAATGACTCAGGCGCGCCGACCGTCACCGCTGCAGCGTCGGGTGCTGATTGTGCTGGCCGCCCTCGAGGCGAAACGTCCGGGGCCGGTGGCGACGCGGGATATTGAGCGGATGCTGGAGCAGGGCGGAGATGCCCCGGTGTATGGCCCCAACCTGCGTGCCTCCTGCCGCCGCATGGAAGCCTCGGGCTTGCTGCGCACGCTACGAGCGCCGAACCTGCAGCTGGCCGTCGAGCTGACGGACGCCGGCCGTGCGCTGGCCGCTCCGCTTCTGGCTGACGAACAGGCGCGTGTCCTGGCTGAGCAGCGCATGACGGAGGTCCGGGTTCTGCCCCTGGTCCGGATAAAGCCGGTATACGAGTCTGACAGGTTCGGTGACGACCGGCCGGTGGAGCTGGACGGTCGCTGGCACCTGGCGTGCCGGGGCGACTACGTTATCCGTCTCGACGGCACCACCTGCCTGCAGCTGTGGAACACGGCCGGGCAGGTGACGCGCCTCGAAGGCGACCCCCTGCAGGTGGCGGAGTGGTTGCAGGCCTGTCACGATGCCGGCATTGATATCCGCCTGCAGATCAACGAAAGCACCGCGCCGGAACAGGGTACACCTTCACTGAAAGGGGCTGAGTTTCCCGGCGGACAGGCTGCAGACACGACGGAAACCTGGTACCGGCACCTGCTGAGGGCACTGCGACAATACGATGTGCAGGGGCTGTCCGCCACAAACCCGGAGCACCTTAACGCAGTGAAGCCCGGCAGGCGTAATAAGGAACAACCGCTACAGGAACGTTTTCTGGCACTGGCGAAAACGGTGGAAGGGACCCCTGGTGTCCTTCGATCGGATCGGTATGAAGAGGATGCCGGCCCGCTGCTGACAGAGTTGCTGGACGGATTCGGGTTCACGCCGGACCAGGCTTCCCGGCTCATTCGCCTAATCCGCTGGCAGAACGTTTGCCGGTCCGTCAGATAAGGCCACTCACATCATGGTACAGATTAATGGGCAGCCCATGACGCACGTCGGGATCATAACAGAATGCTACCGGCCCCGAGAGGTCAGACTCCGGGAAACCAGAACCCAGTGGGTCACTGAATGTGGTCTGCGGTTCAGAAAATCCACCGGTGCAGCCGTCGGAAGCGGCGTCTGGAGTTCAAAGCGTCTTGATTTGGGCAGTATCCGGAAAATTGAACCCGGTGAATAATCACCTTGTTAACCGATGTCAGGAAGTACGTGATGCCTTATGTTAGCGCCAGTGATATAAGACGGTAAATCACCATTAGCATTGTCCGCTCCACCCAACATGTTGTTTCCTTAAGGTTCTCACACCAGAAAGGACATCAACATGCAGAGCAGAGAGGACTTTTACATGATAAAGCAAATGCGCCAGCAGGGTGCGTACATTGTCGATATTGCGACTCAGGTGGGTTGCTCTGAACGGACTGTCAGACGCTATCTCAAATATCCTGAACCGCCAGCCAGAAAGACCCGCCACAAAATGGTTAAGCTGAAACCATTTATGGATTACATCGACATGCGCCTGGCAGAGAATGTCTGGAATAGCGAGGTTATCCTCGCAGAGATAAAGGCAATGGGCTATACGGGCGGACGTTCCATGCTGCGTTACTACATCCAGCCCAAACGTAAAATGCGGCCATCAAAAAGAACGGTCCGCTTTGAAACCCAGCCAGGATATCAGCTCCAGCACGACTGGGGCGAAGTCGAGGTGGAGGTTGCCGGGCAGCGGTGCAAAGTTAACTTCGCGGTTAATACGCTGGGGTTCTCCCGCCGCTTCCATGTCTTCGCCGCGCCAAAGCAGGATGCTGAGCACACCTACGAGTCACTGGTTCGCGCCTTCCGCTACTTCGGTGGTAGTGTGAAAACGGTGCTGGTTGATAACCAGAAAGCCGCAGTACTGAAGAATAACAACGGGAAAGTGGTGTTCAACTCCGGGTTCCTGTTGCTGGCCGACCACTATGACTTCCTGCCCCGGGCCTGCCGTCCGCGCAGGGCCAGAACCAAAGGCAAAGTGGAACGGATGGTGAAATATCTTAAGGAGAACTTCTTCGTCCGGTACCGCAGGTTCGACAGCGTCACCCATGTAAACCAGCAACTGGAGCAGTGGATGGCTGAAGTTGCTGATAAACGGGAGCTTCGCCAGTTCAGACAAACACCAGAGCGGCGCTTCGCACTGGAACAGGAGCATCTGCAGCCGTTGCCGGATACGGACTTCGATACCAGCTACTTCGACATCCGCCATGTGTCCTGGGACAGCTATATCGAAGTTGGCGGCAATCGTTACAGCGTTCCCGAAACGCTGTGTGGCCAGCCGGTCTCGATACGAATATCGCTGGATGATGAACTGCGGATCTACAGTAATGAGCAACTGGTGGCATCACATCGTCTCTGCTCAGCATCGTCCGGCTGGCAGACAGTGCCGGAACATCATGCCCCGCTCTGGAAGCAGGTCAGCATGGTAGAACATCGACCACTGAGTGCTTATGAGGAGTTGCTGTGATGCATGAACTTGAAGCGCTGCTGAGTCGCCTGAAAATGGAGCATCTGAGCTATCACGTAGAAAACCTGCTGGAGCAGGCGGCTAAAAAAGAGCTGAACTACCGGGAGTTCCTGTGCATGGCGCTGCAGCAGGAATGGAACGGCAGACATCAGCGCGGCATGGAGTCACGACTGAAGCAGGCGCGTCTGCCATGGGTCAAAACGCTGGAGCAGTTCGACTTCACCTTCCAGCCGGGCATCGATCGTAAGGTTGTCCGGGAGCTGGCCGGTCTGGCGTTCGTGGAACGCTGCGAGAATGTGATCCTGCTGGGTCCTCCAGGTGTCGGGAAAACCCATCTGGCCGTTGCTCTCGGCGTGAAAGCGGCGGATGCAGGGCATCGGGTACTGTTCATGCCACTGGACAGACTGATCGCAACGCTGATGAAAGCGAAACAGGAAAACCGACTGGAGCGTCAGCTACAGCAACTGAGTTATGCCCGGGTGCTGATCCTGGATGAAATAGGCTATCTGCCAATGACCAGAGAGGAAGCCAGCCTGTTCTTCCGGCTACTGAACCGTCGATATGAAAAAGCGAGCATCATCCTGACGTCAAATAAAGGCTTCGCAGACTGGGGAGAGATGTTCGGAGATAACGTACTGGCAACGGCGATCCTGGATCGGCTGCTGCATCACTCAACCACACTGAATATCAAAGGAGAAAGTTACCGGTTAAAGGAGAAACGCAAAGCTGGAGTGCTGGCCAAAAACGCAACGCCAATCAGTGACGATGAAATGGCGGAAAGCGGACAGCATCATTAAAGAAAGCATCTAGCGGGCATGAAAATGGCAAATAACGGTCACAGATCGTGGCGTTGACAGCGTATAGCCATTAAATTTTTTCTGCTCAATCAGCTCGGTGATCTGTCGGGCTATTTCTGCTTTCATTGAGATGCGTGCTGGGACATGGAGGGAATCAGGAGCGACCGGACATCCACGGTGGCATCTTCCGTTTCGTTGTTCTCACTACCTTGCGTCAGCTCATTAAGATACGCGCGAATTTGCGCCGTCTGCTTCAGGTAATAGCACAGATTTAAGGCGATTCGTACTCTGTCGTCGGATAGCCCACGCCCTGAGAAGGCTGAACTCCGAAGATCTCCAGGCGTTTGAGATGTGTTTCTCTTATGGTAGATGCTCATCACTTCAGCATGCAGCGCGGAAAAACTGTTGGGTTCTCTCAGGCGCTGATCATTTCTGTAAATGACCCGGGCAGTATCCAGATCATTTTGCTGGAGCAATATCCAGCCATAAAGGGTCTCGCTTGAATGTAAATTGTCCGGTGCTATCCATCCACGCTTATCTGCATAGATGTACTCATGAAGTAACGATCTGAGTCGTTCCTCCAGGAAACTAAGTTTAGTGCGTAGTTGTTTCTGGACATTGTCAATCTTGTTATGAATCGCCAGATTCAGCGTGAGCATATAGAAAAACAGATTGATATGGGCCTCGGTGACGGCATTAAAGCGGCGTTCGGACTCCTTATCATGTCTATCCCCAACACTCATTTCAGCCGTTAAACGGGTTCCCTGATGTTCCAGCACCGCATAAAGATCGATACCACGTCGTTTCACCTCACCAAGTACAGCCACGGAAGGCATTTCGAAGCACGCATCATACTGGTCGATAAACTGCTGATAGGCTATGCCGGCATTTTCAAATCGCTCATCCCTGATGACGTCCAGTATCCGTGTAACCTGCTTGCGGACTTCCTGCTGAAAGGCTTCCACATCAACATCGTTATAGATAAGCGTGTTTGACTGCATCGCTATCAGGTAGGCGGGGAGCATTTCAGGCACACGCTCATTAGAAATGATTCGCCCGGTGACTGTGTCCCTGATTGCCTGCCGTGGCTGTTCCTTAACAGCCTCTCCGGCCGCGACCTTTTTCTCAACATCAGACCGCTTGTGCAGTTGCTGGATCATTTCTCTTTCCCTTTGTATGGGCTGGCAATATCACGCCATTAGAACTCAAAAGCATGTCGACCGCAAAAGATCCACCTAAGCATTTTTTCAGATCAACGCGGAATGTTCTGCTCACTACAGATTATATAAACCGTGATGAGTGACATTGTCACGTAATAGGGGCCGATGTATCTGCGCGGCATTATACCTGTCACTGGGAACAGCACGGCCGCCATATCCAGCGCAAACGCCTGTGTATAAACTACCATTTTATGTCTGGCCTGGGTCTGAATGACGTTCATGGGCTAACGATGATGTAGCTGTGGCGGAAGGTATGAGGTGCCATCGGAATTGAAAAGATGCAATAAAGGAGATATTTTGTTTGAAATGATATAGTTACATTGAGTTAAATAAAAACCACAAGTAAATGTAGGTTTTTAGTTTTGTATAGAAAAAGAATAATAGTTAATATAATCCTTTTATTCTAAAGAGGTTTCTGCGGGGGACATTCTCGCAACGGAATTTTAAAATTTCCTGACCAGCAAATATCTGAACTTAACTTTGACTGATTGTGTAATCGCTTAATGTTAATTCAGATGGGATTTCAAAAAGAGCTCCTTCTGAATTAAACGGAGCTCTAAGATAACAATCCAAGAATCAGACTCACAGACAACAGTGGCTTTACGCTTATAACGTTACCTTATAGCACTCTGAAGTGAAGTGGCTTACTGAATTAATCACTGAATACCAGCGAGTCTAAAACACCTTGTCCACTATGAACTCCTCCCTCAGTTGACTCTGCTGATTTGCTACGGATCAAATACCCAGCAAAACAGGGCTCAGCGCTAGCTGCATAGTTATCTATCTGAACGGAGAAAATTCCTAATTCGCTGACCAGATCAGTAATCTGATATAACTCCCCTTTACGGACAACCAGAGAGGGTACCGATCGCGGGGCAGGATGTAATCGACGCATGAACGACCACGATTGATATTGCAGCGGGTCAAGCTTTGCCAGTTTTAACTGGATATCAGCACCAAACAGACAATGCCCACCCCCTTCACCCTGATTTTTGAGAACCCATGAATCAGAAGGAGACTCTTTTACGATGTTGATAGTATGAGGGTTAACAGGAAGCATTTCGCCCAACACCATTTTTATGGTGTTAACCTCTTCCGGTTTCAATCCGAAAGCAACCAGCTCATCGAGCCCCAAGTGAGAGAGCAACATTTGAACCCGCTTACTTGTCGCAAGCTGCTGAGCGACTGTTGCATTAACCGCAACTCGGTGCTGCTCGATCAGTACTCGTGTAGCCATTAACGCCTGACAACACTCCTTCTCATTGAGGCTGGCGGCTTCATAATCTGAGTATTGATATCCGGCACGTAAGTAGACAGTATCAAGTGGTCCTACACCGTTGAGAATTAGCCTGTTTTTGTCACCGGTTCTCAATTGATTATGAAGTTCCTGAAAAGTTTTGCGATGCGTTTCGATCCCTTTTTGCTGAAGGGCTAGCTCAAGCAAGTGCTGATCAAACACGTTGTTTTCATGTTCTTGCACTATCATCAAGAATCTGGCCGGGCCTGGATCTTCGAACTCTTGTTTAATTCTGAATGTAGCCCGGGCAAGAGCTGCTGATATCCCTTCGATGGCATGGTTTTCGACAAGTATTCCCTTTGCCTGGTGGGACCATTCAGAATAAGTAGTTGACCATTGCCTTTGTATATATTGATGTAGCTCGTGTGTCCGCTGACCAAATGGCCCCATACCGGCGGCTATGCCATTGAACTCTATTAGCTTAAAGCCATCGTGAACATCATCCATAAAGTCGCTACGCATAATGAGCAATGGTAGCCGGGGAGCTGTGCTTGAGGATGAATGGATTTGTTGATGCATGTTCAGTAAAGCTGAAAAGAAGGGATTCCCAGCTTTGATGGGATAAATGGCATCGTATAAAAAATCATGATTCTCAGAAACTGAATAGATTAATTTGCTGAGTATTTTTGCTAAGTTTTGTAAAAGCTTATAGGTTTCCCGCCTGATAGGCGTTGGCGTCAAGGTAAACGGGGTATGCACTGCAGAATACGACGATTCCTTAAAGGCGACACCATGTGTTAAGGCCCATTCGACCGCATCATCCTTGATTTTCTGAAGGTCAAGAGTATTCATTTTACGTCCCCTGATTATTACCTGACGTATCATTAAACATTGTTACCAGGATTCCTAGACTATAAAATTTGGTTGATTACTTCAATAGTTCTTGTAGCATTGAATTATGAAAAAAGATACTGCAACTCAAGTTTTTGAATCCCTGGCTTCTGACATCCGACTGGATATCTATCGCTTGCTGGTGAAAGCCGGGCCACAGGGCATGGTCGCCGGGCAAATAGCGTCAAGCCTTGCCATTGCTCCAAATAATTTATCGTTTCATCTCAAAGCGATGACACGTGTCGGATTGCTTTCAGTTGAACAAGAAGGTCGTTTTCAGCGCTATAGGGCGAATATCACTTTGATGCTGGAACTGATTTCCTTCCTGACAGAAGAATGTTGCTCCGGTCATCCGGAAAAATGCATATCTCTGCACACGGAGCTCAATTGCACATCTTCAGATGTCCTTTGCTCTCACCCAGAAAAAAATAAGGGCTAATTTTATGAACGTATTATTTCTTTGTACCGGTAACTCTTGTCGCTCCATTCTGGCTGAAGCAACGTTCAACCATCTTGCACCGAACGTTCAACCATCTTGCACCGGAGGGCTGGCATAGCATGAGTGCAGGAAGTCATCCAACCGGGCATGTACATCCTCGCTCACTTGCTTTGCTGCAACATGAAGGCATCTCCACCATAGGTTGCTACAGTAAATCGTGGGAAAGTTTGCCACTGGTACCAGATATCGTAATCAGTGTCTGTGGCTATGCAGCAAATGAAACTTGTCCTACCTATTTGGGACTTGTACTACGAAGCCATTGGGGGGTTGATGACCCGGCTCGTGTTACAGGTACAGATGAGGAGATTAATGCGGCTTTTATAAAGGCATATACCATCCTTCGAGCACGCATCGAGGCGTTTTTTACTCTTCCGTTGGCTGAGTTGCAAAAAGATAAAACCATGTTTAAAGCTGAACTGGATCGTATCGGCAATTTGATAGGTTAAGAATTTTTCCGTTTTTATGGTCTTTTAGGTGTAGAAACAAATAAATGAGCAAGCTATAACACGTCCTAATGCCTGGGCATACTGTAGTGGTGTAAATGATATCCAGCAGATGGTAGATGAAGACGGGAGCAAAGTGGTGGTTGATTTACGTGCCGAATCGACGGGTTACACTGCGCATCAACCTGAGATGCAGCGGGTGAATATACCATTAAGTGATCATACTGAAGTGCCAGAGGAGCAACTGTTTCGTAAAGCGATTTTTGCTGTGGTGGATACCAATCAAAAAGGGAAAAAAGTTGTATTTCATAGTGCCGCAAGTAAGGGGAAAAAATAATGTTTTAATTATATTCAATGTGAGGGATCCATCCCCCATCCAGTCTAACCAGACACCGCCTGGAGCGTTTCTGCTGAAGCCTCTCTCTCACGCGACTTGGCAGCAGCTAGGAGACTGTAATTTAAATTGTGTATCTTCCTGTTACATTTAAATCATTCCCTTGATGTTTTAAACATAACAGGAATATTTACGTTCCACTGCCAATCAAACCAATTAGAGATTTACTTTCTGCTACTCATCTTTTTCGGCAGTACTGCGCATGGCATCTTGCATCCAAGATGCCTTCAACATGTTTGTTTGTACAATGCCATCAATTTCCGAGAATACAGGTTCAGATAATGACTTAAACAGGCACTCAGGCATACTTTCAAAAAGCCAGCCAACTATCTTGTTGATATGCATCATCGCCCCCTTAGTCGCTTATCAAAATTATAGTTGAATATATTCGATTTTACAGATATGTTGTTAACTATTTCTGGGCAGCGATTACTGTAATCAGATGTCCACATACGGAGTAAGAATGTGCAGTTCTCCACCTTTCCGCTTTCCAAAAAGCTGAGGGCAGAGGCATGAATACGATACAGTTGCTGACATCTTCGGAATGCTAAAGTGGCGAGTTACCTTACTATTAATAGATAAATTGGGATGCTGGCGTTTCACTGTTAGGTTATACAGTATTTACACTCATATGTCGGTCTGAGTGATATCTGGTGGCAGTATGGATTGTCTTTAACTCGTTAAAAAAGGCATGGTATACATATGATTATTCAGATTTGTTTGGTGATGAGAGGAACATCTTTTTCTTTGTACCGAGAATTCCTATCGTTCCATTCTAGTCTGGCTGAAGCGACATTTAACGCGCTATGACCAGCATAAGTGCAGGCCCCCAACTGAAAGGATAGGGGGGTCTTTGTCCTGCGACAGCAGAGCAATAACATTTAGCGATGTATTAGCAGCAAAATGACCACTGGTTCTTGTGACCTGCTCCCCGTTGATTAGTACACCCCGATGTTAGTAATGTCTTCATAAGCCACATGAGGACATCCCCATGAAGAAGCGTTTTTCCGACGAACAGATCATCAGTATTCTCCGCGAAGCCGAAGCTGGGGTACCCGCCCGTGAACTCTGCCGCAAGCATGCCATTTCCGATGCCACGTTTTACACCTGGCGTAAGAAGTATGGCGGTATGGAGGTGCCTGAAGTTAAGCGCCTGAAGTCGCTTGAGGAAGAGAACACCAGACTCAAGAAGCTGCTTGCCGAAGCCATGCTGGATAAAGAGGCGCTTCAGGTGGCTCTTGGGCGAAAGTACTGACGACAGACCAGAAGCGGGAAGCCGTGATGTTGATGTGTGATGCGACCGGTCTGTCGCAACGTCGTGCCTGCAGGCTTACAGGTTTATCCCTGTCGACCTGCCGCTATGAGGCTCACCGTCCGGCTGCTGATGCGCATTTATCAGGGCGCATCACTGAGCTGGCACTGGAGCGCAGGCGTTTTGGCTACCGTCGTATTTGGCAGTTGCTGCGCCGTGAAGGGCTTCATGTTAATCATAAGCGCGTGTACCGGCTTTATCACCTCAGTGGCCTGGGCGTAAAACGCAGAAGACGTCGTAAAGGGCTGGCAACAGAACGTCTGCCGCTGCTCCGTCCGGCGGCGCCCAATCTGACCTGGTCGATGGATTTCGTCATGGACGCACTTTCCACCGGTCGCAGGATCAAGTGTCTTACCTGCGTCGATGATTTCACAAAGGAATGCCTGACGGTCACTGTTGCCTTTGGGATTTCAGGCGTTCAGGTCACGCGTATTCTGGACAGCATTGCACTGTTTCGAGGCTATCCGGCGACGATAAGAACTGACCAGGGGCCGGAGTTCACTTGCCGTGCACTGGATCAATGGGCCTTTGAGCATGGTGTTGAGTTGCGCTTAATCCAGCCGGGCAAGCCAACGCAGAACGGATTTATTGAGAGCTTTAACGGACGATTTCGCGATGAATGTTTGAATGAGCACTGGTTCAGCGATATCGTTCATGCCAGGAAAATTATTAATGACTGGCGGCAGGATTATAACGAATGCCGCCCGCACTCCACG
>NZ_JAOWFA010000046.1:0-23832 GCF_030333885.1 Citrobacter sp. Cf132
GTAAGCGTACAGCGAGAACCGTATTGACGGGAACGGGTTATTCAGTTGGCAGGGTTATTCGCCAGGGTAACAGTTCGCTGACCTGATTGACCGGCCAGTCAGCTATGACGTTGAGCACATGACAGAGATACCTCTCTGGCTCCACGCCGTTCAGTTTGCACGTCCCGATCAGGCTGTACAGCAGTGCTCCGCGCTCACCACCGTGGTCAGAGCCGAAGAACAAGAAGTTTTTGCGGCCCAGGCTGACCGTCCGCAGCGCATTTTCAGCGATATTGTTATCGGCTTCAGCCCAGCCATCGTCTGCATAGTACGTCAGTGCTGGCCACTGGTTCAGTGCGTACGCGAACGCCTTCGCCAGCTCTGAGTGTCGCGACAGCGTTTTCATCTTTTCACGCAGCCAGCTTTCCAGGGATTTCAGTCGCGGTTTAGCTTTCTGCTGACGCTCACCAAGACGCTGCTCTGCCGGCATTCCCCGTATTTCAGCCTCGATAGCATACAGTTCGCCTATCCGTTTCAGGGCTTCCTCCGTCAGCACTGATGGAGTACGAACGTGCACATCATGGATCTTGCGGCGGGCGTGAGCCCAGCAGGCTGCTTCAGTTATCTGTCCATTGCGGTACAGCTCGTTGAACCCGGCGTACGCATCCGCCTGCAGAACACCGCTGAAGCCCGCAAGATGGCTCTGCGGATGGATGCCTTTTCTGTCCGGGCTGTAAGCGAACCACACGGCCGGCGCCAGCGCTGACCCGGCGTTGCGGTCGTCGCGAACGTACGTCCACAACCGCCCGGTCTTCGTCTTTTTATTACCTGGTAACAGTACCGGGACGGGCGTGTCATCGGCGTGGAGTTTGCCACCCATCAGGACATAGTCCTGAAGCGCCTCTTCCAGCGGCGACAGTAGCCGGCAGCATGCATCCACCCAGCCCGACAGCAGTGAGCGACTCAGTTCCACGCCCTGGCGGCCGTATATTTCAGACTGGCGGTACAGTGGTGTGTGCTCTGCATACTTTGAGGTCAGCACGCGGGCCAGCAACCCCGGGCCGGCGATACCCCGCTCAATGGGCCGTGAAGGCGCCGCTGCCTGCACGATCGCATCGCACTGAGTACAGGCATGTTTTTCACGTACTGTCCGGATAACCCGGAAGGCGCTGCGCATCAGCTCCAGCTGTTCGGCGGCATCTTCACCCAGGTAACTCAGCGAACCACCGCACTCCGGGCAACAGGATTCTGCCGGAAGCATACGCTTTTCATCACGCGGGAGTGATTCGGGGAACGGTCTGCGGGTGCGGGTCTGACGCAGCGAGCGCTGCACTTCCGGGTCATCCACACGACCGGTCAGCGTATCGCTTTCTTTCTGAAGCACCTTCAGGTCAGCTTCCATCTGTGCGATACGACGGGATACTTTTTCGGAACGGCTGCCGAAGTTCATCCGGCGGAGTTTATCCAGCTGCGCCTGCAGGTGGTCTATTTCGCGCTCACGGTCGGCCAGCTTTTCCAGCAGGGCGCGGTTCAGCGCTTCCTGTTCGGCAAGCCGCTGTTTCAGCAGAAGGATTTCGTCAGAAGAGGTGTCGTTCATAAGCCCGTATTTTACCAGGCTTATTCAGCAACAACCAGGATAAAGAGGCCTACAACATGGTCAGAGATGTCAGCAACCGTTTAGGTTGTCGCCAGTCGATGCCTTCCATCAGCATCGCCAGCTGGGCCGGGGTCAGGAACACTTTGCCATCACGGGCAGAGGGCCAGGCGAAGCGACCACGCTCCAGCCGTTTGGTCAGCAGGCACAGCCCGTCGCCGGTGGACCACAGCAGTTTGACCTGGTTGCCGCTGCGACCCCGGAAGATGAAGACGTGGCCGGACATCGGATCGTCTTTCAGCGCCGTCTGTACTTTTGCGGCAAGACCGTTGAAGCCATTTCTCATATCAGTGGTACCGGCAACCAGCCAGATTTTGGTACCTGTTGGTAACGGGATCATCGCTTCAGCTCCTGTATCAGCAGAGCCAGGAACTTTTCGCTGACAGTGCCGTTGAGGCGGAGCGTCCCGTGCCGGAACGTTATCTCACAGCTGATACTGAGGGCTTCCGGGCTCTCAGTGGGCGGCTCTGGCTGTACGTCAGCGGCATCGAGAGTCACAGGAAGTAGCTGCGGGTTCTCTGAAGAAGGTAATAGCAGCTTTCCCTCGCGCCATTGTTGGCGCCATTTGAACAGCAGATTGGCGTTAATGCCATTTTCAAGCGCCAGTTTTGAGATGGATGTTCCTGGTTCGCAGGAGGCAGCAACGAGTTGTTGCTTAAACTCAGGAGAATAATTAGGGCAGCCTTTTCGCCTGCCGGGAGTCACATTTTTCTGCATATCTGACACTTTGGTTCCCACTACTTATTTGGTGGACACCACTTTGTCGGATGCTTCGGATTATGACCAGACGGTTCACGCTGTACGCTTACTGACAACCTACGCATTTACGCAGATCTATGACCATACACCAGTGCTGTTTTTTTTCAGTAATTCTTGGGGTTGCCTGAGCAGGAGCTATAACAAGTGCAGCTCCAGTCGCAATGGCTAATGTAGATATAAGTTTCCGTTTTTGGGAATCTTTTGGAGAGTCGTCATCATCGGTATTCATAGTTACCCTTCAATTTATTGTTTACATAAATATGAATAAAAAGACATAACAAAAGAAAACAGATGTAGTATGGGTGTATGAACTTGTCATTGTTTTGACATTTATCAATTATATTCGTTTATGCATATGTGTTGTTGATTTTCATCTCCGCAGGAGATATTGTTACCTAAACGAACAGGAGGAATGATGTCGCTTACTTCCCTACAACTCTTTAAGAATCTGTCTGATGAAACACGTCTGGGTATTGTTCTCATACTCAGAACTATGGGGGAGTTGTGCGTATGTGATCTTTGCACTGCACTTGATCAATCACAGCCTAAGATCTCCCGGCATCTGGCTATGTTGCGAGAAAGTGGGATTTTGCTTGATAGTAAACACGGTAAATGGGTTCATTACCGGTTGTCCCCACACATTCCTTCATGGGCTGCACAGATTATTGAGCAGGCCTGGTTAAGCCAACAGGACGATCTTCAGGCCATCGCCCGCAAACTGGCTTCAGTCAACTGCACTAACAGCAGTAAGGCTATTTGTATTTAAAAATTTGCCTGAATATATATGATTTTCCACATATGAGGTATTGAGAATGAAAACGCTAGCGGTATTCGACCCGGCAATGTGTTGTAGCACCGGAATCTGCGGTACTGATGTCGATCAGGCTCTGGTTGATTTTTCCGCGGATGTGCAATGGCTGAAACAACGAGGTGTTCAGGTAGATCGTTTCAATCTGGCACAGCAACCGATGAGCTTTGTCCAGAACGAGAAAGTTAAAGCATTTATTGAGGCTTCTGGTGCGGAAGGGCTGCCATTACTGTTACTGGATAGCGAAACAGTGATGGCCGGGCGTTATCCGAAACGGGCTGAACTTGCACGGTGGTTTGGAATTCCGCTGGAGAAAGTAGGATTAGCGCCTTCAGGCTGCTGCGGTGGTAATACTTCTTGTTGTTAAGTATGTCAGGAGGACATATGAAATTCTTACAGAACATCCCCCCTTATCTGTTTTTTACTGGTAAAGGAGGCGTTGGTAAAACCTCTATTTCCTGCGCCACGGCGATCCGTCTGGCAGAACAGGGTAAACGAGTGCTGCTGGTCAGTACCGATCCGGCCTCAAACGTAGGCCAGGTCTTTGGCCAGGTTATTGGCAATACTATTCAGCCAATAGCCACTGTTCCTGGATTGTCGGCACTTGAGATTGATCCTCAGGCCGCTGCGCAACAGTACCGGGCCAGAATCGTTGACCCTATTAAAGGTGTCCTGCCTGATGACGTCGTTAGCAGCATCAACGAACAACTGTCTGGTGCATGCACAACAGAGATTGCGGCTTTTGATGAGTTTACCGGATTACTGACAGACGCCTCTTTGCTGACCCGGTTTGACCATATCATCTTTGATACCGCGCCAACCGGCCATACTATTCGCCTTCTCCAGTTGCCTGGAGCCTGGAGCAGCTTTATTGACAGCAATCCCGAGGGCGCATCCTGCCTCGGCCCGATGGCGGGGCTGGAAAAACAGCGTGAACAGTATGCCCATGCCGTTGAAGCACTGTCCGACCCAGCGCGTACCCGCCTGGTTTTAGTTGCCAGACTGCAAAAATCCACCCTGCAAGAAGTCGCCCGAACTCATTTAGAACTCGCCGCAATTGGCCTTAAAAATCAGTACCTGGTCATTAATGGCGTTCTGCCCAAAACTGAAGCGGCAAACGATACACTGGCTGCGGCTATATGGGACCGTGAACAGGAGGCGCTGGCCAATCTTCCTTCTGACCTTTCCGGTCTGCCAACTGACACGTTATTCCTCCAACCACTCAATATGGTCGGCGTGGCTGCATTAAGTGGGCTTCTCTCCTCTCAGCCTGAGGCAGCATCATCTTCTGAAGAATACATTCAGCAACGACCTGAAATTCCGTCGCTCTCAGCGTTAGTCGATGATATTGCCCGTAACGAACATGGTCTGATAATGCTAATGGGCAAAGGCGGTGTGGGGAAAACCACGATGGCGGCAGCCATTGCCGTCAGACTGGCCGAAATGGGATTTGATGTCCATCTGACCACCTCAGATCCAGCAGCACACCTCAGCACAACCCTGAACGGTAGCCTTAACAATCTGCAGGTCAGCAGAATCGATCCTCACGAGGAAACAGAACGCTATCGTCAGCATGTTCTTGATACCAAGGGTGGAGAACTGGATGAAGCGGGTAAACGCCTGCTGGAAGAAGATTTACGCTCTCCTTGTACCGAAGAGATTGCGGTCTTCCAGGCCTTTTCACGGGTGATTCGTGAAGCGGGTAAGCGCTTCGTGGTCATGGATACGGCACCCACCGGGCATACCCTACTGCTGCTGGATGCCACCGGGGCGTATCACCGCGAAATTGCTAAGAAAATGGGCGATAAAGGCCATTTCACCACGCCAATGATGCAGCTTCAGGACCCGGAGCGAACCAAAGTGTTACTGGTCACGCTGCCGGAAACCACGCCCGTGCTTGAGGCGGCAAATTTGCAGGCCGACCTTGAACGCGCAGGGATTCATCCCTGGGGCTGGATTATCAATAACAGCCTTTCCATTGCGGATACCCGTTCGCCGCTGCTTCGTCTGCGGGCGCAACAGGAACTTCCGCAGATCGAGAGTGTTAAACTCCAGCATGCCAGTCGCGTAGCTCTTGTTCCTGTACTGGCGTCAGAACCGACCGGCATCGACAAACTCAAACAACTCGCTGGTTAATTATTGTCATTATTCGGGGCAGCTTTGCTGCCCTTTCGGGAGGTTATATGTTACTGGCAGGAGCCATTTTTATCCTGACCATCGTGTTGGTTATCTGGCAGCCAAAGGGATTAGGCATTGGCTGGAGCGCCACGCTGGGTGCCGTACTGGCTCTGGCATCGGGTGTGATTCATATCGCCGATATTCCGGTGGTGTGGAATATCGTCTGGAACGCCACGGCCACCTTTATTGCCGTCATTATCATCAGTCTGTTGCTGGATGAGTCCGGCTTTTTTGAATGGGCTGCACTGCACGTTTCCCGCTGGGGCAATGGCCGTGGACGTCTGCTATTTACCTATATTGTTCTGCTCGGCGCGGCGGTGGCGGCATTGTTTGCCAACGATGGCGCGGCGTTAATTCTGACGCCGATCGTTATCGCCATGCTACTGGCGCTGGGATTCAGTAAAAGCACCACGCTGGCTTTCGTGATGGCCGCAGGGTTTATTGCCGATACCGCCAGCTTGCCACTTATCGTATCGAACCTGGTCAATATCGTTTCGGCTGATTTCTTCAAACTGGGATTCACGGAGTATGCGTCAGTTATGGTGCCGGTGGATATTGCCGCCATTGTCGCCACGCTGGTGATGCTGCATCTTTTTTTCCGCAAAGATATCCCGCCCACTTATGAGCTGGCGCGACTGAAAGAACCCGCAAAAGCCATCAAAGATCCTGCAACGTTCAGAACCGGCTGGGTTGTGCTCCTCCTTCTGCTGGTCGGTTTTTTTGTCCTTGAGCCGATGGGGATCCCTGTGAGTGCGATTGCGGCAGTGGGGGCGGCAATCCTGTTTGCGGTGGCCAAAAAAGGTCATGGTATTAACACCGGTAAAGTGCTGCGCGGCGCGCCCTGGCAGATCGTGATCTTCTCACTGGGGATGTACCTGGTGGTCTACGGGTTGCGTAACGCCGGTCTGACGGATTATCTCTCTGACGTGCTGAACGTACTGGCAGATAAAGGACTGTGGGCCGCCACGCTGGGGACGGGATTCCTGACCGCATTACTCTCTTCTATTATGAACAATATGCCGACCGTATTGATTGGCGCATTGTCAATTGATGGCAGCACCGCGACCGGTGTTATCAAAGAGGCGATGATTTATGCCAACGTCATTGGCTGCGATCTGGGGCCGAAAATCACCCCTATTGGTAGCCTGGCAACACTGCTCTGGCTGCATGTACTTTCACAGAAGAACATGACCATCACCTGGGGATACTATTTCCGCACCGGGATCGTCATGACTCTGCCTGTGCTGTTTGTAACGCTGGCCGCGCTGGCGCTACGTCTCTCTGTCACATTGTAATGAGATTCTGATATGAGCAACATCACTATTTATCACAACCCAGCCTGCGGCACCTCGCGTAATACGCTGGAGATGATCCGCAACAGCGGTACCGAGCCGACCATTATTCTTTACCTTGAGAACCCACCTTCGAGGGATGAGCTGGTTAAACTCATTGCCTATATGGGTATTTCAGTACGAGCGCTGCTGCGTAAAAACGTTGAGCCTTACGAGCAACTGGGTCTTGCAGAAGATAAATTTACTGACGATCAGCTCATCGACTTTATGTTGCAACACCCAATTCTGATTAACCGTCCGATCGTGGTTACGCCGCTGGGAACCAGACTGTGCCGTCCTTCTGAAGTGGTTCTGGATATCCTGCAGGATGCGCAGAAAGGGGCTTTCGCTAAGGAAGACGGTGAAAAGGTCGTTGATGAAGCAGGAAAACGGCTGAAATAAATAATAAGGGGGCGAATGCCCCCCTTATTCGTACCTCAGAGCATCATGCCTGAATCCGATGGTAACGTGCTGTTCCCTTCGCCCAGATTTCGTTGCAGCAACACTGTGTCAAGCCAACGACCATGCTTGAAGCCAATATTTTTCAGCGTACCAATCTCAGTAAATCCAACCTGCTGATGGACTTTCAGCGAACCTTGATTATTGCTATCGCCAACAATAGCAATCATCTGCCGATAGCCGTGAGTTTCTGCCCAGGCAATGACGTAGCGCAGCAACGCTTTTCCTGTCCCCTGACGCTGTGCGTCCGGGTGAATATAAATCGAATCTTCGAGAGTGTGGCGGTAGGCGTAGCGTTCACGGTAACGAGTGAGATAACAATACCCGATAACCTTTTCTTCCTCTAACGCGACAACCCACGGTAGCGCCTGATTGCGGATCTTTTTCAGGCGGGTAAGCATCTCGTGGGTATCCGGAGGTTCAGTTTCAAAGCTGGCGGTACCGTGAAGAACATGATGGGCGTAGATATCGCGTATAGCGGGGATGTGCTTTTCTTCTGCGTTAACGATTTTCATTGTTCTGTTCCCGTTGGCATCTTTTTCAAGGTTACTTGAAAATCCTGAGGAAAGGTAAATACAAAAGCTTATGACCCAATAATCAGGCTAATCTTCAATCCCATCTTTTGTTTTCATTCATGCAGGGAGACAAATATGTGCTTCCAGTACCCATATTTTTTATGTTACTTTTCCGTTATATCTAAAATGACATAACGGAAAAGGGAAACACATGTCCTCAGAATCAAAACGGAACGGAAAAGGTTTTTTATCAGGCACGTTAATAGGTGCTTTAGGCGGCTTAATTGGCCTCGGTGGCGCTGAGTTCCGCCTTCCCGTCCTGATGGGTAGTTTCAAAATGCCGACGCTTGAAGCGGTTATTTTTAACAAAGCGATGAGCCTTACTGTTGTCGCTGTTGCGTTGATATTCCGCACAAAATCCATCGCCGTCGACCAGCTGTTTGCTCATCTTGATATTGTCATCAATTTGCTGGCCGGGAGCCTTATCGGTGCATGGTGGGCAGCAGGAAGAGCCATAAAAATGTCCCGTATCTGGCTGGACAGAACCATTCTGCTCCTGCTTGTTATCCTGTCATTCGTCATGCTTTCAGAAGCATGGATGCCTCTGCATGATAGCTCCGCTGGATTATTCCAGCCCGGAATCGCGACCATTATTGCGGGTGTTATTGCGGGTTTCTTCATTGGGAATGTGGCTGCTCTTCTGGGTGTTGCAGGAGGAGAACTCCTGATACCAACTATCGTTATCCTTTTTGGGGCTGACATTAAACTGGCTGGTAGTTTGTCACTCATGATCAGTTTACCGACGATGATTGTGGGGTTCTCTCGCTACACTAATGCAGATGCTTTCCAGATCCTGAGAAAAGAGAAAAAACTTTTTGTGTGGATGGTCATCGGTTCCGTTATAGGTGCCGCTATTGGGGGCCTTATGCTCGGTATGTTCCCGGTAAGAGTACTTATGACTCTGTTAGGCGCGGTACTTCTTATTTCCGCGATCAAAACCTTTAAGCATACCCGGCAAAGATAATAGCCGTTTACGCTTTGGACTATTCCGCATTACAGAGAAAATGATTTCGAAAAGGTATCAGAATGAAAAATAATCCCCTTAAATCAAACTTAATCTTAGTCAGACCGAGGATCTATATTAACGACAACATCTCGCTGGGGCCGGGGAAGGTTGACCTTTTAAGGGCGATTGATGGCTTTCACTCTCTTTCTGCGGCAGCTAAAGATTTGGGGATACCTTATAAAAGAGCATGGCTCTTAATTGACACTTTGAATAAGGGAATTGGTCAGCCAGTTGTAATCACTTCCACTGGTGGTAACAAAGGTGGTGGGACAGTTCTGACGCCATTGGGGCGAAGCCTGCTGACCTGGTATGACCAGGCTGAGGCCCACCTCAATGAGCAATCTCAGCAACAGTTAATAGAACTTGAAAAGATTCTTTTTGGAAAATGACAGAGGCCTTTGTTATCCATCGGGAAAATAGAGCGACAGCAAAGCATGAAGGGGGCTAATGCCCCCTCCATTGTTACTTCGCCATCTCTTCCAGCAGGTCAATACCAACCGGCTCTTCGCTCTGTAGCGCTGTTAATGCAATACGTTCTGCATGCTGCTCTTCCACATCAGAGATGAGAGGCAACTCGCGGTTCGCCCTGGTCCTCAGGAAAGGTGAAGACGGTTCAGCTGCCGCCAGACTGTTATTAACAACCCATGCCCACGGCTCGATGCCAGCGCGACGCAAATCCTGCTGCAGGTTTGCTGCTTCCAATACAGGTGTCGTTTCGGCAAGCGTCACGATAATCACCTTCGTCTTCTCCGGGTCCTGCAATTGCATCATTGGCGTCATCACATGGTCATGTGTTTGCCCCATCTGGCGCACCATTTCCCGGTGATAGGCTCCCGTAGCATCCAGTAGCAGAAGTGTGTGACCCGTTGGCGCGGTGTCCATAATGACAAAATGGTCGTCTGCCTCTTTGATGATCCGAGAGAATGCCTGGAAGACGGCAATCTCTTCAGTGCATGGTGAGCGGAGGTCTTCCTCCAGCACCGCCAGCCCTTCTGCATCTAATCCTTTGCCCTGATTTTCCAGGACAAAGCGGCGATAACGTTCTGTCTCTACCTTTGGGTCGATACGACTGACCTGAAGATTGGGCAGTGAGCCATCCAGCGTGTAAGACAGATGTGCTGCCGGATCGGATGTGGTCAGGTGGACTTTGTGGCCACGTTTCGCCAGCGATACCGCGACTGATGCCGCAACGGTCGTTTTGCCCACTCCGCCTTTACCCATCGTCATGACCAGCCCTTTGCCTGTCTGGCTGAGTTCATCCACCAGTGAGGATAGTTTCGGCAAATCCAGAGTATTCAGCGTGGTAGCAGGGAGAGCCGGTGCGGCTTTGCTCTCTGTAAATAACTCCCGCAATGCTTCCAGACCGACCAGGTTAAATGGCTTCAGATACAGCTGTGAGCGGGGAAGATTAGCCAGATTATCAGGCATTGCCTGTAATGCTTTTTCTTCCCGAGCCAGAATGCTTTGCGCCAGTGGATCATCCTCACCAGCAAACGGCGGCAGCACACCATTGATGGCAATGTGCTGATGCTGCAAACCGATAGCAGACAGCTCATCGTGCGTATGAGAAACTTCTTTCAGCGTTGAAGCCTGGGCACGGGCAACCAGCACTAAGCGTGTAAGAGCTGCATCAGACAGCGCTTTAACTGCATCGGAGTACTGGTGCTGTTGTTTCTCCAGCCCTACCAGAGGCCCGAGGTTTGCAGCGGCATCAGGGTTCGCTTCCAGATAACCGCTCCAGGCTCCCGGCAATTCAAGCATGCGGATGGTGTGACCGGTTGGCGCGGTATCAAATACAATATGGTCATATTTTTCCCGCAGCTCATGATTGGTTAGCAGACCGGTAAACTCATCAAACGCAGCGATTTCCGTGGTGCATGAGCCAGAGAGCTGCTCTTCAATGCTGCTGACCACATCGGCTGGCATCAGCTCGCGGACCGGGTCGAGCACACGGTCACGATAGGCTTGTGCTGCAGCCATCGGATCAACTTCCATCGCGGCAAGATTTTCTACTGTACTAATATCTGTGATTCGGTGGCCGATAGTCTGGCTAAATACCTGGCCGACATTGGAAGCCGGATCGGTACTCACCAGAAGCGTTCTCTTACCCTGATCGGCCAGCCATACCGCAGTAGCACAGGCCAGAGATGTTTTACCCACGCCACCTTTACCGGTGAAGAAGATGAACGGGGGAATGTTTTTTAAAAATGGCATATTCATCTGTGATAGCTCCTCTGGAATTAAGGCATACGTGGAATGCTGCAGCAGCGTGGTTGTGTGCTGTCTTCACTCCAGTCCTGAGTAAGCGGAATACCTGACCAACGGGCGATATCTTCACGCGTCGGGAGTTTGCCTGCCATCACGAGCTGCCCATCGAGCAAGGTGACAGGGAGTGACTCCATCCCTGATGTGTTCAGAAACTCTTTGATGACAGGGGGATTCAGGAACTGCTGCGGGTTTTTCGCAAGGCTGTAGCGCTGAATATCAACACCATTCTTTTTCGCCCATTCGGCGCTGGCGTTCCATTTGACTGCTTCGTCGCTGACCACAACGCTACTGGTTGCGCAGCAGCCTGCTGCTTCAAAGATCTCAATTTTTGACATGGACTGTGTACCTCAGTGTTAAGTCATTTGGTTTTACACTGAGGTAAACGAAGGTGGCGGGAAAAAGATGCGCGATTAATTCATTTTTTTGTGGCAGCAGACGTGGGAAGTGTCATCCACCTGAATCTGGCAGAGTTCTTTCATCGTCTCTTTCAGGTGCTTTCTGGCCCTTAGCAAACGGGATTTAAAAGCTGTAAGCGTGATACCCCATTCATCGGCCAGGGACTGCTGGGGACGCCGGTTAAGGTCGGACTCTTCAATCAACCACCGCTCATCTTCGGGTAAAGCCTGTAATGTTTCAGGCAGGCAAATATCCAGCGTTGAGATTGCATCAGGGGATGCGTCTGTTAATAGGGCATCTTCTTCCAGCTCAACAAACTCCCTGGTGGTTCGGTACTCATCAATCAGCAGATTCCTCGCCACCCGATACAACCAGGCTCGCGGATTTTCCATCTCACAAAAAATGTCTGAATGGGCTCGGGCACGCAGGAAAAGGTCTTGCAGAAGGTCTGCTGCTTTTTCGCTAATATCAGAAAGCGAGAAAATTCGCCTTCATGCTGCCGCCAGAACACGCTCATACAGCGGTTGAATGCTGGTATGTCACTCATACTAACCTTCAAATTTTGCTCTGATTAACCCGTCGGGAAAGTTCTTCTGCAGACTCTTTTCGTTCACTGTAGCGATCGACAAGATAGGCAGCATTTGCCCGGGTCAACAATGTAAACTTCATCAATTCTTCCATCACATCTACGATGCGGTCGTAATATGATGACGGTTTCATACGTCCATCGTCATCAAACTCCTGCCAGGCTTTTGCCACCGAGGACTGGTTCGGAATAGTGATCATTCTCATCCAACGACCAAGCACGCGCATCTGGTTGACTGTGTTGAATGACTGGGAACCTCCACACACTTGCATAACAGCCAGAGTTTTTCCCTGAGAAGGACGAACAGCACCTTCAGATAATGGTATCCAGTCAATTTGTGCCTTCATAATACCAGTCATCGCTCCGTGTCGTTCCGGAGAGCACCACACCATTCCTTCAGACCAGCGAACCAGTTCACGCAACTCCATAACTTTTGGATGAGACTCCGGTGCATCATCAGGAAGTGGAAGGCCAGATGGATTAAAAATGCGGACTTCTGCGCCCATTGCAGTTAACAAACGACCTGCTTCCTCTGTAGCCAGTCGACTGTATGAGCGCTCGCGAACTGAGCCATAAAGCATTAGTATACGAGGGGGGTGAGATATTGTCGGTATCCCCATTTTTTGCTCAGTTATTGCAGCATCAAATAAATCAGGAACTATATTATTTAGCTTATTCATTTTTTTATTTTCCCTATAGATTCGGGACTTTAGTAGGATTGAATTCAGACGGTTCGATGCAGCTTTCGTCAATCATGACAGTTATGAGTTTTCCGGTTACTTATCCATTTTTGCCAGCGTGTTCCGCAACATCTGTTTTACTGTTTACACAGCACTCTTCACGTAAGAATTCGATGATAGCTTCCAGTATTTCGTATTGAGAGACACACATGAGCGTTCGACTCTCCCGGTTTTGTGTGACGAGCCCTACTGATACCAGGGCTGAAATATGATGACTTAACGTTGATGAGGGAATGCCAAGCTGCTTTTGCAATTCACCTACAGGCAAACCTTGTTCTCCAGCTTTTACAAGATGTTTGAATATGAACAAACGGGTCGGGTGACCCAGCTCTTTTAGTGCTTTAGCTACTTCTTCCAGTTGCATGTGACAACCCTCTGTCTAATGATATTTCGATAATACCAGAAATATCTTGACCAGAATTATATTTCGATTATTCTAGAAACGTAGATTTTGTCAAGAGGGTTTAGTATGAATAGTTGGATTTCTATGCTGCAAGATGCCGCAGAGATGTTTTTGTTTTTGGCCGTCGAGCTATCTTTGCTGTTTATTGTCATCAGTGCCGGTGTGAGCCTGATAAGGCAAAAGGTCCCGGACCATAAAATCCAGCAATTGATGGGGGCGAAAAAAGGAAAAGGCTACCTGCTGGCCTCGTTGTTGGGAGCCGTTACCCCTTTCTGTAGTTGCTCAACAATTCCAATGCTACGAGGGTTGTTGTCGGCGAAAGCAGGGTTTGGTCCGACACTCACTTTTTTGTTTGTTTCACCGTTGCTTAATCCCATTATCGTGGGGTTAATGTGGGTTACCTTTGGCTGGAAAGTAACTTTGTTGTACGCGATCATCGCTGCCGGTGTCTCAGTCCTTGCCAGTATCGTATTGGATTTACTAGGATTTGAACGTCATATTGTTGATCACAAAAACTCAGCATCAAGTGGTTGCACCACGAAATGCGATGATTCCGAAGCTTCGGTAAAAACGTCGGCGGGTTCCAGTTGTTGCAGCACTAGCTCGACTCAATTGCCTTTAAAAACGAGTTGCTGTACTTCATCAGCGAACCCCATAATTAACTTAAGGACGGTAAAGAACGAGCAGAACGTATCAGCGTGTTGTTCATCAATATCATCTGAACAACCAGCTGTTAGCTGTTGCAGCAGCGAGAATCTGGGCAATGTGAATC
Source organism: Citrobacter sp. Cf132 (assembly GCF_030333885.1). NCBI lineage: Bacteria > Pseudomonadati > Pseudomonadota > Gammaproteobacteria > Enterobacterales > Enterobacteriaceae > Citrobacter > Citrobacter sp. Cf132. Next base: position 13,915 of record NZ_JAOWFA010000046.1, read on the forward strand.
TCACAACGAATACCACCTCTGGCCCAATAAAGTTAGCTATGAAAGATGCCTTACAGCAGTTTAAGGATGTTCTGCCTTATCTTTTGTTAGGTGTATTAATAGGTTCATTTATTTATGGCTTTATCCCTTCAGAGTGGATTGCAGCTCATGCCGGAGCAGATAATCCCTTAGCCATACCGCTGAGTGCAGTTGTTGGTATTCCGTTGTATATCCGCGCAGAGGCAGTGATACCACTTGCATCAGTGCTGATGACTAAAGGAATGGGCCTGGGGGCATTAATGGCCTTGATAATCGGTAGTGCTGGAGCGAGTTTGACAGAAGTAATACTGCTTAAATCAATGTTCAGAATGCCTATGATAGTCGCTTTTCTGACAGTAATCCTGGGTATGGCCATACTTATGGGGTATCTGACCCAATTGCTTTTTTAATAATAATAGTAAGGGTCTTCTGGTTTCATGTTGAACAAAGAAGACCCTTTAGCTTCTGTAATCCATTTAATCAGTCTGAATGAAATAGATTATAAATTCTGCTCTGCATACCTGCTTAACCAAAGTCTCATGATTCTGATTGTCGGTACAGTGCCTGAATGTGGCATATCTGGGAGGTGCTGTACCCTGTTGCATCTGCCGTTTCTTTCTTGACCTGCCGGTAGTAAAGTACCTTTTGATGCCGTTCCTGAGCGACCTGTTTTCCCTGATATTTACCCAGCGTATGTGCGAGTTCAACTCCCTGCTTTTGGCGCTGGCGGTCAATTTGCTCGACCAGCAAAATATCATTGCGGTGACTGTCCATCAGTAAGCGACCCAGTTCCGGTCGGTCAAGTTTTGTACCGCTGATATTCTCCCGGTAGTAACTGGCTATTTTATGCCCCCGCTCCTAAACAAACTGCTCCAGCATCTCTTTTGCCCGATCGGTGAACTGATCTTCCGTCTATGCCCTTAAATAAGTTCTGATGAACATTTTTTCACCGCATTACCGCATTTAGGTTATTGCATTTAATCTATCGCATATAGGCTATGTCGTTCATTGTGTGCCGTCACGTTTAGATTATGGTGTCAGGGTATACCCTACCGCGATAACGCAACCGTACAATATTGTACTTTTCCCAAACGCAGCCCAGGAAGACAAATTATGAATTGTTTGTGCAGCGCGAGAAATACCAGGTTTAGGACTTTTATCATACTGATACTTGTCACTTTTTGTTCCCAGGCAGATATTGCCGGGAGGGTCGTTCGTGTGCTGGATGGAGATACCATTGAAGTCCTGCACGACAGCGGAACACGCAGTCGGGTCAGGCTGGCTGGTATCGATGCCCCCGAAAAAAAACAACCATTTGGCCAGCGTTCACGCCAGTCTCTGAGTGAGCTGGTGTCACAAAAACATGTCAGTATCACAGGCGAGGAATATGATCGATATGGTAGACTTCTGGGAACTGTCTGGTCAGGGCAAACTGATATCAATGCTGTCCAGTTGCAAAAGGGCATGGCATGGGCCTACAGATTCAAAGGACAGGTTAGTAATTCAGAATATGGAAAAATAGAAAATGAGGCTAAAAAAAGTCGTGCCGGACTGTGGTTTTCCCCGTCACAAACAGAACCCTGGTTATGGCGTAGGGATCATCAGAAAGATGATAAATAATTAAGAAAAAATCCGACAGCAAATAAGTGAGTTAAAAATGACCGTGAAGCTGACACAAGCCCGACTGGATAATTTAATTGATACACTCAATGCCCTTATTTGTGATGATGACTTGTTAAACCGTGAACAAAAAGAAAACATGGTAAGAACAGTTGCCACTCTGGGAGGTATTGAAGAACGAATTCGGCAGATGGCCGAGGCCAGAGAAGCGAAAAAAATAGCTAAGGCCGAAAAAGCAGAAAAGAAACCCCGCGAACCTGATTTGGTATTCCCACGTACAGGAAGGATCTGGACGACTGACGATTTAGATCTGATCCATTCGATTATTGATGAACTTCCGGATTCTGAAATCGATAATCACATACTCTGGCTGTCTGACAGGCAGGGGCGTACCCCTTATGCTATTGCTCTCAAAATTGTCTCGGAGGGCCGTCTTGATGAAGAGTGGGCTAAAAACTGGAAACCAGTTGCTAAGGAATTGCGTGAAAAATACAGTATTCAGCATGTAGAAACTAAAAGTGAAAACAGTTAGCTGTGCATCAGGTATATACTAATTTTTAACTAAAAAATGATTTGTTATATTTTCATGAGCTTTGTTAGTGATTAATTATATTTAATATATAAGCAATTCTAAATATAATTTTTTGAAAACACCTTTTAATAATGTGACCTTATTAAAAGACGCAAGGTATTCATGAAAGTTATAATTTTCTTACTGCTGAAGATATTGAGTTCAGGGAGTGAAGAAGATGAATGAATTTCATACATTAAATATCTGCCTGCATAATAAGGACAGGAATGGTGCCATGAGAATATTACGTGACAAATCAGAGTTTGCCGTCCGTAAAATTCTTGAAAAACTCAAAGTCAGGGCAACATCGCAGACTGGCCGGGCTTTCTGGCTCTGGGTACAAAACTGGATAAACAGTACCTGTAAATATGAAAATATAAAAAGTGAACCTGTCTATGTCGAATCACAGGATAAATCCAGCGCCCATGTTTCCGGTTGCACTGAATCCCGCAGCTCTGGATGTAGTGAAGCTGGTCGCTCTGATGGCCATGTTTGTGGATCACGCCAACACTCTGTTTCTGACAAAACCCGATCCTCTCCTGTATGCGGTCGGGCGGATGGCCTTCCCGCTGTTCACACTCATATGGGCGATGAACGTACAACGCACACCAGAACGTCTTCAGAAAAGAGCAAACAGGTTATGGCTGTGGGCGTTTATCACTCAGCCAGTATTCAGTCTGGCTTTCCGCCATCACGAGCCGTGGTATGCGCTGAACATTCTGTTCGTTTTCGCGAGCGTGACACAGCTTCTTGCCCTGAAGTACAGGTATGGGAAAAAAGGTGTAATCAGTGGTGTACTTCTTCTGGCTTTAATGGTGTGGCCATTACAACCGGCAAGTTTCGGCCTGGCGGGAATTATGCTGGCAGCAGGGCTGGTATTAGTATACTCCGGGCCGACTTACCGGATATACAGGATCGGTATTATCGTATCACTGCTGTCACTTTGCAGCCTGAATGGTATTTCACATATACTGAACCAACCCGCAGACATCCTTCTGTTTGCCACACTCCCGACACTATTCTTACCCATGATAATAGTATCACTGGCTGTCAGTCTTTGTTCCGGCAAATGCTCGCGATTTATGCCTCCTCGTTTTTTTTACTTTGCCTATGCAGGCCATCTTTTGATCGCTATTATCATAAGCTAGTGACGAATATAATGTTATAATTAGCTCCTAGATACTTATCACTGGAACACTGGCATTACTTCTTAAGAAAAGAACATCCTTTAGTTTAGAGGGGGTAATGAAAAGCAAAACTAAGAAGGACGAAGTTAAGCTATTTTTATATGTATTAATGGGAATGATTTTATCATGGGCACTTTATGTTGGCTATGCCACATCCCTGAATCAAAAGTGTTTGCAACAGGAGGGGTTAAGGTCGAAAGTATTGAGGGTAAGCGAGTCATATCTATTGGATTTTACCAACATTGTAACGTTTGGTGTACTGAAAGATAATAAAAATGCCTTTGATTATCAAGAAAGGATTTTAAATAAAGAGTTTGTAGTTTTAAATGATAATGATAAATGTAAACACAATTAAATATTCGTTTTGATTAAGGTGATTTGTAAAAAAACACCTTTTTATTTATGACAGAATCTTTGAAGTTGTATGGAGATCAGTACTATGCTGATGGCCGTAAATTGTATGACGCCGGATATGCTTACCGATATTTGATATAACCTAAATGTGGTAATGAAAGTACAATAATTTAAAAGCGATAGGCATTGATAAACTCCTAACTTCAGTAGGGGGCCGCTTGGAAATGGAAAAACAACCTACGCTAAGACTACTTTTTAACCAAGCAGCTATTGGCTATCCCTCGGATTGCGGGACTACAGCGTTTCTGTGTCCGAAACCGTACGATTACGTACACTACGCTAACTATCTGTCCGGAAGTCAGTAAAACTATAAACGGACAGCCTGATAGGGGTCGTCTCAGAATTCGGAAAATAAAGCACGCTAAGGCGTAGTCACCCCGTGACTCCCCCGCGCCGATGCAGCGAGCTTCGTTCCGTCTTGCAGTGACGCAATCAGCGGGCAGGAAACGTTCCCTTTCCGCGCATGGCAGGCGCACACCAGTTCAGACAGCACGGCCTCCATGCGTGCCAAGTCGGCCATCTTCTCGCGCACATCCTTGAGCTTGTGCTCGGCCAGGCCGCTGGCTTCCTCGCAATGGGTGCCATCCTCCAGCCGCAGTAGCTCGGCGATTTCGTCCAGGCTAAAGCCCAGCCGCTGGGCCGATTTCACGAACCGCACTCGTGTTACATCCGCCTCGCCATAGCGGCGAATGCTGCCATAGGGCTTGTCTGGCTCCGGCAGCAGGCCCTTGCGCTGGTAGAACCGGATGGTCTCCACATTGACCCCGGCCGCCTTGGCAAAAACGCCAATGGTCAGATTCTCAAAATTAATTTGCATATCGCTTGACTCCGTACATAACTACGGAAGTAAGCTTAAGCTATCCAAACCAAATTTGAAAGGACAAGCGTATGTCTGAACCACAAAACGGGCGCGGCGCGCTCTTCGCCGGTGGGCTGGCCGCCATTCTTGCGTCGGCCTGCTGCCTGGGGCCGCTGGTTTTGATCGCCTTGGGGTTCAGCGGGGCATGGATCGGCAACCTGACGGTGCTGGAACCCTATCGCCCGATCTTCATCGGCGCAGCGCTGGTCGCGCTGTTTTTCGCCTGGCGGCGCATCTACCGCCCGGCGCAAGCCTGCAAACCGGGTGAGGTCTGCGCGATTCCCCAAGTGCGAGCTACTTACAAGCTCATTTTCTGGATCGTGGCCGCGCTGGTCCTGGTCGCGCTCGGATTTCCCTACGTCATGCCATTTTTCTATTAATCACAGGAGTTCATCATGAAAAAACTGTTTGCCGCCCTCGCCCTCGCTGCCGTTGTTGCCCCCGTGTGGGCCGCCACCCAGACCGTCACGCTGTCCGTACCGGGCATGACCTGCTCCACCTGCCCGATCACCGTCAAGAAGGCGATTTCCAAGGTCGAAGGCGTCAGCAAAATTGACGTGACCTTCGAGACACGCGAAGCGGTTGTCACGTTCGATGATGCCAAGACCAGCGTGCAGAAGCTGACCAAGGCAACCGGAGACGCGGGCTATCCGTCCAGCGTCAAGCAGTGAGCCACTGAACCCGAACCTGGGGCGATCATGGGACTGATTACACGCATTGCCGACAAGGCTGGCGCGCTTGGCAGCGTTGTTTCCGCGATGGGATGCGCTGCCTGTTTCCCGGCTATCGCCAGCCTGGGCGCGGCCATCGGCCTTGGCTTTCTACAGGAATACGAAGGGTTGTTTATCTCCAAGCTGCTGCCGCTGTTCGCAGTCGTGGCTTTGCTGGCGAATGCACTGGGCTGGCTGAGTCATCGGCAATGGTACCGCAGCCTGCTCGGGATGGTCGGCCCAGCCATCGTGCTGGCGGCCATGCTCTTGTTTTTTGGCAATTGGTGGACGGCGAACCTCCTCTATGTCGGTCTGGCCTTGATGATCGGGGTGTCGATCTGGGATCTGCTCTCACCGGCCAACCGCCGCTGCGAACTACCACCCAAACACGGCTAACTGCATTGGCAGTTGCCGAAACGAAAAGGAACGATGCAATGTATTTGAATATCACCGGAATGACCTGCGACTCGTGCGCGACACATGTCAAGGACGCCCTGGAGAAAGTGCCGGGCGTGCTGTCGGCGCTCGTGTCCTACCCGAAAGGCTCCGCGCAACTCGCCACCGATCCCGGCACCTCGCCAGAGGCGCTGACCGCCGCTGTGGCCGGCCTCGGCTACAAGGCCACACCCGCCGATGCCCCATCCACTTCAGCGCGGGGCAGACTGCTTGGCAAGGCGCTGGGATGGCTGGGCGGTGGCGACAAGGCTGGTGGTGATGGGGACGGACTGCACGTCGCCGTTATTGGCAGCGGCGGAGCCGCGATGGCGGCGGCGCTGAAGGCCGTCGAGCAAGGTGCGAACGTCACGCTGATCGAGCGCGGCACCATCGGCGGTACTTGCGTCAATGTCGGCTGCGTGCCGTCCAAGATCATGATCCGCGCTGCCCATATCGCCCATTTGCGCCGTGAAAGCCCATTCGACAGTGGCATCGCGGCGACTGTGCCTGCGATTGATCGCAGCAAACTACTGGCCCAGCAGCAGGCGCGCGTCGATGAGCTGCGCCACGCCAAGTACGAAGGCATCCTGGACAGCAACCCGGCCATCACCGTGCTGCATGGTGAAGCGCGTTTCAAGGACGACCAGAGCCTTGCCGTCCGTTTAAACGATGGCGGCGAGCGTGTGGTGGCGTTCGACCGCTGCCTGGTCGCCACGGGTGCCAGCCCGGCCGTGCCGCCGATTCCGGGCCTGAAAGAGTCACCCTACTGGACTTCCACCGAGGCCCTGGTCAGCGACACCATTCCCGAGCGCCTGGCCGTGATCGGCTCGTCTGTGGTGGCGCTGGAACTGGCGCAAGCCTTTGCCCGGCTGGGCAGCAAAGTGACGATCCTGGCACGCAGCACGCTGTTCTTCCGCGAAGACCCGGCCATCGGCGAGGCCGTTACAGCCGCGTTCCGTGCCGAAGGGATCAAGGTATTGGAATACACGCAAGCCAGCCAGGTCGCGCATGTGGACGGCGAATTCGTGCTGACCACCGGGTACGGTGAAATACGCGCCGACCAGCTGCTGGTCGCCACTGGCAGGGCACCGAACACGCGCAGCCTGGCATTGGAAGCGGCGGGAGTCGCTGCCAATGCGCAGGGGGCCATCGTCATCGACAAGGGCATGCGCACCAGTACGCCACACATTTATGCGGCTGGCGACTGCACCGACCAGCCTCAGTTCGTCTATGTGGCGGCAGCGGCCGGCACCCGTGCTGCGATCAACATGACTGGCGGCGATGCGGCCCTGGACCTGACCGCAATGCCGGCCGTGGTGTTCACCGACCCGCAGGTCGCCACCGTGGGCTACAGCGAGGCGGAAGCACATCACGACGGGATCGAGACCGACAGTCGCACCTTGACCTTGGACAACGTGCCGCGTGCGCTTGCCAACTTCGACACACGCGGCTTCATCAAGCTGGTCATCGAGGAAGGTAGCGGACGGCTCATCGGCGTGCAAGCGGTGGCCCCGGAAGCGGGTGAACTGATCCAGACGGCGGTGCTCGCCATTCGCAACCGTATGACCGTGCAGGAACTGGCCGACCAATTGTTCCCCTACCTGACCATGGTCGAAGGGCTGAAGCTCGCGGCGCAGACCTTCAGCAAGGACGTGAAGCAGCTTTCGTGCTGCGCCGGATGAGGAAAAGGAGGTGTTCAATGAGCGCCTACACAGTGTCCCGGCTGGCCCTTGATGCCGGGGTGAGCGTGCATATCGTGCGCGACTACCTGCTGCGCGGATTGCTACGGCCGGTCGCGTGCACCACGGGCGGCTACGGCTTGTTCGATGACACCGCGTTGCAACGGCTGCGCTTTGTACGGGCTGCCTTCGAAGCGGGTATCGGCCTGGACGCACTGGCGCGGCTGTGCCGGGCGCTGGATGCTGCGGACGGTGACGGTGCGTCTGCGCAGCTTGCCGTGTTGCGGCAACTCGTCGAGCGTCGGCGCGAGGCCCTGGCCAGCCTCGAAATGCAACTGGCCGCCATGCCAACCGAACCGGCACAGCACGCGGAGAGTCTGCCATGAACAGCCCAGAGCACTTGCCGTCTGAGACGCACAAACCGATCACCGGCTACTTGTGGGGCGCGCTGGCCGTGCTCACCTGTCCCTGCCATTTGCCGATTCTCGCCATTGTGCTAGCCGGCACGACGGCCGGCGCGTTCATCGGGGAGCACTGGGGTATTGCAGCCCTCACGCTGACCGGCTTGTTTGTCCTGTCTGTGACGCGGCTGCTGCGGGCCTTCAAGGGAAGATCATGACCGCTTCCCAGCCAGCCGAGAGTGGGCAGCTTTGAGCTTCGCTACCAATCTGGAGGAGTACCACCATGAACGCAAACGCCCCGAACACTGCCAGTTGCACCACCTGCTGCGTATGCTGCAAAGAAATTCCGCTCGATGCCGCCTTCACCCCGGAAGGCGCGGAATACGTCGAACATTTCTGCGGGCTGGATTGCTATGAACGCTTCCAGGCACGCGCCAAGGCCGCGACAGAATCTGACATTGCGCCTGTCCCTGGCGGTTCGCAGCCGTCAGATTGAGGCATACCCTAACCTGATGTCAGATGTTGAGCACAAACAACGTCAGAGTAGGGTATTAATTTATATTTATTGACACATTCAGCCAAGGGTAATAGATTTCATCCTGACATTTTTACCTTTGGAGGCATCTTGCAAGGTCAACGTATCGGCTACGTTCGCGTCAGCAGCTTCGACCAGAATCCTGATCGACAACTGGAACAAATAGAAGTCGGCAAGGTATTCACCGATAAGGCTTCAGGCAAGGACACACAACGTCCCGAACTTGAAAGGCTGCTGGCCTTCGTCCGCGAGGGCGACACCGTGGTGGTGCATAGCATGGACAGGTTGGCACGCAACCTTGATGACCTGCGCCGCATCGTCCAAGGGCTGACACAACGGGGCGTGCGCATGGAGTTCGTCAAAGAAGGGCTAACGTTCACCGGCGAGGACTCACCGATGGCCAATCTGATGCTGTCGGTCATGGGAGCCTTTGCTGAGTTCGAGCGCGCTCTGATCCGCGAACGTCAGCGCGAGGGAATCGTGCTGGCTAAGCAGCGCGGGGCCTACCGGGGACGAAAGAAATCGCTGAACAGCGAACAAATTGCCGAGTTGAAACGGCGAGTTGCGGCAGGCGACCAGAAAACCTTGGTGGCCCGTGACTTCGGCATCAGCCGCGAAACTTTGTACCAGTACCTGCGGGAAGACTGACCATGCCACGCCGCTCAATCCGGCACTGTTGCAAATAGTCGGTGGTGATAAACTTATCATCCCCTTTTGCTGATGGAGCTGCACATGAACCCATTCAAAGGCCGGCATTTTCAGCGTGACATCATTCTGTGGGCCGTACGCTGGTACTGCAAATACGGCATCAGTTACCGTGAGCTGCAGGAGATGCTGGCTGAACGCGGAGTGAATGTCGATCACTCCACGATTTACCGCTGGGTTCAGCGTTATGCGCCTGAAATGGAAAAACGGCTGCGCTGGTACTGGCGTAACCCTTCCGATCTTTGCCCGTGGCACATGGATGAAACCTACGTGAAGGTCAATGGCCGCTGGGCGTATCTGTACCGGGCCGTCGACAGCCGGGGCCGCACTGTCGATTTTTATCTCTCCTCCCGTCGTAACAGCAAAGCTGCATACCGGTTTCTGGGTAAAATCCTCAACAACGTGAAGAAGTGGCAGATCCCGCGATTCATCAACACGGATAAAGCGCCCGCCTATGGTCGCGCGCTTGCTCTGCTCAAACGCGAAGGCCGGTGCCCGTCTGACGTTGAACACCGACAGATTAAGTACCGGAACAACGTGATTGAATGCGATCATGGCAAACTGAAACGGATAATCGGCGCCACGCTGGGATTTAAATCCATGAAGACGGCTTACGCCACCATCAAAGGTATTGAGGTGATGCGTGCACTACGCAAAGGCCAGGCCTCAGCATTTTATTATGGTGATCCCCTGGGCGAAATGCGCCTGGTAAGCAGAGTTTTTGAAATGTAAGGCCTTTGAATAAGACAAAAGGCTGCCTCATCGCTAACTTTGCAACAGTGCC
>NZ_JAOWFA010000047.1:0-8122 GCF_030333885.1 Citrobacter sp. Cf132
GTAAGCGTACAGCGTGAACCGTCTGGTCATAATCCGAAGCATCCGACAAAGTGGTGTCCACCAAATAAGTAGTGGGAACCAAAGTGTCAGATATGCAGAAAAATGTGACTCCCGGCAGGCGAAAAGGCTGCCCTAATTATTCTCCTGAGTTTAAGCAACAACTCGTTGCTGCCTCCTGCGAACCAGGAACATCCATCTCAAAACTGGCGCTTGAAAATGGCATTAACGCCAATCTGCTGTTCAAATGGCGCCAACAATGGCGCGAGGGAAAGCTGCTATTACCTTCTTCAGAGAACCCGCAGCTACTTCCTGTGACTCTCGATGCCGCTGACGTACAGCCAGAGCCGCCCACTGAGAGCCCGGAAGCCCTCAGTATCAGCTGTGAGATAACGTTCCGGCACGGGACGCTCCGCCTCAACGGCACTGTCAGCGAAAAGTTCCTGGCTCTGCTGATACAGGAGCTGAAGCGATGATCCCGTTACCAACAGGTACCAAAATCTGGCTGGTTGCCGGTACCACTGATATGAGAAATGGCTTCAACGGTCTTGCCGCAAAAGTACAGACGGCGCTGAAAGACGATCCGATGTCCGGCCACGTCTTCATCTTCCGGGGTCGCAGCGGCAACCAGGTCAAACTGCTGTGGTCCACCGGCGACGGGCTGTGCCTGCTGACCAAACGGCTGGAGCGTGGTCGCTTCGCCTGGCCCTCTGCCCGTGATGGCAAAGTGTTCCTGACCCCGGCCCAGCTGGCGATGCTGATGGAAGGCATCGACTGGCGACAACCTAAACGGTTGCTGACATCTCTGACCATGTTGTAGGCCTCTTTATCCTGGTTGTTGCTGAATAAGCCTGGTAAAATACGGGCTTATGAACGACACCTCTTCTGACGAAATCCTTCTGCTGAAACAGCGGCTTGCCGAACAGGAAGCGCTGAACCGCGCCCTGCTGGAAAAGCTGGCCGACCGTGAGCGCGAAATAGACCACCTGCAGGCGCAGCTGGATAAACTCCGCCGGATGAACTTCGGCAGCCGTTCCGAAAAAGTATCCCGTCGTATCGCACAGATGGAAGCTGACCTGAAGGTGCTTCAGAAAGAAAGCGATACGCTGACCGGTCGTGTGGATGACCCGGAAGTGCAGCGCTCGCTGCGTCAGACCCGCACCCGCAGACCGTTCCCCGAATCACTCCCGCGTGATGAAAAGCGTATGCTTCCGGCAGAATCCTGTTGCCCGGAGTGCGGTGGTTCGCTGAGTTACCTGGGTGAAGATGCCGCCGAACAGCTGGAGCTGATGCGCAGCGCCTTCCGGGTTATCCGGACAGTACGTGAAAAACATGCCTGTACTCAGTGCGATGCGATCGTGCAGGCAGCGGCGCCTTCACGGCCCATTGAGCGGGGTATCGCCGGCCCGGGGTTGCTGGCCCGCGTGCTGACCTCAAAGTATGCAGAGCACACACCACTGTACCGCCAGTCTGAAATATACGGCCGCCAGGGCGTGGAACTGAGTCGCTCACTGCTGTCGGGCTGGGTGGATGCATGCTGCCGGCTACTGTCGCCGCTGGAAGAGGCGCTTCAGGACTATGTCCTGATGGGTGGCAAACTCCACGCCGATGACACGCCCGTCCCGGTACTGTTACCAGGTAATAAAAAGACGAAGACCGGGCGGTTGTGGACGTACGTTCGCGACGACCGCAACGCCGGGTCAGCGCTGGCGCCGGCCGTGTGGTTCGCTTACAGCCCGGACAGAAAAGGCATCCATCCGCAGAGCCATCTTGCGGGCTTCAGCGGTGTTCTGCAGGCGGATGCGTACGCCGGGTTCAACGAGCTGTACCGCAATGGACAGATAACTGAAGCAGCCTGCTGGGCTCACGCCCGCCGCAAGATCCATGATGTGCACGTTCGTACTCCATCAGTGCTGACGGAGGAAGCCCTGAAACGGATAGGCGAACTGTATGCTATCGAGGCTGAAATACGGGGAATGCCGGCAGAGCAGCGTCTTGGTGAGCGTCAGCAGAAAGCTAAACCGCGACTGAAATCCCTGGAAAGCTGGCTGCGTGAAAAGATGAAAACGCTGTCGCGACACTCAGAGCTGGCGAAGGCGTTCGCGTACGCACTGAACCAGTGGCCAGCACTGACGTACTATGCAGACGATGGCTGGGCTGAAGCCGATAACAATATCGCTGAAAATGCGCTGCGGACGGTCAGCCTGGGCCGCAAAAACTTCTTGTTCTTCGGCTCTGACCACGGTGGTGAGCGCGGAGCACTGCTGTACAGCCTGATCGGGACGTGCAAACTGAACGGCGTGGAGCCAGAGAGGTATCTCTGTCATGTGCTCAACGTCATAGCTGACTGGCCGGTCAATCAGGTCAGCGAACTGTTACCCTGGCGAATAACCCTGCCAACTGAATAACCCGTTCCCGTCAATACGGTTCTCGCTGTACGCTTACGGTTGTCAGGCATGTACTGTCAGTTGCAAAATCGAGAATCACGCTCCGCCAGGGCAATTCAGAACCTGGGTCGCCGATATTGAAGTTGGTCAATATCCAAAAACCAAAAGACAGTTTCTTCCGCGTCTATGTAACCATTGTGAAAACCCTAGCTGTGTCCCTGTTTGTCCAACAGGTGCTACGTTTAAACGCAATGATGGCATTGTTCTTATCAATCAGGATATTTGTTGGGGTTGTGGTGCCTGTGTTACTGCCTGCCCTTATGATGCTCGTTTTATTAATACTGAAACCAAAACAGCTGATAAATGTACCTTTTGCGCGCATCGTATAGAACAGGGCCTCGTCCCTGCCTGTGTCGAAACTTGTGTCGGTGCAGCAAGGGTTTTTGGTGATCTGAATGACAAAGAAAGTGAAGTGCATAAATTATATTCAGATCATATAACAAATGTTTTGAATCCAGCAACGGGTAACAAGCCTCAGGTATTTTATATTGGGTTAAACAATGAAATGACTGTAGGAGAAGACATAAAAAGTAAGACTTGGACGAAAGAGTTTTCTGATGTTTTCGATCAGGAACTCCCCTGGGTAAATCAGGAGTAAATCATGATGACGACCATTTTAAATATTGCACATCAATCTCCATTTGGCTTGCTTTTTATTAATTACTCGTTATTGTTAGGTGCATCAGGAGGTCTCGCTGTTATCTGGTCCTTCCTTAACTGGGGGAGTCAGTCAAAGACTAACCTTTTACCTGTGGCATTGGCTTTTGCATTAGCGTTTGGAGGTATATTAAATGTATTAGCAGAGGTACAACAACCCGGCCGGTTAATTTATGGGTTTATATATGGTTGGGAACACTGGTACGGTTCAATAATAAAATATGGCGTACTGATTTTACCCCTGTTTTGCCTACTACTAATCCTGCAACTCACGCCATTAAAGCTGTCTATTTTTGTTGATAAATTAACGAAAATCCTTCTTATAGGAACTGGGATATTTTTAGGGATGTACTCTGGAATATTCATGACTAATGAGCATGGTATTGCACTCTGGAATACACCACTGTCTGCAGTCTTAATGTTACTTAGTGGACTTTATACTGGATTTATAGCCTACAGTTTAGTTTCTAAACATAGTAATGAACAACCGGCAGTAATTTCATCTTATTGCGGACTTGGTGTGATGCTTATTACTATGTTTATCTTATTGCTATTCACATGGTGGGGGCATGTCTTTGCGGGAGAAACTATTAGCACCTCCTTTGGTTTACTTGATTCTAACTATTTAGCAACGCAGATAATTACTGTGGGAGCGTTAGTTTTAGCTTGCGTTATGATTTCTGTAATTAAATCTAAAAATAAACTCCACTACACAATTATCATTATTCTATCTGCTATCTCTGCCTGGGGTGTTCGTTTTCTTTTGTTGGTTGGGGGGCAGGGAACGAGTCGTAGCAGTGCCGGAGTCTTTACTTATCACCCCGAACCAAAAGAATATTTATATTCTGTTGGTAGTATATTTTTTATGGTAGGTATTCTTGCTTTAGTCATATTGCTTTATGAGAATTTCCAACACAAATATCCGGCACAGACAGGAGGAGAAATTAAATGAACAGACGTCATTTTCTTACAGGTTGTGCCGCGCTAGGTGTAGGTGTTGGTGCCAGTATTTATGGCAAAGTATTTTACCGTGCAGGTACATTCTCAGATGCAGGAGAGCAAGCAAAATCAACCTTTTATGGTCAGTCAACTGAACCCGAATGGCTGCTTGATAAAGAAACTGGCCAGCATGTTATAAATCCCAATTATATGGTACGTCATTCTGTATGTCTTCAGTGTCATGGAGAGTGTGGACTGAGAGCCAAAGTGAATCGTAAAACCGGAAAACTGGAACGCTTACAGGGTAATCCATATCATCCGAACACATTGATTGACTATAAGGATATGAACATCCCGGTGGTGGACACAGCCAATACCCCTGGTACACTGTGTGCCCGAGGGAACGCGGGTCTACAAACAGCTTACGACCCATATCGACTGACAGTTCCCCTGAAACGCTCTGGCCCGAGAGGAAGTAATAAATGGGTACCTATTGAGTGGGAAAAACTGATCGATGAAGTGGTCAATGGTGGAAAGATTTTCGCTGATACAGGTGATGAGGCTAGTCAAAACCTTGAGATAAAAGGATTCCGGGCATTATACGAAAAACGTGATGAATGGATTGATGATAACAATCATGACTTAGGGCGAGTATCTAATAAGCTTGTTATACAAAGCGGACGTATTGTTAAAACGCGAAAAGATTTTCAGACGCGTTTCGCGAAATCCTTTGGCACTGTTAATAATTACGAACACACCAATATATGCGAATTAAGCCATCACATTGCTACGAGTGCTGTATATACTGGGCATAATAATTTTAAAGCAGATCTTTGTGAGTCAGAGTTTGTTTTGTATTGGGGAACCGCGCCTGGAGAAGCTAATTTCCCTATGCAGACATTAGGGAAATACTCAGCAGAGGCGCGTTCAAAGGGCTGCAAAATTGCTGTTATTGATCCAGTATTACCCCGAACTATAACGGATGACCCAAATATGTTCTGGCTTGCTCCGCGACCAGGCACAGATGGTGCTATCGCAATGGGAATGATAAGCTGGATCATAGAACATAATCGCCATAATACGGATTTTTTAAGTTATCCAAATCAATCTTCTGCCAAAAATGCAGGTGAAACTTGTTTCACGGATGCCAGTTATCTGATTATTACCGATGAAACACACCCTAATTTTGGGAAATTTATTACATCTAGTGAAGCTGCCTTGGGGGACAGTAAAGACAGTGTCGTAATTAATCTCTCTGGCATTCCAGAATTAGCGGAAAAATGTGTTAAAGCAATGCTGGATTATAGCGGAAATGTTAATGGTATAGGAGTTGCTACAGCATTTCATTTATTAAAGACATCAGCGAGTGATTATTCTCTAGAGTATTATGCCGATATCAGTGGTGTTCGCGTTGACGATATTGTCAATTTAGCTGATGAGTTCACTAAACATGGTCGGAAAGCATCCACAGAGTTTTATCGTGGAATTGCACAGCACCCGAACGGTTACTATACAGGTTTTGCAATAAATCAGTTGAACGTCTTAATCGGTAATTTGAACTGGAGTGGTGGTGGTTCCCTCGGGGGAGGTGGATTCCCTTATGACAAAGGAGTATATGACCTAACTGCTATTCCTTCTTTGTAAGCGTACAGCGTGAACCGTCTGGTCATAATCCGAAGCATCCGACAAAGTGGTGTCCACCAAATAAGTAGTGGGAACCAAAGTGTCAGATATGCAGAAAAATGTGACTCCCGGCAGGCGAAAAGGCTGCCCTAATTATTCTCCTGAGTTTAAGCAACAACTCGTTGCTGCCTCCTGCGAACCAGGAACATCCATCTCAAAACTGGCGCTTGAAAATGGCATTAACGCCAATCTGCTGTTCAAATGGCGCCAACAATGGCGCGAGGGAAAGCTGCTATTACCTTCTTCAGAGAACCCGCAGCTACTTCCTGTGACTCTCGATGCCGCTGACGTACAGCCAGAGCCGCCCACTGAGAGCCCGGAAGCCCTCAGTATCAGCTGTGAGATAACGTTCCGGCACGGGACGCTCCGCCTCAACGGCACTGTCAGCGAAAAGTTCCTGGCTCTGCTGATACAGGAGCTGAAGCGATGATCCCGTTACCAACAGGTACCAAAATCTGGCTGGTTGCCGGTACCACTGATATGAGAAATGGCTTCAACGGTCTTGCCGCAAAAGTACAGACGGCGCTGAAAGACGATCCGATGTCCGGCCACGTCTTCATCTTCCGGGGTCGCAGCGGCAACCAGGTCAAACTGCTGTGGTCCACCGGCGACGGGCTGTGCCTGCTGACCAAACGGCTGGAGCGTGGTCGCTTCGCCTGGCCCTCTGCCCGTGATGGCAAAGTGTTCCTGACCCCGGCCCAGCTGGCGATGCTGATGGAAGGCATCGACTGGCGACAACCTAAACGGTTGCTGACATCTCTGACCATGTTGTAGGCCTCTTTATCCTGGTTGTTGCTGAATAAGCCTGGTAAAATACGGGCTTATGAACGACACCTCTTCTGACGAAATCCTTCTGCTGAAACAGCGGCTTGCCGAACAGGAAGCGCTGAACCGCGCCCTGCTGGAAAAGCTGGCCGACCGTGAGCGCGAAATAGACCACCTGCAGGCGCAGCTGGATAAACTCCGCCGGATGAACTTCGGCAGCCGTTCCGAAAAAGTATCCCGTCGTATCGCACAGATGGAAGCTGACCTGAAGGTGCTTCAGAAAGAAAGCGATACGCTGACCGGTCGTGTGGATGACCCGGAAGTGCAGCGCTCGCTGCGTCAGACCCGCACCCGCAGACCGTTCCCCGAATCACTCCCGCGTGATGAAAAGCGTATGCTTCCGGCAGAATCCTGTTGCCCGGAGTGCGGTGGTTCGCTGAGTTACCTGGGTGAAGATGCCGCCGAACAGCTGGAGCTGATGCGCAGCGCCTTCCGGGTTATCCGGACAGTACGTGAAAAACATGCCTGTACTCAGTGCGATGCGATCGTGCAGGCAGCGGCGCCTTCACGGCCCATTGAGCGGGGTATCGCCGGCCCGGGGTTGCTGGCCCGCGTGCTGACCTCAAAGTATGCAGAGCACACACCACTGTACCGCCAGTCTGAAATATACGGCCGCCAGGGCGTGGAACTGAGTCGCTCACTGCTGTCGGGCTGGGTGGATGCATGCTGCCGGCTACTGTCGCCGCTGGAAGAGGCGCTTCAGGACTATGTCCTGATGGGTGGCAAACTCCACGCCGATGACACGCCCGTCCCGGTACTGTTACCAGGTAATAAAAAGACGAAGACCGGGCGGTTGTGGACGTACGTTCGCGACGACCGCAACGCCGGGTCAGCGCTGGCGCCGGCCGTGTGGTTCGCTTACAGCCCGGACAGAAAAGGCATCCATCCGCAGAGCCATCTTGCGGGCTTCAGCGGTGTTCTGCAGGCGGATGCGTACGCCGGGTTCAACGAGCTGTACCGCAATGGACAGATAACTGAAGCAGCCTGCTGGGCTCACGCCCGCCGCAAGATCCATGATGTGCACGTTCGTACTCCATCAGTGCTGACGGAGGAAGCCCTGAAACGGATAGGCGAACTGTATGCTATCGAGGCTGAAATACGGGGAATGCCGGCAGAGCAGCGTCTTGGTGAGCGTCAGCAGAAAGCTAAACCGCGACTGAAATCCCTGGAAAGCTGGCTGCGTGAAAAGATGAAAACGCTGTCGCGACACTCAGAGCTGGCGAAGGCGTTCGCGTACGCACTGAACCAGTGGCCAGCACTGACGTACTATGCAGACGATGGCTGGGCTGAAGCCGATAACAATATCGCTGAAAATGCGCTGCGGACGGTCAGCCTGGGCCGCAAAAACTTCTTGTTCTTCGGCTCTGACCACGGTGGTGAGCGCGGAGCACTGCTGTACAGCCTGATCGGGACGTGCAAACTGAACGGCGTGGAGCCAGAGAGGTATCTCTGTCATGTGCTCAACGTCATAGCTGACTGGCCGGTCAATCAGGTCAGCGAACTGTTACCCTGGCGAATAACCCTGCCAACTGAATAACCCGTTCCCGTCAATACGGTTCTCGCTGTACGCTTAC
>NZ_JAOWFA010000048.1:0-141890 GCF_030333885.1 Citrobacter sp. Cf132
GTCATTGAACGTCGCATCACAACGCGCCGTGCGGCCGAGCACCTCGGTATCAGCGACAGGCAATGCCGCAGACTTCTTGCCCGTTACCGTGAAGGCGGACCGCTTGGTATGGCCAGCAGACGATGTGGCATGCGTGGTAACCGCCAGTTGCCACCCGGGCTCGCAGATCAGGCTCTGGAACTGATCAAGACGCGTTATGCTGATTTCGGTCCGACTCTGGCGCGTGAAAAGCTCGAAGAACTCCACGGACTGTTTCTTGGCAAAGAAACTGTCCGGCGCATCATGGTGCGGGCTGGCTTATGGGTTCCCCGTAAACAACGTGCCGCAAGGATCCCTCAACCACGGTACCGGCGTCCGTGTACTGGTGAGCTGATACAAATAGATGGCTGTGATCACGACTGGTTTGAAGGCCGTGGCCCGGCCTGCACCGCGCTGGTCTATGTTGATGATGCAACCAGCAAACTGATGGAACTGTTGTTTGTTAAATCGGAGTCCACGTTTTCTTACTTCGAAGCCACGCGGCGCTATATCGATAAGCATGGTAAACCGCTGGCACTGTACAGCGATAAAGCCGGTGTTTTTCGTGTTAACAATAAACACGCCACAGGCGGAGACGGGCATACTCAGTTTGGGCGAGCCATGCATGAACTGAACATCCAGACTATCTGTGCAGAAACCAGTCCCGCCAAAGGGCGTGTAGAACGAGCTCACCTCACTTTACAGGATCGTCTGGTCAAAGAGCTGCGGTTACAGGGCATTTGTTCAATGGAGGCTGCAAATGACTTCGCTGAGGCCTATATGGCTGACTATAACCGCCGTTTTGGCAAAGTACCGCGACATGATTTTGACGTACACCGTGCTGTAGAACATGATGAGGACCTGGGGCTTATTTTCACTGTTCGTGAAAAACGTAAAGTCTCAAAATCGTTGACGATACAATATGATAAAATGTTGTACCTGATTGAAGACAGCGAACTGAGTCGCCGTGCAATAGGTAAATATATCGATGTGTATCACTATCCTGATGGCAGAAAAGAGCTGCGCCTGAACGGTACGCTACTTCCCTACTCTACCTACGACCGACTGTCAGAAATCGACCAGGGCGCGATTGTCGATAACAAGCGTCTTGGCCGAACCCTGGAGTTTATCAGTCTGGTGCAGAGCAAGCGGGATAACACGCGCTCTCAGTCAATTCCCGCTGGAGATGGCCCTTCCCGACGACGGCCAAAGCAGGAAGGGAAGAAATCCCAGCGCTCACTGGATAATGATGACATGCTCGAAGCACTCAAACAGCTTCAGTCACGTTCAGAGGACATTTTTGGTAAAAGAGCCCGCTGATGGTACTCACTGGCCGGACAGTGGTTGCTCACCAGTTGATATTGTCCGGCCAGACCCATGATGTATTATTCATTTCGTTCAGCATCTTTATGTCCTGCTTTTCACGGGCATACTTACCCCATAATGAATGAAAAGAACGAACAATACTGATTAACTGCTTTTTTCTTTGCTCCGGAGATAGGCTGATAAAATAGCAGCACCTGCTGTCAATATTATCCTCAATGAAATTAAAATCAGAGTCTGATGCATATTTTACTGTTAGCATAATATCATTCGACGTTGTTCTCTCAGACTCTGTTAATGCTGATTCTATCAGGTATTCAAAGGCATACATGACAGACAGCTGGTTTTTGTCTGTCTGAATATAACCCATTGAGTTTCTGAGTATTGAGGACTGTACCAGGACCAGAGGCCATAAAAGCTCAACACCATAAAGCTTATATGTATCATGTTGATCATACTGATGTTGCTCAACACGACGATTACCTTCCCGTGCTTTACGAATATCATAGGCAAGGGATAACATAAATCCGTCTTTAACTTTAATCAGTGGGCTTTCATCCACGATGTAATGAATGAGTTCATGTAATTCATTCAGGGCTTCTGAATCTCCCCACAGTATAAAACCTGCATTGTTCGGCGTTAACTCGTATCGAAGCATGGGCTCAATCATCCTGTTGTTTCAGTCGGAGGAAAGTCTATCAGTAAAGAGAATGAGAGATCAAAGTGGTCATTTTAATTGAGCTGGATAACGGACATTTCAATTGAGCCTTGACACTGTCATGACATTGCTCCACCCTATTTGTAACAAGAAACCACACTGAAAATGTTGTCTTTAATCAATTGTAAGTGTATGTAAAATACCACTTTAGAGTTAGTAACACCCTTTGATTGCTCCCTCTTTTGTCTAATTCAGATACAGATCACCTTTTCAACAATCCTTTAGATAACTACATGTTATCGCGAGATTTAGTCAATTTTGCTAGCTCCCTTCAAAATTCAGTTTGTCGCTAATTTGCACAATTCGTTTATTGCGTGATCTGCCGCGCAAATACTAAACAAAACTCTCAAAGCCCCTACATTTAACGTTTATGAGACATATTATTAACATCCTACAAGGAGAACAAAAGCCATGAGCCAAATACATAAACACGCTATTCCCGCAAACATTGCGGATCGTTGCCTGATAAATCCGGAGCAGTACGCAGAGAAATACCAGCAATCCGTTAACGAACCCGACACATTTTGGGGCGAACAGGGAAAAATTCTTGATTGGATCAAGCCGTACAGCCAGGTGAAGAACACTTCCTTCGCACCAGGCAACGTGTCGATTAAATGGTACGAAGACGGCACCCTGAATCTGGCCGCAAACTGCCTTGACCGCCACCTGCAGGCAAACGGCGATCGTACCGCCATCATCTGGGAAGGCGATGACGCAACCCAAAGCAAAAACATTACCTATCGCGAGTTGCATCGCGATGTCTGCCGTTTCGCCAATACGCTACTGGATTTAGGCATTAAAAAAGGTGACGTGGTGGCCATTTATATGCCGATGGTGCCGGAAGCTGCGGTCGCCATGCTGGCCTGCGCCCGTATTGGCGCGGTGCATTCAGTCATCTTCGGTGGTTTCTCACCGGAAGCCGTCGCCGGACGTATTATCGACTCCAATTCACGCCTGGTGATCACCGCCGACGAAGGCGTACGCGCCGGGCGTGCTATCCCACTGAAAAAGAACGTGGATGATGCGCTGAAAAATCCAAATGTGAAAACCGTGGAGCATGTGGTCGTTCTCAAACGTACCGGTGGGAAAACGGAATGGCAGGAAGGTCGCGACCTGTGGTGGTCCGATCTTATCGAGAAGGCCAGCTCAGAACACCAGCCGGAAGAGATGAACGCCGAAGATCCGCTGTTTATCCTGTATACCTCTGGCTCAACCGGCAAGCCGAAAGGCGTGCTGCACACTACCGGCGGGTATCTGGTCTACGCTGCAACTACCTTTAAGTATGTGTTTGATTACCATCAGGGCGATATCTATTGGTGTACCGCTGACGTAGGCTGGGTAACCGGGCACAGCTACCTGCTGTACGGTCCGCTGGCCTGCGGCGCAACCACGCTGATGTTCGAAGGCGTGCCAAACTGGCCTACCCCGGCGCGTATGTCGCAGGTTGTGGACAAGCATCAGGTCAATATACTGTATACCGCACCGACCGCCATTCGCGCCCTGATGGCGGAAGGCGATAAAGCGATTGAAGGCACTGACCGTTCGTCACTGCATATCCTGGGTTCAGTTGGCGAGCCGATCAACCCGGAAGCATGGGAGTGGTACTGGAAGAAGATCGGCAACGAAAAATGCCCGGTCGTCGATACCTGGTGGCAGACTGAAACCGGTGGATTCATGATCACCCCGCTGCCGGGCGCCACCGAACTGAAAGCCGGTTCTGCAACCCGTCCATTCTTTGGCGTACAGCCTGCGATTGTCGATAACGAAGGTAATCCGCTGGAAGGCGCGACCGAAGGCAATCTGGTGATTACCGACTCGTGGCCGGGCCAGGCGAGAACGCTGTTTGGCGATCACGAACGCTTTGAGCAAACCTACTTCTCTACCTTCAAGAATATGTACTTCAGCGGCGACGGCGCGCGCCGTGACGAAGATGGCTATTACTGGATCACCGGACGTGTGGACGATGTGCTGAACGTCTCCGGCCACCGTCTGGGAACAGCTGAAATCGAATCGGCGCTGGTGTCGCATCCGAAGATTGCCGAAGCCGCGGTGGTAGGGATTCCGCATAATATTAAAGGCCAGGCGATCTACGCTTACGTCACGCTGAATCACGGTGAAGAGCCGTCACCTGAGTTGTACGCCGAGGTTCGCAACTGGGTGCGTAAAGAAATTGGCCCGCTGGCAACGCCAGACGTGCTGCACTGGACCGACTCACTGCCGAAAACCCGCTCCGGCAAAATCATGCGCCGTATTCTGCGTAAAATCGCGGCGGGCGATACCAGCAATCTGGGCGATACCTCGACTCTCGCCGATCCTGGCGTCGTGGAGAAACTGCTCGAAGAGAAGCAGGCCATCGCGATGCCATCATAACCATAACTGTGAAATGCCCGATGGCGCGCAGCTTATCGGGTCTACAAATCCTATCCCTACCCCTCCCCTGACCGGGAGGGAAATATAAAAACCCTCCCCCAAAGGATTTCGCGTTGCAGGAAGGCGGCAAGCGAGCACATCCCCAGGAGCATAGTTCACTATGTGACTGGGGTGGGCGAGTGCGGCCAACGCACCTGCGGCGTGAAAGACGAAGGGGGTATCTCTGGAGACTCTGTGATGAATGACCAAATTTATCAGCGGATAGAAGACAGTGCGCGTTTCAGGGAGTTAGTAGAAAAACGGCAACGGTTTGCCACCATTCTGTCCATCATCATGCTGGCAGTTTATATCAGCTTTATTTTACTGATTGCCTTTGCGCCTGGCTGGCTGGGTACGCCGCTCCACGCGGGAACCAGCGTCACCCGGGGTATTCCGATTGGGGTCGGTGTGATCCTTATCTCCTTCATTCTGACCGGGATTTATATCTGGCGGGCAAACGGTGAATTTGATCGCCTGAACAATGCGGTTCTGCACGAGGTTAAAGCATCATGAAGAGAGTCCTGACGGCGCTTGCCGCCACGCTGCCCTTCGCCGCAAACGCGGCGGATGCTATTAGCGGTGCAGTTCAACGCCAGCCAACCAACTGGCAGGCGATTGTTATGTTCCTGATTTTCGTCATCTTTACGCTCGGCATTACCTACTGGGCGTCTAAACGCGTACGTTCGCGTAATGACTACTACACCGCCGGCGGTAACATCACCGGTTTCCAGAACGGGCTGGCGATTGCGGGCGACTATATGTCGGCGGCATCGTTCCTTGGAATTTCCGCGCTGGTATTTACCTCCGGTTATGACGGGCTGATTTACTCACTCGGCTTCCTGGTCGGCTGGCCAATTATTCTGTTCCTGATTGCTGAGCGTTTGCGTAACCTCGGTCGTTACACCTTTGCTGACGTTGCTTCTTATCGTCTGAAGCAGGGTCCAATCCGTATTCTGTCGGCCTGTGGTTCCCTGGTGGTGGTCGCGCTGTATCTGATCGCCCAGATGGTCGGCGCAGGTAAACTGATTGAGCTGCTGTTTGGTCTGAACTATCACATCGCCGTCGTACTGGTTGGCGTACTGATGATGATGTACGTTCTGTTTGGCGGCATGCTAGCAACCACCTGGGTACAGATCATTAAAGCTGTTCTGCTGCTGTTCGGCGCCAGCTTTATGGCCTTCATGGTAATGAAGCACGTCGGCTTCAGCTTCAACAACCTGTTCACCGAAGCGATGGCAGTACACCCAAAAGGCTCCGCGATTATGAGCCCGGGCGGTCTGGTAAAAGATCCGATATCCGCCCTGTCGTTAGGTCTTGGATTGATGTTCGGTACAGCAGGTTTGCCGCATATTCTGATGCGTTTCTTCACGGTCAGCGATGCCCGCGAAGCGCGTAAGAGCGTATTCTATGCCACCGGCTTTATGGGTTATTTCTACATCCTGACCTTTATCATCGGCTTTGGCGCGATCATGCTGGTAGGTGCTAATCCAGAGTACAAAGATGCTGCAGGCGCACTGATCGGTGGTAACAACATGGCGGCGGTTCACCTGGCGAATGCGGTGGGCGGTAACCTGTTCCTCGGCTTCATCTCTGCAGTGGCGTTTGCCACCATCCTGGCGGTGGTTGCCGGGCTGACGCTGGCGGGCGCTTCGGCAGTTTCTCACGACCTGTACGCCAACGTATTCCGCAAAGGCGCAACCGAACGTGAAGAGCTGAAGGTGTCAAAAATCACCGTACTGGTACTGGGTGTGATAGCCATCCTGCTCGGCGTGCTGTTTGAGAACCAGAACATCGCCTTCATGGTGGGTCTGGCGTTCGCCATCGCGGCCAGCTGCAACTTCCCGATCATCCTGCTTTCCATGTACTGGTCGCGTCTGACCACCCGTGGCGCAATGCTGGGTGGCTGGTTAGGTCTGTTAACAGCGGTAGTATTGATGATTCTCGGCCCAACCATTTGGGTCCAGATCCTCGGTCACGAAAAAGCCATTTTCCCGTATGAATATCCAGCGCTGTTCTCCATCAGCATAGCGTTCCTCGGGATCTGGTTCTTCTCTGCTACCGACAACTCAGAAGAAGGCAACCGCGAACGCGAGCAGTTCCGTGCTCAGTTCATCCGCTCCCAGACCGGGTACGGCGTAGAACAAGGTCGCGCGCACTAACATCCCTTCTCCTCCGGCTTTCGGGCCGGAGGATTACATCCTTTCTTAGAACATCAGCCTCGCGACCAGTGGCGCAACCAATACCATCACCACGCCGGAAAGCATCATTACCAGACTGGCAACCACGCCCTCTTGCTGACCAAGCTCATAAGAGCGCGCCGTGCCTGCGCCATGCGATGCAGCGCCAAATCCTGCGCCTTTCGCCATTCCTTCACGAATGGAAAGGCGTAAAAACAGCACATCGCCGACCGCCATGCCGAATACGCCGGTCACCACCACGAACAAGGCCACCAGGTCCGGCTGCCCGCCCAATGGCTCTGCCGCTGCCAGCGCAAATGGCGTGGTGACGGAACGCACCGCCAGACTGCGTTGGATCTCATCAGGCAACATAAACAGGCGCGCCAGCCACACGGAACTGGTAACGGCCACCAGCGTTGCCGTTACCACGCCCGCCGTCAGCGACATCCAGTGACGCTTAATCACCGCAAGGTTGTCATACACCGGAACGGCAAAGGCGATGGTCGCCGGTCCTAACAGCCACAGCAACCAGTGCGATTCACCAATATAGTTTTGCCAGGAGATATGGCCGAAGACTAGCATCAGCACCAGCAGGGCCGGGGTGAGAACTAATGGCATCAGCGGTAATTTACGAAAACGGCGATACAAACGCTTATTAGCAAAGTAGATACCCAGCGTAATCACCAGACACAACACGCTTAGCTGGAAATTACTCACGGTTTAACCTGCTCATTTCATAGCGATACACTTTATCCACCACCCACGCCGTGGCGCCGAGCACCATCAGCGTACTGATCGCAATGACGGCAAATATACGCCAGCCATCAACCAGCAACAGCTGCGTGTAGTTCACAACGGCGACCACCGCCGGGACAAAAAACAGCAGCATTTCAGCCAGTAACCAGCGAGCACCTGCGCGAATCCAGTTCAGCGGGATAACCCGGCAGACAATTAACGCCAGCATCAGCACCATCCCTACCAGGTTGGCAGGAAGCGGCAGATGCAGCCAGGAGACAAGATATTGAGCAAATACAAAGAGACCTGCGTACAACAGAACCTGAACGGGGATCTGGAGTCGATGAATAACAGCAGGCGTCACGCGGCTTATCGCCACAGCCATGAGGGTATGTCCTTAAAAAATAGAGAGCGCCAGTATAGAGAGCCCCCGTCCAGGACTGAAATGAATTAAACTCATTGCAGGCATAGTCTTAAGGAATAATCATGGATATCAGAACGCTGCGATATTTTGTTGAGGTGGTTCGTCAGCAGAGCTTTACTCGCGCAGCGGAGAAGCTTTTTGTCACCCAGCCCACCATCAGCAAGATGTTGAAGAACCTTGAAGACGAGCTTAATTGCACATTGCTCATCCGCGACGGGCGGCGATTGTTGTTAACCGACACCGGACAGGTCGTTTTCGAACGCGGCCTGGCGATCCTCGCTGAGTTTCGCCAGCTTGAAGCCGAACTTAGCGACATTAATCACCTCAACAGGGGTGTGCTGCGCCTCGGTATCCCGCCGATGGTCGGTATGTTGATGGCCGGGCCCATCAGCCTGTTTCGCCAGCGCTATCCCGGCGTTGAGCTGAAGGTCTCTGAATTTGGCGGCTTAACCGTCCAGCAGGCGGTGATGAACGGCGATCTGGATGTTGCGATGACCGCGCTGCCGGTTGAAGAAGAGAGTGGTCTGGCGACCTTACCGCTTTTCAGTCATCCGCTCTGCGTGCTGGTCCCCCGCTCCGGTCAGTGGACAACATGCGAATCCATTTCCCCCGAGGCACTGGCGGAACATCCGCTACTGATCTACAACGAAGATTTCGCGTTGAGCCGCCAATTGCTTGAGCTGTTTAGCCAACACAACGTCAAGCCCCGCATCGCGGTGCGCAGCGGGCAGTGGGATTTTCTGGCTGCGATGGTACAAGCCGGAGTCGGGATTGCCATTTTACCGGAGCCGATTTGCCAGCGCCTGGATAAGCAAACGTTGCGCTGGATCCCTCTGGAGAGTGATTTACGCTGGCAATTGGGCATGATTTGGCGCGAAGGCGTGTATCTGTCGCACAGCGCCCAGGCGTGGCTCAAATGCTGTGAAGGGTTTTGGCTGCCGCAAGCGTCGTAAAATGCCGGATGCGGCGCAAACGCCTTATCCGGCCTACATCGGTTTTGTAGGCCTGATAAGCGTAGCGCCATCAGGCACGTTCACCCATATTAAAATCCATTATTTCACCTGCCCAATTGTGTGGGAACAAACCACGCCTCACATCGCGATGAAATGTTGAAAAAGGCCATGTCTGTACCTGTTTTACCCACCCGTGCTTCACTGGGTTAATGTAAATATAATCAACATGCTGTCGATAATCGTGCTCATCGCGGATGGTATGTTCCCAAAAGCGAGGTTGCCAGATATGTCGGGCAGACAACGATCGCGTGAAATGCTTCTTAATTTCCCGCCAGCGGGATGAAAAATCAGCGTCATTTTCAGGCAACGTCCAGATGCAATGCATATGCTCAGGTAATACGACCCACGCATTGATATAAAAAGGTTTCATTTTTTGTACCGCAGAAATAGCACAACGTAACCGATCAATTTTTGATATCAGAAGCTGGCTTCGACGGTCCTGCAGATTTACCGTAAAAAACCAGGTTCCTCCGTTGATGTAATTTCGTCGATAGTTGGACATGTTTCCCCCTTTCCTCAACCGTATGGAGAAAAGAGGGAACAGACAAGACAAACAGATCAGTTCAGGAAAGCGGCTCGCAAATTACACGATGAATATTTTATGTAGGCCTGATAAGCGCAGCGCCATCAGGCAGATCTTTCGCCGGATGCGGCGCAAACGCCTTATCCGGCCTACAACGTGCTACCCCATAGGCCTGATAAGCGTAGCGCATCAGGCTCTCTCGTTTATTGATTCTCGATCAACAGCGCTTCCAGCAAGTCCAGATCGTGCAGCAGCTTTTGCAGCGTTTCATTGCTGATTTCCCGCGTCGCGCGCAGGTGATAAAGCTCTGCGCGTTCTGAACGCAACGCTGCCAGGCGGAAACGTCGCTCGAGGTTTTCTTCCTGCATCGAGCTTTCCACATCGTTGCGTCCGTCGGCGCGACGACGCAGGTTACCAATCACGCGGGAACTCACCTCGGTGAGTAACTGATTATCGATGTTCTCTTCGGTGTCCGCGGCCAGTCGCTCCTCCATTTTCTGGATCGCGACAATCGCCACTTCTGCCGTAGCAGCGCGAGCAATACGTTCCTCTTTCTGCTGCTGCGAGTGGTCTGCCACTTCCAGATGTTGTAGCAGAATCGGCAACATCACCACGCCAACAAACAGCGAGAACAGAATCACGCCTGCGGCAAGGAAGATCAGCTCATATCGCGCCGGGAATCCGCTACCATCCGGTAACAACAGTGGAATGGAGAGCACACCGGCGAGGGTAATTGCTCCGCGTACACCGGCAAAGGAGGCAATCAGGATTTCACGCGTCGTCCAGGATCCGAATTCCATCGGTTTTTTCTTCAGGAAGCGCAGACTGAATTTTTTCATCGTCCACAGCCAGCCAAAACGTACCAGCATCAGCGCCACGTAAATCAGCACGATATCGGTAAACAGCATCCAGATTTCAACGTTCGGATCGACCTCGGCCGCCGCCAAAGAAGACTCCAGAATCCCCGGTAACTGTAGCCCTAACAGCAAGAAGACCATGCCGTTAAACACAAACTCCAGCATTGCCCAGGTACTGTTAGCACGTAAACGCATCGCCAGCGGTGCGCGGCGCATCACCCCGGAACGGGTGATCGTCATCCCGGCAGCGACCGCCGCGAGGATACCAGAAACGCCGATGTGTTCCGCAATCAGGTAAGACGCAAACGGCAGCAGGAACAGCAGGACGATTTGCGTTGCCGGCTCGTCACCGCCCCAGCGGCTGAGGAAGCGCAGGGAGCGCCCGTACAGCCAACTGACGACAAAACCAGCCAGGATGCCGCCAATCGCCACTTTGAAGAACTCAAGCGTTGCGCCACCAACGGTGAATACCATCGTCCCCATCGCCACGGCGACGGCAAACTTCAGAGAGACCAGACCGGAGGCGTCGTTCATCAACGCTTCGCCCTGCAGGATGCCCATGATTTTCTTCGGTATGCGCCCCTCCCCCACAATGCCGGAAAGGGCAACAGCATCGGTTGGCGAAAGGACGGCGGCCAGCGCAAAGGCTGGGATAAGTGGTATCCCCGGCACCAGCCAGTAAATCATAAATCCAATGCCGACCACCGTGACCAGCACCAGCGCCAGCGCAAGGCCGAAGATCTCTCGCCCATGCTCGAGAAACTCACGCGTTGGCGTCTTCCAGCCATCGGCAAAGAGCAGCGGCGGGATGAACAGCACCAAAAACAGCTCAGGATCGAATTCCACATGCAAACCAAACGTCGGCCACGCCAGCAAGGCGCCGATGGCGATCTGCATTAGGGGTAAAGGGAGTTGGAAGGGCAATACGCGAGTAAATACCCCCGACAGCGAGACCACAAGGGTCATGATGAGTATGGTGAAAAAGATTTCCATGCGTTCCCTGTTTGCGATGTTTCTTATGATTGGTGATGAGAGGCGTCGTGCCTCAATTCTATCTAATTGAGAGTAACGCAAAAGACAACGAGTGTGTTCTGAAAATAAAAACGGGCGGCCAAAGCCACCCGTTTTGAGGATCTTTATCGAACAAAAATCAGATAGCCCAGCCGCCCGCGTAGAAGGCCACCAGCGCGATAGCGATAACCACCGTGCCGATGTTCAGCTTGCGCCATTCGCCAGAGACAAGACGGCCAATCACCAGGGTAGCAAAGCCAATCATAATGCCGGTAACGATGTTACAGGTCAGCACGATAAATACGGCCGTTACCAGACCCGCCATTGCGTCGACAAAGTCAGCAAAGTCGATTTTCGCAACGTTGCTCAGCATCAACAGGCCCACATACATCAGTGCAGGCGCCGTTGCGTATACCGGTACAAGATACGAGAGCGGAGAGAGGAACAGGATCAGCAGGAACAGGACACCAACGGTGATCGCCGTCAGGCCAGTTTTACCGCCTGCCGCCGTACCCGCTGCGGATTCAATGTATACCGCCGCAGGAGCAGCGCCCACCAGACCAGAGAACACGCTGCTCAGGGAGTCGGTGGTCAGCGCTTTGCCGCCGTCGATAATCTGTCCGTCTTTATCCAGCAAATTCGCCTGTCCGGCTACGGCACGAATGGTGCCGGTCGCATCGAAGACGGCGGTCATAACAAGCGCCAGCACGCTCGGCAGAACGATAGGATTCAGTGCGCCCATAATATCCAGGCTGCCGATCAGCGAGTTGCCGTTTTCGTCGCTCAGAGACGGCATGGCAAAAATACCGGAGAAATGCACGGCCGGGTCGAAAATCAGGCCAACAATGGAAATACCGATAATAGTCAGCAGGATGCCGCCCGGTACTTTCAGTTTTTCGAGGCCAATAATCACCGCCAGACCAACCAGCGACATAATCACCGGGAAGGTATCGAAGTCGCCCAGCGCAACCGGCAGACCGTCCAGCGGATTCTTAATCACCAGACCAACGCCGTTTGCCGCAATCAGCAGCAGGAACAGGCCGATACCGATTCCCGTACCGTGCGCAACGCCCTGCGGCAGATTGCGCAGGATCCAGCTACGAATACCCGTCGCGGAAATGATGGTAAACAGGACGCCCATCAGGAACACCGCGCCCAGCGCAACGGGCACGCTGATATGTTGCCCCAATACCAGGCTGAATGCGGTAAACGCCGTCAGAGAAATGGCGCAACCAATCGCCAGCGGCAGATTTGCCCACAGGCCCATGACAATAGAACCGACGCCCGCGACCAGGCAGGTTGCCACAAATACAGCGGCAGGCGGGAATCCGGCTTTACCCAGCATCCCTGGAACCACAATAACGGAGTAAACCATGGCGAGGAACGTCGTTAATCCGGCAACGACTTCCTGACGAACGGTACTGCCGCGAAGCGAAATTTTAAACCAGGCGTCGAGTGAACCGCCGGTACGCGCTGAAGGCGTAGACATAGAAAACATCCCCTGAGAGTTTATTTTTTCGTCATTATGCGTGCTGGACAATCCACTGCCTGCTAAACGTTTTCTCCATGTGCCAGGTTTGCGTCATTAGGGGTGTCGCAAAAAAGCAAACGTTTAGCTCCGCGCATAAAAAACGGGTGGTAAAAAAAAGCAAACGATTATCCAGCGATCATACGCCGGTTTTCAACTGAACTTTGCCGCTTTTTACTCATTTCTTCTTATAACGCACAATAAACAACCAGTCGATGCGCAAACGTTATCGTCAATGCGCAATCTGGTAACAAATTTCGCCAGATTGTCGCAACAATCGTTCTTATTTTTCGCGCAAACTCGCGCAAGAAAACCGGTGAAGATGCGGTAATTTTTTTGGCTAAAAAATCATCATTTGACTGGCAAATGGAGGGAGGTAGCTTACACTTACATTATCAACACAGGCCGGAACCTCCCCTAATGTGCTCGACTGAGGGGTGTTGATGTCGGGGGAAACCCTCCCGTGAACCAGCGGGATAGAGTGAAAGACAAAGACCGGAACCAAACTAAAGCGCCCTCTGTGGCGCTTTAGTTTTATACCCGTCATATATTTAAACCAATCAATCATCTTCCAGCAGACGCGCCCCGGTTCCTTGCTCGCCCAGCTGATCGCCTGGGTTACGCAACGGGCAATCGCTGCGCGACAAGCAGCCGCAACCAATACATCCATCCAGCTCATCACGTAGCGACACCAAAGTATGAATGCGTCGGTCCAGCTCTTCACGCCATTGCGAAGAGAGCTGTTTCCACTCTTTAGCGCTAAGTGAATGTCCTTCAGGTAATACGCCCAGCGCGTCGCCAATCGTTGCCAGCGGGATCCCAATACGTTGAGCAATCTTGATAATCGCCACGTAACGCAACACATCACGTTTGTAGCGACGCTGATTACCGCTGTTGCGCATGCTGCTGATTAACCCTTTGCTTTCATAGAAATGCAGGGTCGAAACTGCCACGCCGCTACGCTTTGCAACTTCACCTGGCGTGAGCAGCGCTTTTATTCGGGGTAATTTCTTTTCCATAAATCGCTTTACCTCAAGTTAACTTGAGGAATTATACTCGCCCACAGACAAAACGACGAATCGAATACTGAGAAAGAGGCAGCCCTATGTCCCATCAGCAGATTATTCAGACCCTTATTGAATGGATTGATGAACATATCGATCAGCCGCTGAACATTGAGGCGGTTGCGAAAAAATCAGGTTACTCGAAGTGGTATTTACAGAGAATGTTCCGCACGGTGACGCGCCAGACGCTGGGTGACTACATCCGCCAGCGACGACTTCTGCTGGCGGCGGTTGAACTGAGGACGACTGAGCGACCTATTTTCGATATCGCGATGGATCTTGGTTATGTATCGCAACAAACCTTTTCGCGCGTGTTTCGCCGCGAGTTTGATCGTACCCCCAGCGATTACCGCCACCGCCTGTAAGCTTATTGCCCGCTCTGCGTCAGTATGGCGGGCGACCGTTGTATCCAGTGCATGAACTCCTGCGGCGGCAGCGCCTTCGCAAAATACCAGCCCTGACAATACTGTACGCCGCGTTCACGCAGCCACTCGATTTGCTCCGTCGTTTCTACCCCTTCCGCGATCGTTTTCAGATGTAAGCTTTGCGCCATCTCAATGATATGTTCGGCAATCATGTGGCTGGTGCTGTTAGTGGACAGGGTGCTAATAAACGATTTGTCGATCTTCAGGATATCGACATTCAGCGCGGACAAATTATGTAGATTGGAGTATCCCGTGCCAAAATCATCAAACGCCACTTCATAACCCGCCTGGCGGAACGCCTGGATTACCGGCGTCATTTTTTCTACATCAACAAATCCACGCTCCGTTACCTCGACTTTAATTTGCTGGGCCGCCACGGAGTACTCACGGTTCTTATCTGTAATCAGGGCAATGAGTCGGGATGAATGAAAATCAGAAGCAGAAAGGTTTATCGAGATATAAAGCTGTGGATGTGCCGAAAGGTAATACCCCAAATCGTTGAATACCTCTTCAACCACGTAATCCGTGATCCGCTCGATCATTCCCTCTTTTTCAGCCAGCGGAATAAACTCGGTCGGACTCATCACCTCACCTTTACAGCCAGGCCAGCGCAGCAGAGCCTCGGCCCCAACGCACTGACCGTTTTTGATATCAATGATCGGCTGGTAGTGCAGACGCAACTGACGATTTTTGATTGCGCGTTTTAATAAACGGCGGGGAGACAGGTATTCCTGACGCGTACGCCACCACATCAATAACATCAGGATGCTGCAGATAATCCCGAAGGGAATGGTTAACGCCGCCTCGTGATAGAAAATCTGACTTACGCGGTTGTGTGAGGTCGACACAATGATCGCAATTGGGCGTTTTTCTGAATGCACGATGGTGTAAAAGCGATCGTCTTGTTGAAAGGTCGAGGCTTCACCGCGTACGAGAGGCGCGAATTGCGCAATATTTGCCGCTTCGCTGGCAGAGAAAAACGTATCTGTTACTGTGTCATATACGCCCCAGGACAGATCCGGATCATCTGACATGACTTCGCTGTAGGATAATGGATTTATGACTGCGACGTAGTTCCCACGTTGCATGTACGTCATTCTGTAGCCAGCGAAAAAAGGGGTATCGCGGTAGTAATAGATGGCGATATCCGGCGTACGTTTATAGTCGGCTGTCGGCATAATATAAGTAACAGTCGGCGCCATAGACGTAGAGCACAAAAAATGATCGCCCTGCGCATAAATTAGCTCACTGATATATAAACGACCGCGAATAATATTCAGCATACTTTTCTGATGTGCCGGGGTACACATCTTACCCTGATACAACTGGGCCATATCACGCGCCAAATCGGCTTGTAGGATTACCAATTCTGTTTTATTTAACACCAGTTGAGCAAAAGAGCGGAGTTGGTTATGGGTTTCGGTCATCGCCCGGATATGTGCAAACCAAATCGCCAGCACCACGGGGAACAATACCACCATGAATGTTCCCAGGAACTTCAGCATCTTGCGTCGCGCACTGTGATTCATGTCAGCCCTATTTCCCTGTTTCGTATATGCCAGAACCCATCAAGGCAGGATGCTATAAACACCGACTGATTAAGTTGCATGAATCTATCAGTATTAGCAACAGACTTCTCTATGTAAAAGTCTGATAATAGTTGATGATGATATTATTTTTCCGTAAGGCAAACTTAAAGTTATGCTTATTTCATAACGTTATTATCCCCACGGAGTAATTTTTTATGAGCATTATCCTGGCTGCGTTTAAGAAATTCATTAAAGTTTTTTAACGTTTAATTTAGGATAAATATAACAAGCAGACTAAATACATGTTTAAAACATTGTTATTTATTATCAACCCTTCATTAAATTAAACCACACACTCAGAGTGGTTTTAGGCCTACAAAAATAGCGTCCAATAGTGGTGAACAAACGAGCACTTGTGATATAGTTCACAAAAATCATGTAACAGAAACAATGTTTCATTCATGTTATTGCCCGTCGATAGCCAGAGTACTACACCCTCGGTGAACACCCCCGCGCTGTCCTGGGCATCCAGACTTTCTGAGGACGTTTTTCATGGCAACAATAACAACTGGCGTGGTTCTTCTGCGGTGGCAACTACTCAGCGCGGTACTGATGTTTTTAGCCAGTACGCTCAATATCCGTTTTCGTAAATCAGATTATATTGGCCTGGCCGTCATTAGCAGCGGTTTGGGGCTGGTGTTTGCCTGCTGGTTTGCGACTGGATTGCTCGGCATAACCCTGGTGGATATGTCCACTATCTGGCAGAACATTGAAACCGTGATGGTTGATGTGATGAGCCACACACCGCCAGACTGGCCGATGGTGTTGAACTGATAACAAAATTGCATATGGCTACCCCGGTCTTGAGGTAGCCATAATTTTCAGCGAAAAGCAGAAGGATTAGAACGGAATATCGTCGTCGAAATCCATCGGCGGTTCGTTAGACGGCGCTGCCGGAGCGGACTGCTGCGGACGAGAGTGCGCACCGCCGCTGAACTGATTGCCGCCCTGCGGCTGCTGAGGCTGACCCCAACCACCCTGCTGCTGGCCACCACCTGCCGGAGTACCACCGCCCTGACGACCGCCCAGCATTTGCATGGTGCCGCCAACGTTAACAACAACTTCAGTGGTGTACTTTTCTACGCCGGACTGATCGGTCCATTTGCGGGTACGCAGCTGACCTTCGATATAGACCTGGGAACCTTTACGCAGATATTCACTGGCCACTTCCGCCAGTTTGCCAAACAGCACAACGCGGTGCCATTCAGTCTGCTCTTTCATTTCACCGGTCGCTTTATCACGCCAGGATTCGGAAGTAGCCAGCGTAATGTTGGCAACTGCGCCACCATTCGGCATATAGCGTACTTCCGGGTCCTGGCCCAGATTACCGACGAGAATCACCTTGTTTACGCCTCTGCTGGCCATGATCGTGTCTCCTGAAAAACGTTACTGAATAAGTGTAAGCGCGGGATTGTAGCATTTCCAATAGCGCTTTTACTACGTTGCGAAGTTGATTCCAGTAAACAACCCCCGCCAGACATTGTTGCACAGGAACATGCGTTTTGCATTCCAATACTGTATATCCATTCAGGTCAGGTTGTGTCATAATTAACCGTTTGTGATCGCCGGTAGCACCATGCAGCCAGGCAAAAAAGCGTTTAATCCGGGAAAGATGAATGGATAAGATCGAAGTTCGGGGCGCCCGCACCCATAATCTCAAAAACATCAACCTCGTCATCCCGCGCGACAAGCTGATTGTCGTCACCGGGCTTTCGGGCTCAGGCAAATCTTCGCTCGCTTTCGACACCTTATATGCCGAAGGGCAGCGTCGTTACGTTGAATCCCTTTCCGCGTACGCGCGTCAATTTCTGTCGCTGATGGAAAAACCGGATGTCGACCACATTGAGGGGCTCTCTCCTGCCATCTCAATTGAACAAAAATCGACGTCCCATAACCCGCGATCCACGGTAGGTACAATTACCGAAATTCACGACTATCTGCGTCTGCTGTTTGCCCGCGTTGGCGAGCCGCGCTGTCCGGATCACGACGTTCCCCTGGCAGCGCAGACCGTTAGCCAGATGGTGGACAACGTCCTGTCGCAGCCGGAAGGCAAACGTCTGATGCTGCTGGCGCCGGTAATTAAGGAGCGTAAAGGCGAGCACACCAAAACGCTGGAAAACCTGGCGGGCCAGGGCTATATCCGCGCCCGTATCGACGGCGAAGTGTGTGACCTTTCCGATCCGCCTAAGCTTGAGCTGCAAAAGAAACACACTATTGAAGTGGTGATTGACCGCTTTAAAGTTCGTGACGATCTCACCCAACGACTGGCTGAATCCTTTGAAACCGCGCTGGAACTGTCCGGTGGTACGGCGGTGGTCGCCGATATGGACGACCCGAAAGCGGAAGAGCTGCTGTTCTCAGCCAACTTCGCCTGCCCTATCTGCGGCTATAGCATGCGCGAACTGGAACCTCGGCTGTTCTCGTTTAACAACCCAGCGGGCGCCTGTCCAACCTGTGACGGTCTCGGCGTGCAGCAGTATTTCGATCCTGACCGGGTGATTCAAAACCCGGAACTGTCGCTGGCCGGTGGTGCTATTCGTGGTTGGGATCGCCGTAACTTCTATTATTTCCAGATGCTTAAGTCTCTGGCGGAACACTATAAATTTGACGTCGAAGCCCCGTGGGCCAGCCTGAATCCTACCGTGCATAAAGTGGTGCTGTACGGTTCTGGTAAAGAGAATATCGAATTCAAATACATGAACGATCGCGGCGATACGTCCGTACGTCGTCACCCGTTTGAAGGTGTGCTGCACAATATGGAGCGCCGTTATAAAGAGACGGAATCCAGTGCGGTACGCGAAGAATTAGCCAAATTCATCAGTAACCGACCGTGCGCCAGCTGTGAAGGGACACGTTTACGTCGCGAGGCCCGCCACGTATTTGTTGAAAATACGCCGCTGCCTGCAATTTCTGACATGAGCATCGGTCATGCAATGGATTTCTTCAACAATCTGAAGCTTGCGGGTCAGCGGGCGAAGATTGCCGAGAAAATTCTTAAAGAGATTGGCGATCGTCTGAAGTTCCTGGTCAACGTCGGCCTCAACTATCTGACGCTATCGCGGTCGGCGGAAACGCTATCCGGCGGTGAGGCCCAGCGTATTCGTTTGGCAAGCCAGATCGGCGCGGGTCTGGTCGGTGTTATGTACGTGCTGGATGAACCATCTATCGGTTTGCATCAGCGCGATAACGAGCGTTTGCTGGGTACGCTTATCCACCTGCGTAATCTGGGTAATACCGTCATTGTAGTCGAGCACGATGAAGATGCGATTCGCGCCGCTGACCACGTTATCGATATCGGCCCCGGCGCGGGTGTTCACGGCGGTCAGGTCGTCGCCGAAGGGACGCTCGACGACATCATGGCAGTGCCTGAGTCGCTGACCGGCCAGTACATGAGCGGTAAACGCAAGATTGAAGTGCCTAAACAGCGCGTTGCGGCTGACCCAGAGAAAGTGCTGAAGCTCACCGGCGCACGCGGCAACAACCTGAAAGATGTCACCCTGACGCTGCCGGTAGGTTTATTTACCTGCATTACCGGTGTTTCCGGTTCGGGTAAATCGACACTGATTAACGATACTCTGTTCCCGATTGCGCAGACGGCGCTGAACGGTGCGACGCTGGCTGAACCTGCGCCGTATCGCGACGTTCAGGGCCTGGAACATTTCGACAAAGTGATCGACATTGACCAAAGCCCGATTGGCCGTACGCCGCGTTCTAACCCGGCAACCTACACCGGCGTGTTTACGCCAGTGCGCGAACTGTTTGCCGGCGTGCCGGAGTCACGTGCACGCGGTTATACCCCGGGGCGTTTCAGCTTTAACGTCCGCGGCGGACGCTGTGAAGCCTGTCAGGGCGACGGCGTGATCAAAGTCGAAATGCACTTCCTGCCGGATATCTACGTGCCGTGCGATCAATGTAAAGGCAAGCGCTATAACCGCGAAACGCTGGAAATTAAGTACAAAGGCAAAACTATCCACGAAGTGTTGGATATGACGATTGAAGAAGCACGCGAGTTCTTCGATGCCGTTCCGGCGCTGGCGCGTAAGCTGCAAACACTAATGGACGTTGGCCTGACGTACATCCGACTGGGTCAGTCCGCTACCACACTCTCGGGCGGCGAGGCGCAGCGCGTGAAGCTGGCGCGCGAACTGTCAAAACGCGGTACCGGGCAAACGCTGTATATTCTCGATGAGCCGACCACCGGTCTGCATTTTGCGGATATTCAGCAACTGTTGGACGTGCTGCATCAGCTCCGGGATCAGGGCAACACCATCGTGGTGATTGAGCACAATCTGGACGTGATTAAGACCGCTGACTGGATTGTCGATCTCGGTCCGGAAGGTGGCAGCGGCGGCGGCGAAATTCTTGTCTCCGGCACACCAGAAACGGTCGCTGAGTGTGAAGCCTCACACACGGCACGTTTCCTCAAACCACTGTTGTAATTACGCAACACTTATCAGGCCCACAGAACACGCATAAAGCTTGTAGGCCTGATAAGGCGCTTGCGCAGCATCAGGCAACGGTTGTGCCTGATGGCGCTACGCTTAACAAGACCGTTCAGGGCTGCGTCAGTATCCGCCGTTTATCAGCAGGCAGCGTGTTCACAGCCTGCTGATAAGAAGCGTCGACCAGATAATAAATCTGTGAATCCGGCAGCGAGCCGTCCAGATACACCGTACTCCAGTGCGCCTTATTGAGATGCCTGCTTGGCCGAACATCGCTATGCTGCTGGCGCAACAACTCTGCCAGTTCTGGGCTGGTTTTCAGAGACACCGCCGGGCGTTCTTCCACCTCTTTTACCATGGCAAAAAGCACATCTTCGACTTTGATTTGCGTGGCCTTCCAGTCACTGTGAACACTCTGCTCCGCGCCCATTTTTGCCATGCAGTATTGCAGCAACTCCGAATTAGTCATCGTTATTCCCCTTACCAGCATATTGCCTAATGAGAACATCATTTATTCAGTGTGCAGCAAGTCCGCAAAAGGTAAAAGCCAGCAATGTAAATTTGTTTAAAAAAACAGCAATCCGCAGCCAGTGTCCTCAATATTCCGAGTTGACGATCACCTCTTCACCAAACGCACCGGCCTGTGGCAGCGGCTTATAAGTGGAGTTAGAGGCGCGCAAAATGCGAATACCACGAATACCCACGTCGCGAGCGGCAGTGATGTCATTATCGGTGTCACCGTAAAACATGCGGATATTTTTATCCTGCAACCACTGCGTTTTGGTGTTCTGGCCCGGCTTATCGCCGGCAAAAATGACCGAATTCATATTGCCAGCCGGGATGTGAAAGTTATCAGACAACGTTTTCGACACCGTTTCAGTCTTCGTCTGGCTACGCCCGGTCACGAAAAAGATGCTGTCACCACGACGCACGTGCATATCAATTAGCTGGCGCGCGACTTCTTTTGGAATACTGAACTCGTCCCAGCCGTTATTCATTTTTTCCCAGAAGGCCGGATTCTTCAGGTAATCCTCACTATCCGGAGAATACGTTTTTTTACCGCGCCAGAAGCCTGGGCTGGAAAAGAGGACTGTGTCATCAATATCAAACCCGACCGCCATCGGCGGACGTCCGGTCAGGCTGTTTTCAATTTGTGCCACGGAGACCCAGTGAATGGGAGCCTGCTCAGCGAGCTTTGCAACATTGGTGCCTGGATTGAGCTGAGAGGGAGAAGAAACGAGTGCCTGGGCTGGCTGATTTAGCGTGAACAATAAACAAACGGCACTCAGTGCCAACGTAAACTTGCGCATATTTTTCCCTAAGTAGTCAGTTAGTTATCATTTTTTTATTAACAACTGGTCAAAAAACTATCTGACCTTACCCCTTAGGGGGAGGGAAAGGAAGGATTTTCTCTGGTTTTGCCCTGGAAAAGGAGCACGATCACACAGGAAAGCGTGCCTGATGGCACGACGCTTATCAGACCTACAAACGAAAATCCATATAACTTTGTAGGCCGGATAAGGCATTTACGCCGCCATCCGGCAACATACAAAGCCGGTTACATAACGGCGGCAAATGCCTTTGCCACGCGCTGCACGTTACCGTGATTCAACCCAGCTACGCACATGCGACCGCTGGCGATCAGGTACACACCGAACTCATCGCGCAGGCGATCAACCTGGGCTGCGCTAAGCCCGGTATAGCTGAACATACCGCGCTGTTGCAGCAGGTAGTCAAAGTTACGGCCCGGGATCTCTGCATTCAATACGTTAACCAGCTCCTGACGCATCGCCAGAATGCGGGTACGCATCTCTTCGACTTCCGCCAGCCAGCTGGCTTTCAGCGCGTCATCACCCAGTACCGCGGCAACTACCTGCGCACCAAAGTTTGGCGGGCTGGAGTAGTTACGACGCACCGTCGCTTTTAGCTGCCCCAGAACGCGGCTGGCGGTATCAGCATCTTCACATACTACAGACAGTCCGCCGACACGCTCGCCGTACAAGGAGAAAATCTTCGAGAATGAGTTACTGACCAGAGCGGGCAATCCGGCGCTGGCAATGGCGCGAATCGCATAGGCGTCGTCTTCTATTCCACCACCGAAGCCCTGGTAAGCAATGTCCAGGAACGGAATCAAATCGCGTGCTTTCAGGATCTCAATAACGCTATCCCACTGCGCAGGAGTTAAATCCGCGCCCGTCGGGTTATGGCAGCACGGATGCAGCAGCACGATGCTGCGCGCCGGTAAAGTATTCAGCGTTGCCAGCAGGTCGTTGAAACGCACGCCGTTAGTCGTGTCGTCATACCATGGGTAAGTGCTTACTTCGAATCCAGCCCCCTCAAAAATCGCGATATGGTTTTCCCAGGTCGGATCGCTGACCCATACGCCAGAATCAGGGAAATAGCGTTTCAGGAAGTCTGCGCCAACCTTTAACGCACCGGAGCCGCCCAGCGTCTGAATAGTTGCGACGCGCTGCTGCTGGAGAACCGGATGATCTGCGCCAAACAGCAGCGGCGCAATAGTATGACGATACGTGTTCAGACCTTCCATCGGCAGATACAGCGAAGCACCATGCGGTTTGGCATTAAGTCGAGCTTCCGCTTCCGCCACCGCTTTAAGCTGAGGAATAATTCCGTCTTCGTTGTAATACAGGCCGATGCTGAGGTTCACTTTGTCGCTACGTGAATCTTCTTTGAAGCGCTCCATGAGCGATAAAATCGGGTCGCCGGCGTAGGCGTCAACTTTCTGAAACACGTGTGGTTCTCCAGGTTTACAGGCAAGGGTTAAGAACACAATAAACCGGAAGCGGGAGAAGATCGAGAGGATGTTGAGGGTAATATTGCCGGAAGGCGGCGTAACCGCCTGTCCAGCACATCATTCTGCTAATCGATATACTTCATCGCCACCCTTGAGGTCAGGCGCGTAATAAGTTCGTAAGCACTTACTTTCGTCATTTCAGCAATGCGTTCAACGGGCAGTCCCTCCCCCCACAGAATCACCGAATCGCCGGCTTTATCCTGCGCTTCGGGGCCTAAATCGACGCAGATCATATCCATCGCAACGCGACCGACGATCGGCACTTCACGGCCATTGACCAGTACCGGCGTCCCAGACGGCGCCGCGCGCGGATAACCATCACCATAGCCCATTGCCACCACACCCAGACGCGTGTCGCGCTCGCTCAACCAGGTACCACCATAACCAACCGGCTCGCCCGCTTTGTGCTCACGCACCGCAATCAGGCTGGAGGTCAACGACATCACCGGCTGACAGCCAAAATCGGCGCCGATAGAGTGGTTTTCCAGTGGCGACACACCATACAGAATCAGTCCCGGACGCGCCCAGTCGAAGTGAGACTGTGGCCACAGCAGAATACCGCCCGATGCGGCAATCGAACGCTGCCCAGGTTTGCCCTCGCAAAAGCTGT
This sequence comes from Citrobacter sp. Cf132, assembly GCF_030333885.1. Classification (NCBI taxonomy): domain Bacteria; kingdom Pseudomonadati; phylum Pseudomonadota; class Gammaproteobacteria; order Enterobacterales; family Enterobacteriaceae; genus Citrobacter; species Citrobacter sp. Cf132. The sequence goes on from NZ_JAOWFA010000048.1 coordinate 23,682, forward strand.
TGAAGATATCGAGCTGTTTTTCGGTCGCGCCGCATTCAGGTTCGTCTGCGCGCGCAAAATGGCTGACGATATTGACCGGCTGGCGCACATTTTCACATTGAGTTAGGCGCTGATAAAACGCCTCGGCCTGCTCAGGGCGTACGCCCAGGCGGTGCATACCGGTGTCGAGCTTCATCCAGACGGTAACGGGTTCAACCAGATTAGCGGCTTCCAGGGCTTCGAGCTGCTCCTGGTTATGGACGGCTGTATGCAGACGCTGCGCGGAAATAGTCGGCAGATCGGAGGCATCAAAAAATCCCTCCAGCAGCAGGATGGGCTGCGTGATCCCTCCCGCTCGCAACCGCAGGGCTTCTTCAAGACGAGCGACACCAAAAGCGTCCGCATCGGGGAGCGTTCGCGCGGTCTCTAACAGACCATGGCCGTAGGCGTTCGCTTTCACGACCGCAACCAGTTTACTGGCAGGAGCCAGTTCACGCAGACGTTGCAGGTTGTGTCGCAGAGCGCGGCGGTTAATGACTACAGTTGCCGCTTGCATTTGTATTCCTTAGAAATTACTCATCATCATATTGAGGACCGGCATAGTTGTCGAAGCGGGACCACTGTCCGTTAAACGTCAGGCGCACCGTACCGATCGGACCGTTACGCTGCTTACCAATAATAATTTCGGCGATGCCTTTTAAGTCACTGTTTTCGTGATAAACCTCATCACGATAGATAAACATGATTAAGTCGGCATCCTGTTCGATGGAGCCGGATTCACGCAGATCCGAGTTAACCGGACGCTTGTCGGCGCGTTGTTCCAGAGAGCGGTTAAGCTGCGACAGCGCCACCACCGGCACATGCAATTCTTTCGCTAACGCTTTCAGCGAGCGGGAGATTTCTGCAATTTCCAGCGTACGGTTGTCGGAGAGCGACGGCACGCGCATCAGCTGCAGGTAGTCGATCATGATAAGTCCGATACCGCCATGTTCACGGGCGATACGACGGGCACGCGAGCGCACTTCCGTTGGCGTCAGGCCGGAGGAGTCATCAATATAGATGTTTCGTTTCTCCAGCAAAATACCCATTGTTCCGGAAATTCGTGCCCAGTCTTCATCATCCAGTTGACCGGTACGGATTTTGGTTTGGTCTACGCGTGAGAGCGAGGCCAGGGTACGCATCATGATCTGTTCCGAGGGCATTTCAAGACTAAAGATAAGAACCGGCTTATCCTGCAACATCGCTGCATTTTCGACGAGGTTCATCGCAAATGTCGTTTTACCCATCGACGGACGCGCGGCAACGATAATTAAGTCTGACGGCTGCAAACCAGCCGTCTTTTTATTGAGGTCGTCATAACCGGTGTTCACCCCGGTGACACCGTCGTGCGGCTGCTGGAACAACTGCTCGATACGCGCGACGGTGGCGTCGAGCACATCAGTAATATTTTTCGGCCCTTCGTCTTTATTTGCGCGGCTTTCCGCGATTTTAAAGACACGGGATTCAGCAAGATCCAACAGATCTTCACTGGAACGGCCTTGCGGATCAAACCCGGCTTCCGCGATTTCGTTCGCAACCGAAATCATGTCACGAACAACGGCACGTTCGCGGACGATATCCGCATAAGCGCTAATATTCGCTGCACTTGGCGTATTTTTAGATAACTCAGCCAGGTAAGCAAAACCGCCGACGCTGTCCAGTTGTCCCTGAACCTCCAGCGACTCTGCCAGCGTGATCAGATCGATGGGTTTCCCCATCTCCTGCAGGCGATGCATTTCCGTGAAGATATGCCGGTGCGGCCGGGTATAAAAATCTTCCGCCACCACACGCTCGGCGACATCGTCCCAGCGTTCGTTATCCAGCATTAAACCGCCCAACACCGACTGTTCCGCTTCAATCGAGTGCGGCGGTACTTTCAGCCCGGCGACCTGGGGATCGCGCTCACGAGCATCAGTCTGTTGTTTGTTGAAGGGTTTATTTCCTGCCATAGTGAATGGAGTTACCGAGATAATGATTGGGTCGAAAGATTACCACATTTCTTTTGGAGGAAGCATGGCAACACGTATTGAATTTCACAAGCATGGTGGCCCTGATGTACTCAAGGCGGTGGAGTTTACACCCGTAGACCCGGCGGAAAATGAAATCCAGGTCGAGAACAAAGCTATTGGGATCAACTATATCGACACCTACATCCGCAGTGGTCTTTATCCGCCGCCATCTCTGCCCAGCGGCCTGGGTACCGAAGCTGCCGGCGTAGTCAGCAAAGTCGGCAGCAAAGTGACACACATTAAAGCTGGCGATCGCGTGGTGTATGCCCAGTCTGCCCTTGGCGCCTACAGCTCAGTGCATAACGTTCCGGCCGATAAAGCCGCCATCCTACCCAACGCTATCTCATTTGAACAAGCCGCAGCCTCATTCCTGAAAGGGTTGACCGTTTTTTATCTGCTGCGTAAAACCTATGAAATTCAGCCTGATGAGACGTTTTTGTTCCATGCGGCTGCGGGCGGCGTCGGGATGATTGCCTGCCAGTGGGCAAAAGCATTGGGTGCGAAGCTGATTGGTACCGTCGGCAGTGCGCAAAAAGCGCAAATTGCGCTGCAGGCCGGCGCATGGCAGGTCATTAACTATCGTGAAGAAAGCATAGTTGAGCGAGTGAAAGAGATAACCGGCGGAAAAAAAGTACGAGTGGTGTATGACTCAGTGGGGAAAGATACCTGGGAAGCCTCGCTGGATTGTTTACAGCGCCGGGGACTAATGGTCAGCTTTGGTAATGCTTCCGGGCCGGTGACTGGCGTGAATTTAGGTATTCTGAACCAGAAAGGTTCGCTGTACGTGACCCGTCCTTCACTCCAGGGGTATATCACCAATCACCGCGAATTAACCGAAGCCAGCAATGAGCTATTCTCGCTAATTGCCAGCGGAGTAATCAAAGTGGATGTCGCGCCTGGTCAAACGTTCGCACTGCACGATGCACAGCGTGCTCATGAAGTACTGGAAAGCCGGGCAACGCAGGGATCGAGTTTGCTAATCCCATAATGCTTCGACTTCCCCTAAATAATTCAAATTGCAGGAAGGCGGCAATTGAGTGAATCCCCAGGAGCTTACTGGAGTAAGTGACTGGGGTGAATGAAAGCAGCCAACACACCTGCGGTTTGAATTATGACGGGGGAAGTAAAGAATTAGGGCTTCCCGTGGGAAGCCCTTTCTTTTTTTAGTTCGGCTGTATGTAGGGTACAGCTCGATGAATTCGTTAACCTGGCAATAGTGACAGATTTGATAATCAATTCCTATTTGGTTCTAAAGGCAATGTTGCAGGTTGTGACGCACCGCTCAATACCTTAGTAAAATCGACGGTTATTGCGCTGATACTGTGGGACTTTTGGCGCTTTTATCGCCTTGATAACCCACACCACGGCAACAGCCAGTAGCAGCCAGGGCAACAGTTTAATCATCAAGGCAAATAGTCCGCCCAGAAACATCACTGCGGTGGCTACGACCAATGCGGCCAGAACGCCCAGCAAAGATACGCCGGTGACCATCAGCATGATAAAAAATCCAATCACAAAAAGTAGTTCCAGCATGGCTCTCTCCCGAAATGAAATTCTCTCCATTGCTTTACAAGAAACATGCCAAAAATAATGCATTGATTTATAAAGAAAACGCCCCACGACAAAGCGCAGGGCGTGGTGAAATTAACTAACTTTTGGTGAAAACTTAACGCTTGTCTGCCACTAGTTTCAGCGCGTGCTCTAGTACGTTAATATCTGCCCCGGCTTTATGCGCATTTTCGCTCAGATAGCGACGCCACTGACGAGCCCCAGGGATCCCCTGAAACAGACCCAACATATGGCGCGTCACATGTCCCAAATAGGTTCCCTTACTCAGTTCACGCTCAATGTACGGGTACATGGCGCGCACCACGGTAACCGGATCGGTATCTTCGCTGGTAGCTGCAAAAATCTCGCGGTCAACGGACGCCAGAATTCCTGGGTTTTGATAAGCTTCGCGCCCCACCATCACGCCATCCATATGTTGCAGATGAATTTTCGCTTCTTCCAACGATTTAATGCCGCCGTTGATCGACATCGTCAGATGCGGGAAATCACGCTTTAGCTGATAAACACGGTCATAATCCAGCGGTGGAATTTCGCGGTTTTCTTTCGGGCTTAACCCGGACAGCCAGGCCTTGCGGGCGTGAATGATAAACATCTCACATTCGCCGTTGCCAGATACCGTGTTAATGAAATCGCAGAGGAATTCGTAACTGTCCTGGTCATCAATGCCGATACGCGTTTTCACCGTTACCGGAATCGACACCACGTCGCGCATTGCTTTGACGCAATCGGCGACCAGTTGCGCATTCCCCATCAGGCAAGCGCCAAACATGCCATTCTGCACGCGGTCGGAAGGACAACCCACGTTGAGATTGATTTCGTCATAACCCCGCTGTTCAGCGAGCTTTGCGCACTGCGCCAGCGCCGCCGGATCGCTCCCGCCCAGTTGCAATGCGACCGGATGCTCTTCTTCGCTATACGCCAGATAATCGCCTTTACCATGAATGATCGCGCCGGTGGTTACCATCTCCGTATAGAGCAACGTCTGGCTGGACAGTAAGCGCAAAAAGTAGCGGCAGTGTCTGTCCGTCCAGTCGAGCATAGGAGCAACACTAAACCGACCATTCCAGTGATTGTCAGTATTTTCAGGCATTGTGCTGGTTTGGCTGGTTTTTATCATTTCAAGATTACCGTGCATTTTTTGACATTTAAGTATATTTTTCTCTTATCAGGTTCCCACTCAGGACCCCATACGTATGGGAACCTGAAATGACGAGACAGAGTAATGGCATACTATAACATAGAGAAACGACTAAAATCTGATGGCACTCCACGCTACCGCTGTACTGTGCTAATTAAGGAAAAAGGCGTTATCACATTCAGAGAAAGTAAAACCTTCCCAAAACAGGCGCATGCTAAAACATGGGGATCCCAGAGGGTTATGGAACTGGATCTTTATGGTCTCCCATCATCTGATGATGCAACCGGAATAACAGTCCGTGATTTGTTGCAAAAATACATCAATGATCCAAACGCTGGTGGCAAAGCGGGGCGGACAAAAAGCTATGTTCTTAATATGCTAGTTGACTGCGACATTGCAGCTATCCCCCTGCTGTCTTTAACCGCAAATGACGTCATAGAGCACTGTCGATTGCGAAATAATGCAGGCGCCGGGCCAGCGACCGTAAGCCACGACGTCAGCTATCTTGGAAGCGTGCTTGATTGTGCAAAGCCAGTGTATGGCATCAACTATACTAGCAATCCGGCAAAAGAGGCACGCCCTCACCTCCTCAAATTGGGGCTAATTGGAAAATCAAATCGCCGTAGTCGTCGACCAGCATCTGAAGAATTAGACATGCTGATCGAAGGCCTGAAGCAACGTTCACAAAGGCGGGGATCAAAAATCCCATTCGTCGATATTCTGATGTTTTCGGTTTTATCGTGCATGCGCATTGGCGAGGTTTGTCGTCTGCGATGGGATGATATCGATGAAAAACAAAAATCAGTGCTGGTGAGAGACAGGAAGGATCCACGTAAAAAAGAAGGGAACCACATGAATGTAGCTTTACTCGGAGAAGCCTGGGATATTGTCCAGCGCCAGCCGCGTAAGTCAGAGCTAATATTCCCTTATATAAGCAGTTCCGTAACGGCAGGATTCCAAAGGGTAAGAAGTGTTCTTGGAATTGAGGATCTAAGATATCATGACCTTAGAAGGGAAGGCGCAAGCAGACTTTTTGAAGCTGGATTCAGTATAGAGGAAGTGGCCCAAGTTACTGGCCACAGGTCGCTGAATGTACTGTGGCAAGTTTACACAGAGCTATTCCCTAAATCACTTCATGTAAGGCTTGAACAATTGCAAAAGTCCAGAAAAAATGACTAAACAAAAGCCCGTATAAACGGGCTTTTGTTTCATTACATAACTGGGCAATCATCAAACTCCGCATTCCTGGCATCATTAATGATGTACGTGATCACCCCGAATATAGCGGGTGCAGAACTGTAACCGTCATCATCTGCTGGCAGCGCCTCCCTTCTCCCGTTCTCCAGATTAACCAGGTGGGGCTGAGGATGAGTCCGATATCGCTTGATCCTGAATTCCCCGTCTATCGCACATATCAGCAGCGAGCCATCACAGGGAGATAGTGACGCATCAACAACAAGCAGCGCCCCCTGGATTATCCCTTCCCTGAAATGTGAACGCGATGCCCGCATAAAATAAGTCGCTGCTGGCTGGCTGATTAGCTGCTGATCGAGGGATATTCGTGTTTCAACATAATCTGCCGCAGGTGAAGGAAAGCCCATGTTTACGCCCTCTCTTGAATACCGGATAAAAACACAGTATAAATACTGTATATCCATCCAGTAAAGGAGCAATGAGCAATGTTCGTGGAACTCGTTTATGACAAAAGGAATTTTGATGGTCTGCCCGGTGCAAAAGATATCATTCTGGGCGAGTTAACCAAGAGGGTTCACCGGATCTTCCCCGATGCTGATGTTCGGGTAAAACCGATGATGACACTGCCAGCAATCAACACTGACGCCAGCAAGCATGAGAAGGAACAGATAAGCCGTACTGTTCAGGAAATGTTTGAAGAGTCTGATATGTGGCTGGTTACCGATTAAAGATTTTTCAGTATCAGAATAAATTCATTATGGCTATCCCGCCAGCCTGCAAGTAAGATCAAAAGGCGGGATAACATAATGATTTAAACGCATTGTAGATATCAGTATCATTTGACAATTAGTACGATATTGTACCGACGGCACTTATCTTTCCAGCGCCTTTATCCTTCTGCTTAAAGCCTGGATGGCAGCAAGAGCATCAACCAGAAGTACATTACCGTCCAGCGTTTTGAATTCCGGAGAGTCCCCGACAGAACGGGTATGTACATACTCAGGATCTATTAACTCTAAATCCTGTGCTATTAAGCCATGTCGCATTACATCAGGCTTCATAGTATTATAGGTAAACTCATGGAATTCCATTTCATCAATATTTTCTAACGATTTTTCAATATCATACTTGCCGTGTATAGTCTTTACCCTTGCATCAGACGTCGCATTTTTAGAATAATTAAATGAACCTCCGCTACTGGTTAAAGGGGATGCCCACATCCCGTATATATCTCCAAGAATATTGGTATGCATCCTCATATAATTACCATTATCGGCAGTGATACCAACAACATTCTCTCCAAAGCCAATAGTCCCTAATGCCGGGATAAATTGAGCGAGATACGTGGTGGTGGGGTAACCATCTGGCCTGCTATTATTTATCTCATATCCTATAAGCACAGTATCATATCTATTTACTTTAGGGGCGCAGGTATAGGCAGATGGCGGATTTGGATTCTGTGTTTCGCCCCAGCTCAACGCGGTAGTTGTGGCGTTTATATTTGCAAAAACAACACCATCATCTTTGCCTAATCCAATTCCTTTTCTGGCATCAGGTGCTGTCTTACCTCCTGTCCCCCCCTGGTCCACGCTGAGTGCGGTGGTTAAGCCAGTCAGACTGGTGATATCACTGTTAGCGCCTGCACCAGCTTTCCCGTTAAGTGTTGTTGCTATTCCACCCCAGGCGGGCCCAGTGTAAGAAGTTCCATCCGGCAGTTTTACCGTGATGTTTCCCGTGCCACTGAATACCTGCTGCCAGTTCTGTTTGTCGTAGTTCAGTCCGCGCAGGGCTTCAGCGCTTTGTGCCACCAGTGCCGCGGTGACCATATTCAGCGCCACACGGGGAACAGCTGACCAGGCCGCGCCAGATTGTGTTGGCCCGGTGAAATTGCTTACCAGCGTCAACGCGGTACCGCTTTCCACTGATTTAACCGGGAGCGTATAGGGAACGCCGCCGACAGTGACAACAATAAAATCTCCGGCCGCCAGTTCTGTGGTGAATGACGTACCGTTACCGCTTACAACGGCAGATTTATTGGTGAGTGTAATTGTTCCTGCGGACATAGAATCTCCTGAACGTGCATAAAAAAACCCCGCCGAAGCGAGGTTTAATGATTTCGAAAATTTACTCTCTAAAACTACCACTTCCTCTGACAATGCTAATCATTGGGGAAGAGACACCGTATGTAATGGTTCTGATTGCCCCTGCAGGAATATAATATGTTAATGTTAATTCAACGGTTACATTCGGAGTTGTAACTCCTTTTACTGAAAACCTTACTGGTACAGTACCGCCATCACTTCTGCGGGTTGTCTTTTTTGTGCCATTAATATTTATAGTTACATCAATATATGAACCACTACCCGACACCATGCCTGATAGCAGGATAATATCAAATATAACCGTTTTTGATAGCGAGTCAGTTGCGCTATCTGTGAAATAGTAGTTCCGGGATATTGAGCCAGTTAACGCTACAGAGCCGCTACTCTGTTTTGTTTCTTCCTTAATATCGTTGAATACATTTGCATTTATAATATCTCCGATAAAACTTTTAGCCCTTACTCTTCCTGTAAACTCTCCATCACTTGCATATACAGTACCTCTGACTGTTACATTATTGAATTCACTATTTCCATTTTTATTGATATGCCATCCTACCGAGCCAGGTGTATAAACATTCGACTGTATGTACTGCCCAATCTTGGCGTTATCTATGCTGCCATCCTGAATAAACGCATCGCTGATAAACACCTGACCATTCACTACAGCAAAAGGTGAATATTGCGTATCACCGCTGCCACTCATCAGGACGAACTGGTTAGCGTTAAACCCGACGCGGGTGACTACCGGCTTACCCGCTTCCGCCAGCACCGCAATCGACATCCCGGCACCATAAAAAATATCGTTGATGCGTACTCCGACTTTCAGGGTATGGATGGCTGTAGCACTTGTAGCGTCAACGGTGGCAGTGAGCTTATCCTCAAGCGAGGCAGTTACATCTTTAATCTGCGCCTGCACCTGGGTGGACATTTCAGCCATGGCCTTATTAACATCTGCAATAGTCGTTTTGACCACCAGAATATCCGCGCGCACTTCGCCATATTGCGCCCACTGATGTTCCACGGTTCCATGGTTGGCCAGCGCATTCTGCAATGCGGCTTCCAGGTTGGTATCAATGTCGCTTGTCAGGCGGTTACCGTCGGCAGACGTCAGGAAGTCATCAGCAATATCGCCCAGGTAGTCGTCAGCATTCGCATTAGATTCACCACGAACCCAGTCGGTCCAGCCTGATTCATTACCCGTTCTGTCTACCAGCTGCGCGCGGTACCAGAACTCCTGTCCCGCTTTTAATCCCAGTTGGGTGTATTCGGCAGACGGATAAGGCACATCCGACAACAAAAGGGGATTTGAGAAATCACTGTTCGCGGTGTACTGAATTTCCGTTTTCAGCGTGTCCCCGGTATTAGCCGGGAATCCCCAGTTCAGGCGAATCCCCCAGTTGATCGGCGTTGTCGCAAAGCCGACAGGTTTCGGTGGATTTACCACCTTGCCCGTCAGCGTTTTCTCTTCGGAGTAGCCCCAGCCAGAGGAAATTTCAGCGGCATTAATTGCACGCACACGCACGAGGTAGCGCCCGGCATAAATACCCGGAACATCGAATGACGTGGTGGAGCTGCGCGGCACGTTAACCCAGTTCCCGTCGTTGCGGCGCCATTGCGCTTCATAGGCGATAGCGTTCTGCGCCTGGTCCCAGCTCACACGCATGGTTTCGACGCTGATATTCTGCTGCACCACTGAAAACGAGCTGATCACAATGTTAGCCGGCGGCGACTGGTTACCAGGCGGGATTACACTCACGGGCCGCTGGTCAATGATGGCTCCGGTATCGATACGGGCATATTTATCCGGGTCATGCCATGCGCCGGTAATAGCGAAAGTGCCATCATCATTATCGGAGACGCTGACAACTCGATACTGCTGGGCGTAGAGTTCATCTGACTCAACCACCCATACAGCTTCGGCCTGTGGTGTCTCACTGTATGCCGTGGTGACTGTGACTGATTCCCCATTAATCGCCTGAATAGTCCTGCTCTGTGACGCACCGGAGGGAAGATTGATAATAAGGCGATCGCCTGCTGCTGCATCAGCTACGCGGTCAAGTTTTATCACGCGACCGTTAACAGCACTGATGCGGCCACCCATAACTTTGCCGGACAGAAGCTCGTCTGACACGGCGATGATGTATCCCGGCTGCGGAATGTTTCCGTCCAGGCCAACATCAAACGAAACAACACGATCTTTATTGTTGGTGAGAATACCCCAGCGCCCCTTTCGGTTCGCTTCTGATTGACGGGTACAACCGATGGCTGTCATTTCCAGCTGATTAAATCCGTACCGGGCCACCAGAGGCTGCTCAAATACTGGCTCCATCGCATCCGCATAAGCGTTACCCGGATCAGACCAGGAAACCAGCGCGGTGGTATACCGCGTTTTTGTCGTGCTGCTGGAATAGGTAAAGCGTCCGTCGATAACGTTAGCGCGGGTGTAAGCGTAATCCACATCTCTCGGCATATCGGCAAGCGCAACAATCTGATCACCGCCCCAGTACGTCATACCCCGGAATATAGCCGCGAAGTCACGCAGCACAGTGTAAGCGTCATTCCTGTCCTGAACATAGACGTTACAGGTATAGCGTGGCTCTGTCCCGCTTCCACCCTTTCCATCCGGTACCGGCTGATCGCAATACTGCGATACCTGGTACAACGTCCATTTATCGATGTTGGCTGCACTCAGGCGATTACCCAGACCAAAGCGATCGGTAATAACCAGATCGTAAAATATCCACGCCGGGTTATCGGTCCAGGCCCACTTAAACGCGCCCTGCCATGTACCACTATAAGTCCGCGTATCGGGGTCATAGTTATCAGGCACGCGGATCACCCGGCCACGTGGTTCACAGGATATCTGTGGAATCGAACCGTTGAACTGACTTGAATCGAATTCTATGTACAGCAGCGCGGTGTTCGGATAGCGCAGCTTGGCATCAATCACTTCCGTGAAGCTTTGCAGCGTCATCGTGTCGCCGATCTTGGCGCTGTTTGCGTCAGCGGTAATCTTACGCAGTCGGATTGTCCAGGTGCTGCCAGCCTGCGGTAAATCAATACGGTGGCTGCGCTCATAACCAGACGTCGTTTTGCCGGTTGCGCTGGTATTAAGCATGGTTTGCCAGGTCCCACCATCAGTTTGCAGGTCTATTGCATAATTGATGGAATACCCAACCAGATCGCCGTTGTCCTCCTGCTTAAACAGTGAAGGCCATTTCAGTCGCAGGCGAACGGCTGATAGTTGGGTGTTGGTAAATGTACGCGTCCAGGCTGTTGCGCTTGATACTTCAGTTCCAACGTTGATTTCGTTTTCGGTACCGGGAATGCCCTGAATGTAATTTTGTGCCTGAGTTCCCGCGCGAAACTCCCACGTCACGCCGCTAAAGTTTTGGGAGCCATCGGCGTTTTCCAGCGCCGTGCCGTCCAGGTAGATATTTTTTCCGGTTAATTGTCCTGCAAATTCCCCTTCCCCAAGCGCAACGAGGATTTTGGCCTTCGCTACAGATTGCAGATCATCAGGCTGTTCGGTAGGGGTTCGTGAACTGGAACTGCCGCCCTTGCGGCCTTTAATCGGGGTTGCTGTAGCCATATTGCGCCCATAAAAAAAGCCACCATAAGGTAGCCTGAAAGGAAGATTATTTTGTTATTGCTGGTCTTCGACGTATATACCAGCAGAGATGATCGCCCCACCAATACGCCTGCGTCCGTATAGAAGCGGAACTGGATTACCCTGAGCAGCAGTGTTAGTTACACCACCGAATGCATACGATGCCCGATTTTCGGCATCCTGTTTGCTGGCAAGTCCTGCTGGCTGTGGCGAAAGCATTTGAACAACACCACCAAGCATCATTGCAGCGCCTATTTTCATAGCGGCAGGGCCCCAAGCTGCACCGCCCCATGCTTGGCCGATAGTAGCCCCCAAAGCACCAACAACAACAAGTACAGCCCCTAAAACTGTTTGAAGTAGGCCTGCCTTTTTACTGCCAATTACAACAGGGATAATTCTTATCACCTCTCCTGTAACTGGAAAACCTAAATCATCTTTTCCAATATTTCTTTTCCCTTTAAATACAGCATACGTTAGACCACGATTTTTACTAGTATTTAAATATTGTTCAAATCCACAAATTGTTTTTGATAATGCATTGATAGCCTCTGCTGTTGTTCGTATTAGTCTGTCATGGGTTCTACCAAATACTTTACCTAACGCGCCACCCAGTTCAATTCTAGTCATTATTTCTTGCATATTTACTCCAATAAAAAAGCCACTAACGTGGCTTTGACAAACAGAAATAAATTAAATGCATGATCGCGCTATTTTACCCCACGGGTCACCGATACCTTTATTTGCAGCATAGACTTTCACATCGGCCCCTCCCTCAGTGTCATCTTGAATAATAGCCATCGAAAGAACACCAAATAAATCATCAGCGGCTGATATTCTATATCCAGTTTCAGTTTCTATACTTGTAGCCTGTGGATGCAGTTCTTGCCACTTAGGGGACATGCATTTGTTGAGTTGTGCAGCACTCTTTGAGGTATGACCAGAATAAATAGGCTGTCCTTCCTGTAAGGAAGATGCACTACAACCAAATAAACCCAGTAATGAAATCAATAATATGTTTTTTTTCATATCCCTATCCCCTTTTGATAATGCAAAAGATTAGCACAGAGACTTATGCCGTAGAACCTTCATCGTCCGTTCCTGCCAGTAGCCACCGTAAGGCACACGCTGACTCAAATGGCCATAAAGATGGTGGAGTAGCATATTGCCTTCCAGCAGGATCCCTGCATGGTTCCACTTATTAGCCTGGACCTGCATGATAACCATATCACCTGGCTGCGGTACGCCACTGAATTCACGGAATCCGCATTCATACCAGCAATCATGGTAAAAGTTTTCGGGGTAACTGTCCTCCCACCAAGGATAATCCACGCGGTAATCCGTCAGCTCAATGCCATGCGTTTGCCGGAAATAGCTCATCACCAGCCCCCAGCAATCGAAGTGACCGAGCACAAACGGGCGCTCCAGTAGCGGCAGCTCGCCCCGCGGATGAATGGTACGCAGATCCCCCTCCGGCCAGCTGACGATGTGCCACGGAAGTAACGTAGCGTCACACTGTGCCTTATCCAGTTCGCTCGCCTGCGTCGTGGCATCCGGGTGGCTGTGGACAATGGCAATCACTGTTCCCCAGTCTTCGGCAGTGGCGTAATCCTCCGGTGACAGGTGGAAATGCTCTGTCGGATCGGTTGCCAGATTACGGCAGGGAATGTACCGCTGCACCCTGCTTTTTTGCACCACCACGCCGCAGCATTCGCGCGGATATTCAGCAGCAGCATGCGCCATAATGGCATCGATAATTTTCTGACGCATATCAGCTCCTGATCAGGGATGTGCCAGGGAAACCACCGAACGGCAACTCGTTCCCCTCGCCATGCCTCAACTTGCACGCAGTGAGCGTACCGGGGCATTCATCGAGTGACGGATCGTTAACCGGGTTGTTGTGCTTGTCGAAATAACGCGTTCCGGCATAGTCACATCCATCACCTGAGCGGTATTTGTTACGGATACACCAGGTACAAAGCGAATGTAGCTGGCGCGTCGGGATCATCAGCCCCTGCAGGTCCATTGGACTGGATAACGTAAACGCCACCACCTCATTGGTTTCAGTGCTCTTGGCGTCAATGTAAAACACCTTCAGCTTTTCCTGCTGCGGATCCGCTGACGGGTTGCCCTCCGGATAGTTTTTCGCATCCAGATACTGCGCCAGCGTGTCATGAATCGTGACCTTTGCCTGCAGCAGGTCATCATAAGCAAGACACAGCGCCGTAATGGAACTGTCCAGGTTAGCGACCGACAGCGTCGGCTGCGCGCTGGTCCCGTCGGTCGCCGTCTCAATACCCTCGATCTGGCAGGGCCAGGCTTTATATTCCTGCCCCTGCCACCAGATCGATTTCGCCGGTAGCTTATTTTCATCTCCACCAGCAGCGGCAATTTCATCGGGAGTGTGAGCAATATTGTGGGCGTGGAAGCGGAGAACGTCGGAAACACCAAATGCGGTGCCATCGACATCAAAAAGCCGGACAACATTGCCCGGCTCAAGTTTCTGATAATCACTGTTTAAGCTCATGGTGCAAACGCCTGTTCAAAGGTGGCTGATACGGTTTCCACCGTTTTACTTTTGGTGACGCGCTGCAGGCTGTCTGCCTCAACTCGCCACAGCGCCAGATCACCGCCTGGTGGGGTAAACGAAAATGATTTCGTCTTATGGCGCCGCAGAAAAGCATAGATATCCTTGACGGTTCCCGGTTCGCCGGTAAATGAAAACTCATAGCTGAGCGTTTCATCATTCATCCCGGCACCTGATACTTGCTTATAGCCATCACCAAACTGTGCCGTGCGGACGGTATCCTTACTTTTCAGGGTCGGCTGGCTGGATGCTTTAATCCGCCACGCAAAATGCTCGATCGCCATTGCTTACCTCTGTTTTGTTGCATTCCAGATAATGCCTCCGGGCCGGACCTCTCTGGTGATACCTTCCCTGATGGAACTGTTGATCACCTGCTGATAGGCTTTCCCCAGCGCATCACCGTTTCCTTTCTGCTGACCGGAATCCCCCTGGCCTGTTGTAACCGAAACCGGTGCATACACGCTGACACCAAAAGGAGAAGCAACGCCAGCGCCACTCCCCCCGACCAGGCCACCAGTCGCATAACCGCGCATCATGCGATAAAGGTTGCCGACACCGATTCGGTTAGTGGCTTCCTGCGTAAAGACAAACTCGCCACGGTGCACCACACCTGCTGGCTCATACTTGCCGCCGGATCCGGTATAACCACCGCCAGCAAAACCCAGCGCTGACGTGGCAGAACTGACCAGGCCAGCCATGGCCTGCTTCATCAGGATCTGCGTCAGCATCGACAACGTGGAACGGGTGAAATCTGCCCAGTTTGCTTTCCCTGTCGTCAGCATATCGGCCATATTCTGGCTGATACCATCGAATGTGGCTGAAGCAGCAGACTTCATCGAGCCATAGGCATCAGCTGCTGAATCGGCATAGTCAGCCCACGCTGATTTCGCCCCGGCCTGCCAGTTGCCGCGGAGCTCGTCCTGTGCGGCATAATATTTCTTCAGTGCATCCAGTTCATTCTGATAACCCTGATCGGTGTCCGTACCGCCGGCATTCATCCAGCCCTGCCGCAGCTGTGCCTCTTCGTTTTGCCGCTGCGCGCCGCGACTGCTCATGCTGCCCCCGGCCACAAGCGCCCGGGTTTTCTCACCAATCTGGGTAACGTACTTCTGCGAGCTGTCCTGCAGGCGGTTTAACCGTTCCTGGGCAACAATCTGATCGCCCAGCCGGGCATTCACTTCGGCCCGCGCCAGTACCTCGTCTTTGTTCGCCAGCACCGATTTTTCATCGGCGGTCAGCGCGCGCTTTTTGGCGGCCTCTTCCAGCACCGAAAAGCGGGATTGTTGTTTCCACAATTCCTGCCGCTGCTGGCTGATGGTATCCGTGATGCTCTTGTGCTCCTGCAGAGTGCGTAACTGCGCCTCCAGCTCCAGCGTCTGCGCGCTGGCAGTATCGACACTTTTTACACCTGCAGGTGTTTTTACCGCTGAAGGGGCTTTGGGTTTCTTCAGCGAGTCGTCGTATTCTTTTTTCGCAGCTTCCAGATTGATGTTGTAGTCAGCCTGGAGGATCCGTCCGTCTTTAAGCGCCTTGTTCAGTTCATTCTGACGGGCCGTGTACTTCTCCAGCGCAGTCTGCGTCTTTGCATAATTCGACTGCGCCTGCGCGGCATACTTCTGGCGGTCAGATTCAATCACCGCCTCGCGGGCGGCGTTATCCTCAGTGGCCTTTGCCACGCTGGCCTGCTGCTGCGCCATTTCCAGTGCAAGGCGGGCAGACTCCCGATCGTTCCAGTAGCTGGCACGCGCATCATCATTGACATAACCATCACCTTTACGCAGATTCCAGATTTCATCCGCCCGCTTAAAGGCCGCTTCCGCTTTGGCAACCATCTCCTGCGTGGTGTCAGGCCGCCCGATATCGAGCGCCGCATCCCACATCGATTTAAAGGCACGCTTCAGGCTGTCGGCAGCAGACTCAATCGACCCCATATTGTCGCGCAGGCTCTTTGTCTGCTCACGAAAACCGTTCGTCGCCGCATCATTAGCTGCCTGCAGCGCCCCTGCTTCATCACCGGCGCGTTGCAGTTGCGCCACATAAGCAATCTGTTCCGCGGTAACGTTGTGGAACTGCTGCGCCATGGCAATCAGACCAGAGGTCGGATCGTTCGTCAGTTTGCCGAATGCCGCCGCCACCTTATCGACCGGCACGCCCGACGCATCGGTAAATTTCGCTACCGCCTGACTCATCTCATCGAACCGGGCACCGGCACGCACTCCGGCGTTAACCAGCTCCGTCAGCGCGCTGCTGGTCTGGTTAAACGTGAGTCCCGCCTGCTCGCCGGATTTCGCCAGCACCAGCATGCGGTTTGAGGTCAGCCCGGCAGTATTACCGGACAGAACCAGCGTTTTGTTGAAATCAGACAGCGTGGACGAGCCCTGATACCAGGCGTAAACCACCGCGCCAGTGGCGGCAGCCAGCGCGCCAACGCCTACCATCACCGGCGATATGGTGCCCAGCAGCGCCCGAAAGGTCGGAATAATACCGCCGAAGGAGTCTTTCACCTGACCGCCCTGCTGCAGCAGGATAAGCCACGGACTCTGCCCTCCGGCCAGCTGAGTGGCAATATCCGTAAACTGCGCAGGCAGCATACGCATCGCCGCGTTGTACTGTCCTACAGAAATGCCGGCCTTCTTCGCGGCGCTCTCCTGGCGGGTAAATGACTGCTGCACCTTCAGCGCCGAGTCATTCGCTGCGTCACCCGTCTGCTTAAACTGCCTTTTTACGTACTCCATCTGCTCGTTGAACTTTGACGAGTTAACATCAAGATTAACGACCAGGTCACCCACTGCCGTCTGGGCCATAGCGAACACCTCCTGAAATGCCCTCGGCCTTTGCCATCAGCACAGCGTCACCGGGTTCATCGTCGGCAATATCCTCCGCTGAAGGTGAAAGCAGGCTGAAGCTGGCAGGGGTTGATGTGGTTTTGGGGTCAAGCGCGGTGATAACGATATGCATCAGCGAGGAAAAATGTGCATCCAGTTGCACATCATTAAAAAAATTGTCCTGGTAGAACATTCGCCAGTCGGCGTATTCCGTTGACGACATACCAGCAAGCATGGCGCGCCAGTCCGGGCGGCGAAATTCACGCGCCAGTTTCAGGACGAATGTCAGCTCGCTGGCGAGGACTTTTCCAGACTGACCGGCTCAGTCACAGCGATATCCTCTGGATCATTCGCTTCCTGCAGCGGCACCATGCCGGACAGCAGCTTCACGCTGTACTCTGCAGCGGAAATAATCTCCAGTGGCCATGTCATCAGCACCTCATTCTGGATCTGTTCAACGTCTTCTTTCGGCGTTTTGTGCGTCCCTTTCAGGGGGTGGTCATGCCATAAAGACATGGCCACCAGCAGTGCGCCGGATTTAATCGTCATATCCATCGCCGTCTGCATGTCGGCATCAGAGATACTTTCCAGCGACTTCAGGTGTTCAAGATGCTCAATACGCTGTAGCGCCGACAGTTCGTAGAGCGTGACTGTATTACCGTTACGTTCGAACGGTTCACTTTTTAAAAACATGCATTACTCCAGAAAGCGGGGCCACAGCCCCGGAAGTCAGGAAACGGTGACTTTACAGGTCGCGACAAAAAGCCCGTCGTTGGTCATCACGATAATGTCGGCGGTTCCGGCGGCAATGCCGGTTACCGTCAGCACTGTACCAGCGACAGTCACCGTGGCTTTACCTGCATCCGTGGTGGTGGCCCGGAAAGATGGATCGCTTGCGCTGGCTGGCGCCACGGTGACATTCAGCGTGGTGGTGGCAGCAACCGCAACGGTGGTGGTCGATTTATCCAGGCTGACGCCGGTTACGTCAATCACTGCAGCAGCGCTGTCTTCAGCAAGACCTGGTTTGCCGTTGTTGCTGATTTTGACAGAACGGGTAATGGTGTCTTTTGCCGTCACCGTTTTACCCAGGCTGCTTACCCAGCCACGGAACACATCGATGGCGCCATTCGGGTATTTGATTTTGTACGCCAGCACGGTACCGTCATCAAACCAGCGAACCAGATCCTGCTGCCCGCTCTCGGCAGGTTTCCAGGCCAGCGTAAAACTGGCCTCCCCCGCCGATTTCTGGCCCTGTGAAGTGGACGTCCAGTCAGCATCCGCATCATCCAGATAGGTGTCGTCGTTTGATTCGGCAGTCAGTTCACCGGGCTGCAGGTCTTTAATCTTTGCCAGGCGCGTCCAGTCAACATCCGATAATGGGTTGGCGAAGGGGTTACCCGATCCGGAATAAATCCAGAGCGTGGTGGTGGCACCCTTTACCGGCGCCAGTGGGTTTGGTGTAGTCATTACGTCCTCACATTTCGTAAGTAATGGAATATTTCAGATCAGCCGAACTCCAGAGCCCAAGATCGTCATCGCGCTGGTAGTCATATCCCTGCTGCACCATGTTATTGATCAGCAGGGAAAGACCTGGCACATTGCCAAGCACCGGATAAATACGTGACTCCATCCAGTCATCGAGCTCGGAATCGGGTACCTGCGCTGGTAAAAAGATTTCGATATGCAGCGTGGCCTGCCAGATATCAGCATCCAGTTCTTCGCCGGTATACCCGGCATCCGTCAGGAAGACAGCGACCGCCGGAAAATCCCCCTCCTCCAGTACCGCTGGACGTCCGTCAAAATAGAGCGCGCCTTTACCAATATGGCTCTCCAGCGCATCAATAATGGCCTTTCTAATATCAGTGTGTTTCATCGTTTCAGAATCAGCCTGAGTTGGTTTTTAAGGGATGCCCTAAGTTCTTTAGGCATATCCGATTCCATGAGCTTCGGCAGCTCATCTTTAAATGCGGTCGTCAGTGGCGCTGCCAGTGGAATGCTGACCACTTCGATCGGATAGCGGGGTCTGGATGTCCGTCGCATCACATGCCAGCGACCATTTTCCAGTTGTTGAATAAAGGCCCCGGGGAAACGAAAAGGGCCAATACGCAACACACTATTGGCCCCTTTTTTGTCCCGTTTTCTGCGGGATAACCGTACGCTGGCGGTACCGAGCTTTATCGCGGGCAGGTTGCCCCGGTTCACGCGGATCATTGCCATCGGCTTTTTCGCCGTGGCGCGTTTTATCCTCGCGCGTTGTTTTACCAGCTTGCGTGGCACCCGCGTATCTTTCGAGACAACGGCAACGCTTCGGCTGACTGCCCGAGTGGCGACACGGTTAACAGCCTGCGCCGAGGCCCGCGGAACCGCCGTATTGCTGATGCTGTTCAGGTTTGCTATAGCCTGTTCAAGCCCTTTTAAAGACATAGTTTTCCCTTAACGGCGCCGGGTCGCTGCGGGAGGAGAACCCGTACCAAGCCAGATATGGCAGGAGCCACAGTCATCAGGACCAATACGATCAACCCAGAAAGGTTTTCCGTTAATATCCAGCGTGTCCAGCCGCGCCAGCTGCCCAATCGTTGCTGATTTCACAAACAACGACGGGCTGGTCCCCTCGACACGGATGCCGGGTGTGGCGTAACCGATATTTTCCGGATCATCGAAAACACCACTCAACGTGACGCCAGAAATCGCGCCGGACGTTACCGTTGCAGAAGTCCCCATAACCTGCCGGATAGTGTCATCGGCCTGTGTTATTGCAGCATCAAAAAGGTTATCGAAATCAGCCACACAGCCCCCTGCTAGTACTCGCGGACCAGTCCGAGTGCAACCAGGCTGTCCGCATCCGCTTGTGTCACGCGGATCACGGTACCCGCTTCCACAATAGATACCCGTTCATCGCGGGTCGCGTGCAGCGCCTCAATGTGCAGCGTGGCCAGCGTTTCGACGGCCATCAGCGCGCTATCTGTTCTGCCGCTTAACACAGTATCCACTGGCGGCACGGGTTCTGCGGCGCCGGTGGATGCACTACCATCACTTACGCCACCATTTTCAACACTATCGGTATCAGTGCCGTCATTCAGTTCTTCCTCCAGCTCTGCAATGCGCATAGAGAGCTCCTGAATGGTGCCACTGGTATTCACTTCCCGACCAAGCTGCGCGCCAAGCTCATTAAGCCGCGCAATCAACTTTTCTTTTTCTGTCATAAGAACAACTCCGGAACAGGGCCCCGCAGGGCCACAGAATGGACATCAGGCGAGTTTGACAGACACGAACGCATCCGGGTCAGCCAGCAGCATCAGTGGTGCAGACTGGATCATGGTGAACTCACGCGCCGGATCGCCTGTCTGTACCCAGTTTTTCGGATAACGCGTGGAAGCGTTAATGCCTTCACGCTGGGCATCAACATCCTGAATGCAGCCGTAGGTGCGCAAACCGCGCGCCTGGGTATTACCCAGCACCATGCTCAAATCCGGCAGGTAGTTCTTTTTGGTGTCGTCTTCAATGTATTGCCCGGAGTAAACGACAATGGCCACATCGCCATACATTCCCTTATAGGAGACCGCTTCACCCAGATCCTTCAGCGCCGTTTCCAGTTCAGAGTTAGAACCGCGACGGGTGTCGAGCTTCTCTTTTACCGCTTTGAATGAACGGAACAACGCCCAGCCCTTCGGATCAAAGACGATAATATTGACCACGCCGCTGGCGTTCAGCGCATAGGTTTCAATATCGTCAGTGGGATCATAGGTTTCTTTGTCGCGGGTGCTCCATGCCGCAGCACCTGCCTGGATGATGTTGTTTCCGGCACTGCGTCCCATATCCACCTCAACCGGTTCAAACGCTTCGCCGGTCATGGTGTATTTACCGTTGAGAACAGCAGCCACAGCCTGTTTCTCTTCCACCTGAGCAATCGCCAGTTCTTCATCCTTCATGTTCTGCAGGATAATGCGACGGCGGCGGTAGGCCGGGTCAGCCAGATTTTGCGGGTCTTCATCCGGCAGGCGGCGCAGCGTCATCTGCGGGTTTACCTCGTGCTTGGGCTTGACGTAACCCGGCGTAAACTCTGACGTTGCGCCGCCGCGGGAGCGGATAACCTTGCCGGAAATAACAGGCGAGACGTACAGCGCCATGTTGACCATGCCCGGAATTTGCGACAGATACACCTTCTCAGTGCTGAAAGGGTAGCTTTCACGGAAGAAGATACGCAGGAAAAGCGGATCGAACTTGAATTTCTTCTCATTGACCGCCAGCAGTTGGGCCGTTGTGTAAATTGACATAGATGTTTCCCGTAAAAAAAGCCGCGATGGAGGCTTCTGTGGATGATGGTTAGTGTTAAGTCGGATGTCAGACGATACTGATGGCTGTACCTGCGAATGCGTTGCGTTTGATGTGTTCATCCGTCACCGCATCCGGCCAGAGTACATCTTCAATACGGAAAGAGCCGGACTTATAGAATGCCAGCTCAGTGCTGCTCTGGTCGGCAGACACCGCCAGAACGCCACAGGCAGCCCCCGCATGCTGGCCATCCCAGACGGTCAGCTTGCCGGAAGTGGCATCCAGCATCAGGGGCGTCATCGCCGGTACTGCTTTCGTCAGTTCACCAGGTGCAAAACCGGTATGCGCCGGATCACTGTTCCCGAGGGGCTGATTGTGCGTAAATTGTTCAGTGTTAGACATGTTGACCTCTTAAACAGGCGTATTTAACAAATCGTCACCCGCTTCGGCAGAAGCGCTACCTGCCGTTACGGTGCCGGGTGCGGTTTCCATCAGACGATCCAGCGCGGTATCCGTACGCGCCTGAGCACTCAGAGGAGCCGCGGAAAGGATGCGCTGGGCACTTTCCACCGTCATCCCGGGCGTTTCCGCCAGCGCGCGCGCCTGTGATTCACGCCCTTTCGCCTCTTCACAGTTCAGGATCCCCATAATGCGACCGTTTTCGGCTGCGACCGCCGCTGCCACCTGGCTGCTGATATCAACAGTTGCGCCCGCTGCAGGGTCAGTAACGACCGCAGCAGGCACGTCAACGGTGGCCACGGTCTGGTCAGCAGATGCTGCTGGTTGAGTGGTATCTGCGGATGCAGTAGTACCTTTCATGCTTCCTCCTCGGGAAATCATCGTTCGTTTGTTAATTGCATCGCGCATAACGTTCAGCGCATCCATGTTGTTGACCAGCTGCTCCGCCAGGCCGTTGTCAACTGATTCCTGGCCTGAAAACACAGCTGCTTCAGTATCAAGAACGGCCTGAACCGACATGCCGGTATAACCCGCCACCTTTTCAGCGAACATCTGCCGGGTAGCGTCGATACGCGCCTGAAAATCTGCGCGTACCTCTTTGGGTAATTTCTCGTAGGGGTTCCCGTCCACCTTGTGATCGCCGCTGTAAATCAACGTGACCTCAACGCCGCTGGTTTTAAGGGCGGCGCCGTAATTGCTGTGGGCCATCATGACCCCGATGGATCCCGTTCTGGCCGTCTGGGTCACAAGCCGACGTGATGCCGCACTGGCAATCAGCTGGCCAGCGCTGCAGTTCATATCGTTGGCTAACGCCCAGATGGGTTTGATATCCCGCATGCGGGCGATGATGTCCGCACAGTCAAAGGCACCCGCCACCATTCCACCTGGCGTATCCATATCCAGAAGAATGCCGTCTACACCCGGATCGCTGATTGCCTGCTGGAGGCGGGCGATGATGCCGTTGTACCCCGTCATCCCCGAATACGGCTGGAGTGAGCGGGTTTTACTGACCAGCGTCCCGGAAACAGGCAGCACCGCGATACCATCAGTGACCTGGTAGCTTCGCGCCGGCTTTGGCCCCATTTCCTCATCATCACCAAAGAGTGCCAGCGGTTCAGCCATCTGCTCTGCGCCAAGCGTAACGCCCGACACGGTGTCGGTCAGACGGGTGATACCTAACTGACCAGCGAGCGCGCAAAAGAAAACCCGCGCATAGGCGGGTTCAAGTAAAAGCGGCTCATTGAAGGCCATACTGGCAATGTGCGGGAGATTACGCAGCTCTGGCGTCATCGGTCCCCTCCTCATTCGATTTTTTCAGTCCAGACTCAAAGGCCGAAGCCGCCCACGCTGGCGGTTTAAGTCCCGCTGCGCGGCGCTCCATCGTTTCGCGAACCTGCTGGGCAAAGATTTCCTGATAATCTTCCCCGCGTTTGGCGCATTCCTTCTCATAGGTGCTCAGCCCCGCCTCAATGAGCATGACAGCCTCCTGCACCTCCTTCAGACCGTCAATGGCCATTCTCCCGGAGCCGATCCAGTCTGCATTTCCCCAGGCGCTTCTCGCCTCCTGAAAACTGAATCGGGCTTTAGACGGTAGTGTCACCACCCGGCGAACAATGGCCTCTTCCAGCCAGCATAAAAACATCTGACAGGCCTGGCGGGAGGCAACAAATTTGCGACGCCCCATAAAGTACGCCCAGGACTCGTTAGCACTGGCGCGGGCGGTGGAATAACTCATCTGCGAATAGTTGCGAGAGAGTTGCTCATACGATACACCCAGCCCTGCAGCAATGTAGCGCAGCAGAGATTGTTCAAACGTCGAATAGCCGTTATCAGTATCCTGCGCTGACTGAAGATTCAGGGAGTCGCCCGGCATCAGATGCGGCACCTTCGCGCCGCCGAGACGAACCGGCGCCGCGGTATAGTACGAGGCCATCTCCCCCAGCCAGCCAGTCATCTTGCTTTGCTGCTCTTTACTGTCTGAGCCGAGAATAAAGTCCATCGCAGTTTGCGTATCCAGCTCACTTTCAATCGTAGCGGCATACATCGCCTTAACAATCGCACTCTGGAGCTGCGTATTTTGCAGTGTATCGAGCATTTTCATTTGCTCCATGACGCTGTAAAACACGTTAGCACCGCGTGTCTGCCCATCTTCCAGGGGTTCAAATACGTGGATAAAGGAAGGCCGGCCGCCGGGCAGTTCACGCGGGATGTAGGTCCACTTCTGCGCCATCCACCCCGGATAGCCATCCTCGCTGACGTAATATCCCAGCGCGGCACCACTGTCATTTGTTCTGACACCTGCCCGACAGTTTCGCGTGTCTCCGGCATTATTGGGGTTGCTGATGCGTTTTGGGCTCACCATCTTGAACTGTGTGCGGAAAAGACGCGTGGAATCACTGTCCCAGGTGGCCTGTGCACATAACTCACCGTTAAACGCATGCATGGAAACACCCTCGCGGATCATCATGGTGAATGTACGCTTACGTTCCGCATCAATGCAGCAGCAATCGTCCTCCGCAAATTCTTTCCAGGCCGCCTCAACTTCACGAGAGAACGCCCGGGCCTCTTCCTCTCCAATGCCCAGAAAACGCCAGCTGGGGCGATAACTGAGCCGGAAAAATGACCCGACAATGTGATCCTGATGGAGCTGTACCGCGTTTGCCGCATAACCGTTATTGCGGACCAGATCGTCAGCGCGCGCGTTACCACGGGAAAAATTAGGCAATAACGCAGCATCTGCGCTTTCACTCGGTGGATTCCAGGCGCGGAGCTGACCGCCAAAGCCACCAGCACCGCCATGATATCCGGCATAATCCCGCAGAGCGGTTTTACCGTCCGGTCCTAACAAAGCAGGTGTTTTCATGCGTAAAATCCTGCCGGTCCCCGGCGTCGTGGAGTGGTGCCAACCTGTGACTCAAGTTCGGCAATGTATTTCTTCAGGTCACTGACTGAAGTCGCAGTGAACTCAACCCGCCGGCCGTCTTTTTGCACCGTTGCCACCCGCTTTCCCATCATGAGGTCATGCAACGCAGCACGGGCGGCATCCAGATCAGTCTGTGTCGCCATTATTCATCTCCAGATAATGCCCGGGCATAATCAGCCAGGGTTTTGTTATTGGTCCGCCCCCCCTCTTCCTCCAGCAGGCTCGCGAGCAGTGAATCAAGATTCAGTTGCCATCGCGAAATACTGATCCGCAGGGCCGCCAGCGCATACACGAAGCAGTCCAGCGCCTCATTTCGTCGCTTTTTGCTGTCCCAGACGATTTTCTTACGCCCGTCCACCCATTTTTCAACCTGCTCCTCAGCAGTAAGCTGCTGTGCCTCAGCCAGATCATAAATTTCGGGGTTATTAGGGAAATGCACGGCACCGGCAAGAGGATCACTCCCTTCCGGCTGAAGTGTGAAGCGGTTATAAATCTGCTCCTTTGCGGTATCAGTACCCACTTCCGTAAGATAAACGCCGTTCTTGTTGCGTTTACGCGGCATATTCGCGACGGGCTTGCCGTAAACGGAAGCCCCTTTAATCGGGATCACGCGAAACAGGCCATGCATTTTTGAGCGATTGTAGACAATGGTGGGGTCAATACCGCCGATATCCCAGCAGATACGGGATACCGACATTTCCACGCCATTCTTTCGGGGGTAGGTTTTGTTAATCGCCTCGTCCACCCTGACGAGGGTCGCTTCATCATCATGACGGCCCATAATGATTTGCCGGTCAATCAGCCAGCTTTCCTCTCCGGGTCCCCATCCCCAGACGCGCATTTCATATCGATCCAGCTGTGAGTCAATCCCGGCTGTCAGATAAGCAACACGATCCGGTACGGATGCCCCAAAAAACTCTTTGCGTTCGGCCATGAGCTCCGCGTCAGGCCGTTCACCAATTTTAGGCTCCCATGTTTCGCCCAGAGTGGTGTTCACGAAGGTTTTACGCTTTCCGGTATCCCCTTTCGTTTTTAGCCAGTCTTTAACGATCTGTACCCAGGTGGTAAACGGGCTGTATGCCGTCCAGATGTGAAACGTCACGCTGTCTGGCGGGTCGATTTCGGTGCCTGTTGATGAAAACCAGGATAAACCATCACGCGTCCAGATCCCGGTGGTGTCACAGATGTAACGAGCTTCACTGAAATCCAGCTCCTGCTGCTTAATGACGCAGGCATTATGTTCACACAGGTAAAAGACGCTGGAGGGATCGCCAGGTGTCCATTTGAACCCGAACGGGGTTTCTTTGTCGCCGAACTTCAGGTACTGCTCTTCACCACAGTGCGGACAGGAAACATGAAAACGCATGAAATGCCCGGACTCGCTGGCAGCACGCTCAATCTGGCAGGTCCCCTTTGTTTTTGGCGTTGAGCCGCGAATAGATTTGGGCCAGACAGACCCCTCAATACGTTTATCACCCAGGAACGTCGGGGATCCCTCTTTCTCAATATCTTCATCGAATGCCGCCAGTTCATCGTAACCGGCGACATCGACCGATTTCTCACGATAGTTTTTCGCCGCTTTACCACCCAGACACCAGAACCCGCGACCGTTGGAGAAGCGTTTCATACTGAGCGTATTGTCCCGGTGCTTTTTTCCATACCAGGGGGCCAGCGCCAGAAGTGACGGAATATCGCGAATCGTCGGCTCAACATGCGACTTCATAAAGTTTTCGGCGTCACCATCAGTAGGCAGCCAGATAAGGGAATTTCGCTGCTTGTGCTGAATAAAATACGCATAAACACCCAGCAACATTTTTGAATAGCCAACACGGGCAGACTTAACAACGTTGACCTCACGTATGTAATCGTTACCCATCGCATTCATGATCGCGCGTTGAAACGGCAACGTTTCCCAGCGCCCTTCCTGGTAGGCCGACTCTTTGGGGAGATAGTAATTATCGTCTGCCCATTCAACCGCCGTTTGCGGCTCAGGTCGGTACAGCGAAAGTAGACCCGCGCGCGCAGAGTGCTGCAGCCCCTTAACCTGACTGTTCGATATATTCACTCAGCAACCCCGGTATTATTTCATCCAGCGCAGCTGCTTTGTTCATGGCTTTAATGATGTCCTTCTTGAGGAAATCAATATGTCGGTTTTCCAGCTCCGGGAAGCGCCGCTGAACCGACAGAGGAACTCCATCAAGAATGCTGGCTACTTCTCCGGCCATCCGCGACAGCACGAACGTGCAGAATGCGGTTTCCACCACCTCAGCGGAATCTTTTGCATTTTTTAGTTCCTGGGCATCTGCCTGCGCTCGTGTGAGGCGGTGACGCTCATAGTCAATCGTACCAGGCTGAAGGTCGGATTCCGATGCAAGACGAAGGTCTTCCACCTCCTTGCGTAATTTCTCATTCTCAATCGCCGCGTCGCGTGCGGAATACCATTCGATAGCCGCGGAAGATTCATAGAGGACCTCATTACCTTTTCCACCGCCACGTGCTACAGGCATTCCCTGATCCTGCCAGTTCTGAATGGTTCGCACGCTGACCCCAAATATTTCAGAAAGACGCTTTTTGTTGACCTCCATAGCTCACTCCATACACAAAAACAGAGAAAGGAAACACCCTCTGGCTATTTAGCCGTTTTTAAGGCTTATCATTTCCTTTCTTTTCAGGGGGTGTTTACAGTTAAAACAATGAATTAGCGAGAAGAAGAACGGAAACGGCAAATGCCTGAAAATTTTCATAAATAGCGAGAATCTGCGAGGTCGCCGCCCCGTAACAGGCCGGATCGCCGGAAAGGACCCGCAAACGATACTGATTATCATTTGCATATCATCATCGACGGCACTGCCGCCAGATAACACCACCGGGTAAACATTCCATCATGATGGCCGTGCGGACATGGGAAGCCTGTTCATCCATCGCTTTCTTGTCTGCTGCCACTTGCTTTGCGACATCACGCGCCGCACATTCAGCAGCGTTTTTCAGCGCGTTTTCGATTAACGCTTCAGTGTTGGCATCAATACCAGGTTTAACTTCGAACTTATCGGTACTGATGGTTACCTTGTTCTGCGCTGGCTCATCACGCATGATATCAAAGCTGATGTTGTAGATATTGGTCACCGGCTGAGGTGTTTCGATTGCCGCTGCATGGATAGCACCACTGGCGATAGTGGCGTCCTTGATGAATGGCACTCCATTGCGAATAAGTTCGAAGGAGACAGTGTCACGAATACGCTGGTCCAGCTCGTCGATTGCCTTCTGTGCAACTGAGGTATCAATCTCAACGCCAAGCGTCATCGAAGCGCAATATTGCTGCTTACCAAAACGCGTATTGACCAGGTGCTCAATGGCAAATTTCTGCCCTTCTGATGTCAGAAAGGTAAAGTGATTTTCTTTCTGGTATTCAGTTGCTGTGTGTCTGGTTTCAGCAAAACCAAGCTCGCGCAATTCGGCTGTACCAGATTTAGAAGGCAGATCACCAGACAACAACGCGCCACGGAAAAACAGCGCATAAAGCACATCATTAGCAGCGCCAGATAGCGTAATAATTTTCTCAGCCATTATTAGATCCTTTTTTAAGCGCAGCCCAATTGTTTGAAGGTAGAAGGACGACCACTGCGTAAGGCATGTTTATCATCACCGAGCACACCGATAACAATGCGTGCTCTTCCCTTTTTATCGCTGACGATCATTCCGTCATTGCGAATAAACACCCTCAATCCTGACTTTGATTTTTTGCCAAATTGCATAGCTATTTCCTTTTAGACGTGAGCCTGTCGCACGGCAAAGCCGCCGAAAGTTTACGGTTTGCCCAGGCTCACAGCTGAAAGACTTTCTTTGATGTGCGCGTGCGATGCGCATAAAAAACCCCGCTATCGCGAGGCTATAGGATTGTTATTTGACTCTCTCACCGAATCGTAAATGCGTTCACAAGTCATCCCGGCGGCATAGCGTTCGTCAGCGATTCCAGCATAACGTTTAGCTTCTGCTGCAATATCTCCGAGCATGTCGGCGAGCATTCTGGCGTCGGCTCCGGCTGTTTTGCTTCTGACGGCAGCGGCAAGATCTGCGGTGTGCTTTGCGGCGTCCAGGCTGGTAGCGAGTTTTTTGGCTTGTTGCTGCAGCTTGCTAACAGTGGCAGACAGGCCAGCAGCAGTGGCAGCAGATTTAGCGGCTTGTGCTTGTGCATCTTTTACAGCCTCATCACGGGCAATTATGCGCCCTTGTTCAATCCAGCGGGCGGCAGTTTGCGCGTTCGCTTCCTGTGAAGATTCCATGCTATTACGGTCAGCCCACTTCTTTTGCCAGCCCCTCTCACTCCATATGTTCCCGGCAAAAAATGCACCAGCCAACATCAGCAAAACAATGATTGTTTTCCACCGCGCCTTAACGAAAGCAAAGACCGCTGTCATACCAGCAACGCCGCCCGCGCTTTGTTATAACGACTATTTCTGTCAGCCAGTCCATTCTGGCCACCGTTGATAATCTGCGTTACACGGACAACATCACCTGAATACATCAAGCAACCACGTAATGTGAAATACCATGCAGCAGAACGAGCTGCATGCTTCTCCTGTGTCAGCAACTCTGGTGTGCTGATCAGATCAAGCTTCAGCGCCGCACCGCATTTGGCGTAGTTCTCGCGGCCGGTGATTTGAATCAGGCCACGACCGCGATATTTCCAGCCGTCACCCTGGCTGTTATTCCCCATGCGGTCACCATAAACCAGATTGGCTATTTGCGGCTGGTGGGCCACCTGCTTACCATCTACACGCCCCAGCATTTCACACTGATACGGCGTCAGGCGTTTACCAAAGGTTTTCTTCAGCCCGCCTACCGAGTAGTTGAAGCTCTCGACCAGCGAGGTAAAACCAGCAGATTCATGCCCAACTTGTGCAATGAACATGGCCTGATCGTTAACTGCTGTGATTCCAAACTCTTTCATTGCAGCATCAATGTGCGGAAACCAGCGTGCAGAAAGCCCGGCGCTGATACCAGCCGCCTGCTGAAATTGTGATTGGTTCATTATTGCCTCAGATGATCAACCAGGCGTGCCACGTTGCCTCTGACGGCAACCAGCACAGACAGGAAAATAATGTTGGCCCCGATAGTGACCCACGATGAATAAGGGTAGATGCCGCACAGATATGCCAGCGGAACTGCGCTGTAGATGACCGTAAGCAGCCAAGCCAGGCGAGATATCCATGGTCGATGTCGCGAATCGCCACGACGATAAAACATCAGGGTCAGCACTACCCCAGCGCAAAGCAATGCATTTAAAGTTGCCGATGGATCATTTTGTACCACCTGAACCTCCCCGGCGCGTTATCAGCGCCACCAGCGAGCCAACATCCTGATTATTCAGGAACGTCAGGATTTTCACGGCTAAAGCAGAAACGATTACGGCGCCAATGGCATCCAGAGGCTTATCACTGTAGCCGGTAGCCTGAGCCAGCTTTGAACCCACCAACCCGGAACAAAGGATCCCCGCGATATACGAAACCAGAAAATATGCCAGTCGGCGCGCCGCACTTAGATCCGCTGCGGTTGCAATGTAAAATACAGCCCCGGCAAATGCGCCAAACACCACACCATAATCGGTTCCGGACAGAAATCCATAGACGCTGGCTCCCGTCAGGACACCACCAGCCAGCCCAGTACCGGAAATCGGATCGGACATTTAGCCCCCTCTTAATTGCTGTGATTCCTCTCAGAAATGAGGGGATGTGGAATCAGGCAACCGGGCTCTTTTGTTCAAATAAAAGTAAGGATGATTCCCGGTGCCTGAAAATGGTGATCACCACATCCACAGGGGCGTGATGATCGTTATGTTTTGCTCAATTTTTCCACCTCTTCGGTGGTCTGAATAAATCTGTCAGCTTCCAGTTCTACTGTGCAATCTCGCCAGCCGTTGCTGGTTTATCGCTTAGTTCATTGAAAACAGCCTTTGCCGTTTCTGTCATATCTTCCTGATTTAGCATGTCTTTTACCTAAAATTAGTTGCGTGACATACAGATAACTCTGGTTGGCGACACCAGCAAGAGAAGAATTCCATTCTGCGACCACCAGCGCCTTTATGCGCCGCGAATGGCTAAATTGCCATAAAAAAACCCGCTCATTGGCGGGTTTATAAAACTTTAGCAACATATCAAATATGCTTCAAATATGGCTTATTTTGTTGCATTTTGCAAGCGCGTTTGAAGGAGATAGTGAAATTTACTTCACATTTCTGCCACTTTGAGGGCTTCTTCTTCCTCATAGTATTCAAGAGCCATTGCCAACGCAGATTCATCAAGCTGGGTAAAAGCGGCCTTTAACCCAGCCCAGTGCCCTGAATAGACACGCAACCATGTCGAACGGTCAACGCTAACCATACGGGCCAGCGCCGCACCAGCGTAGTCTTTATAGGTTTCATTATTTCTGGTTGCGGCAATTTCCTGCCCTGCCAGCCATACCAGGCCTATCAGTTTCTTAACTACGCGCTCCTGAAGCGAGTTTTCACCCAGGCATTTCTGATAAGTTTTCCAGACGTATTCACACATCATCACCTGGTGCTTATAGCTAAGGTCAAAACCGTAGCAGTACCGCAACCAGGCCTGCTGGTATCCACTCAGCGCGGACACTGCCCTACGCCACGGCGCGGACTCAAATTCCGCATCTTTTATCGGCGGCATTGGCCTGCGGCGGCTGCGTGTTTCCAGCACATACAGTGGCGCGGAAAGAGAGTTAACAAAGCGTGGCCCCTTCTCTCCTTCAAGTTCGACGAGATGAATTCCACGGCGCGGGGTGGCATTTTTGTCTGCTGGTGGGTGTTCACTGAAAGCCTCAAGCTGCCCTTTTGTTCCCCCGGAGAGGTCAGGTAGCGCGCGGCGCAATTCTATTCTTACAAAATTCAGGTCTTGTTGATTCATGCTTCTTTGCGCTCCATACACTTAAGCTTTCGCAATTACGCCGATCGCCAGCGCCCGATCCATAAAACGCAGTAGCAGCTCAAGCTGCGTACCATGCTTCTGCTCGAATGCCGGTACATCGGCGTGTAACTCGTCGTGGCACTCTCTGCACAGAGGGATCACGAAGAGGTCATGGGCTTTTGTTGCTGTACCACCCATACCGTGCCCTACGATATGGTGCGGATCATCTGCTGGCCGTCGGCAACACTCACAGGGTTGTGTTTTAACCCAGCGGGTGTACGTCTCATTTATCCAGCGGCGACGTTTTGGCCTGAGCATGAAAGATTCCGGAGACTCCGGATCGACGGTTAACGTCAGTATTGGCTTTTGGGTTTCCACATCCAGGCTATCTGACCGCCTGGCTGGTAACGTATCAATCGGCCTGGCTTTTTCCTGCATAATGCTGGTGGCCGCCGGCATAGGTACGATGTCACTTTCCCGGTAAACAGATAATAATGGTTCGTCTGGCAAACGTAGTGCCCGTTGCGCCATTCCTTCAGTGACGGCATCAGCTACACCTGACTGAACAGCCCACCAGCAAAGCTCGGCTAAAGACAGGGAGCGCTCTTTGTTGTAGCCAAGCCCAACCAGAACGGTATCAACAATCCATTCGGCAACATTGCTCAGGGCAAGCGCCTGCAGCCTTTCCGTTGACTGCCCGCGCAATTTGTTATCGCAGTGCCAGCACACCACCAACGCGCCAGGCGGATGCCATAGTGTCGTTAGCTCGGCATGATGGTAGTCAGAAACAGAGTACTGGCACTTTTTAACGCGCTGACGAAGCCAGTACTCAAGCCCGGACATACCACCAGCAGCAGTAATTACCCGTTCATCGGTGAAGAAAGTGTGAAGGCTGGCATCTTCCAGTAGCGGTTGCCGTGCATCGGGGATCCGACCAGAAGGAAGCCTGGCCATGTTTTCTGGCTCCCGTTCAACGAGCACGCGACCTGATGCAAACAGGTGCATTAGCTCCCGTCCAGGCTTGAACAGCACCACGCCAAGGCGTGGCACCATTTCAGGGGTAAGTAAGGCTCTCAATGCCTACCCCTTATACCGTCAGATCTTTGAATTTCTGCACCGCTTTCCCCATATCCGCCATTGCATCCACAAACTCATCAAACTTACGGCTTGCCATTCCATAAGCCTGTAGGATTTCAAGCTTCAGAGGATCGAGTTGTTTTTTGATTTCAGCGCGGTCGCCTGCCTTTTTTTCAGCTTCTTCAGCGGCGCGAATGAGGGCTTCAGCCTGCTTACGTAATTCTTCAGGGGTCACGGTTGGCTTATTCATAGTGGCTTCCTTCAATGGCTTCGACGACGCAATAACCGGCGCCACGGATTTATGACCAAACTTAGGGTGATGCAGGGTTGTTGTCCTGCCGTCATCAGTGACGCAGAGCAGGCTGTTTTCGCGGATGATATCGATCAGATTTTCTTTATCCTTCCGGCTCAACGAGCTATATGCTGATACTTTGTGCGTCAGATGGGTGAGCGTTGCCCCATCGGGTTGTTTCTCAACAAAACGTTTAACCCTGGACAATACTGGCTGAAGGTGCGGAGGGGTCACTCTCACTGGAGACCCCCAGCTAAATCTTTATCGTGGGTAAAACTACCGTTCCAGGTGACCTTCATCGGAAGCTTTCCCTTCAGGTAGTTTTTGTACAGCCAGACAGCGCCTTCACGCAGCAGGACGGGCTGGTAGGTAGTAAAGCTCACCGCAGAGTTTGGCGATACTTTACTGCTTTTCTCGGTGAGGTATTTGTCGCGGGCATACGAGCGAACACGCCACTGTGCGCTACGGCCTTCGGGATTGTCATCGTATAGCCAGTTAGCAGAGACAAGCCAGGCACTGATTTTGGAGGTATTCACACCATTCAGGCGCTTACAGAACTGCACAGGGGAAAGCCCGTCAGTGAAGAGACTCTCGAGATGCTCGATATATTCGGCCTGCTGGTGGGTAACTGTTTCCGCGCGCTGCCTGGCTTCAAATTCATCAGCCCATGCTCTCGCAGCCTGTGCCGGATCAGAGAAATTTGGTAATGATGGTGTACCAACTCGCATTTTCGCTTGTTGTTCGCATGTGATGAAATAACGACGAACCTGACGACCCTTCTCGTTTCTCTCCACCATTGCCAGTTCTTTACCCATATCAATGGTAATCAGGTAGTCATGTTCCATCTGCTGCCGAGATTTTGCGCTCGCCCGTTTTGGCGTGCTCAAACTTTCAACAATGATGTAATCAACTCCAGTAGTGAAACCGTACTGGCTAATACGCCCTTTAATCCAGTTGGTGAAATCACGCCCAACGCCGAGAAAGGCATGTAACCTTTTAGCGCTGACCATCGGGGTTATGTGGTTGCCAATATTGCCCTGAGTAATCGGGATGACCTGATGTAAATGGCTCATTACCAACGCCCTCCCAGCTCACGGACAAAATGCATCGACAGCTGTTCATAGACAAGCCACGCCTCATCAGTCTCTACAGTTTTAGCTATATTTAGTGCGCCAGAGATGGTCCAAAGAATCATCTGAGAAGTGTGTTTACTAACAAATCCATTGTGTTGATCAGAAAGAAACTTCAGTTCGGATCCGGTGACAACAAAGTAATGACGATGCTCTTTGAAGCGTTTTTCATTCCGCTTAAAGTTTTGGTGGATGCGCACGGGCTCGATTTTAAGGGACTGCGCAAGATCTTGCGTTGCGATCAAATGCTGCTGCCGAAAGCAGATGAACGGCAAACCTGCGATAGAATGAGTGATATTACTATTTTTGGGCGTAGCAGTGCCCATAACATGATGATTGCTCATATTCTCTCCATACTCTGATTGTTGCGACGGGCCTGCACGCCCGTTTCGCTTGCACTTTCCGACATTACTGCCATAACGACCAATATTCAACCCACAGCTGGACATATAACCACCTCTTTTTTATATGCCGTTATGGTTATCTCAACTTTTCCCTTCGGTACTATCGGCCCCCATTCCACCAGCATGCGCTTAATCTGGCTGTCGTCTTCCCAGATACCCGCATGCGTCAGCGCGTCAAACAGGGCTTTGTTGTAATTATCGATATCCCGGCGGCGCGCATCCGGCGGGTACAGAGTGATTTCTACCGCTGCCAGTTCTGTCGATGGCTTCGGGAGACGTCGTAATTGCTCAATGATCGCCACGCAGGCTGCGCTCTGGTATTTACGACCATCAGCGCTAATGAGGTGACGACCGGCCAGCGGCCCCTTATTAGGGGCGCGCCAGTACGTGTTCACGCTTGGAGGGAACGGGAGCACAAGTTTCATGCCACCTCCTGCTGTTGCACTGCACACAGTTCCGGAAGATTTGCCTCCACCAGCGCCCTGGCGAATGGTGGTGGTACCGCATTACCGCAGCGGGCTACCTGCTTATCTTTTGCATAGCGATTTCCACGGTAGTCCTGATCAATAACGTAACCATCTGGGAAGCCCTGCGCTTTGTAGAGTTCATGCGGCTGCAACATGCGCATTCCGATATCAACGATCTGGTATTTAACCCCATCGATCGTTACCAGCCATTCATCGTCACTTTCCCCGCAATACGTCTCGAGAAATGTGCGTACCTCACCCACGTGTTGGCCACCAGCGGTGATTGTTGGCATGGGCACATCAAGGCGTTGCCCGTCGCGGCATGTTCCACGCAGTTTCACCAGATGAGAGGCAACTACTGCATGATGGTCGACGGTGGTCACTGAGTGCGCGGGTTCATCCAGACTGACACCCGGCCCCGTATAGTTACCGCCGTAGTGTTTAGCCAGGAACGCACTCACCGTCGCGAATTTATTTCCACCTGCAGTAACGGTCCCCAGCGGGTTATCCAGACGCAGCACACGCGGTTCTTGTCCAGGTCGTTCGCCATAACCCATCTGGATCAGCGTAGGCGTTACCAGTTGAGATTTACCGCCACCGCCAGCGGTGATGGTTGCGCTCGGTTCGTCGGCCCGGTGGCCGACGCTGGCCCCAAACTGGCGGGCTATCACGGGCGCAACAAGACAGGCGCGGGATTGCTTCAGAATGGTATGAGCAGGTTTATCCAGCGGGCGCGGTTTAGCCTGGTATTCACTACCACCATTACCCGCCAGGAATGGCGTCAGTGCAGCCTCAACAATCCCGAGTGCATGCCCATTCCCACCTGGCCGTTTTGATGTGCCAGCGGTTACCGTCGGGACAGGTTCGGTAACTGGCTGCCCGGTTGCGCCAGTGCGGAATTTTGTCAGGTGTGGAACGGCTAACGCGTAGCCGAGTTTTTTAGTAATGGTCTGTAATGGCTCATTCAGCGACTGCCCGCGAAAAGCGTCATACGAATTTTTTGAGCTTGTGTGGTTACACTTCACGATAAACGGCGACGCACTTTCGATAACAAAGCGCTGTATGCCGCGCGCGATCCGCTTCAGAGTGTTCTCCGCCAGCGGTTTTTTGCGGTCGAAGATGGACAGGGCCGGAACATTCCAGTCGATACATTCCGCAGCGGTACGCCATGGCATCAGCCTGCCGCTCTGCACCTCCAGAGACTTAGGATCCCCATGGGTAACAGCAGGCCACTGGATTGGGCAGCCATCGCAGCGCATAACCATGAAGAAGCGTTTGCGGATCGTCGGCGCGCCGTAATCACACGCGCGTAGTTCGCGATAATCAACATCATATCCAAGCCCATCCACCAGCTGTTGCGCCTGCTCGCTACCTCTTTCAATAGACAGAAACTCACAAACCTCTGACAGTGCCGGGTGGTCAGCAGGAATGCCAGTGGACAGCATGCCGACAAATGCATTGAATGTTTCGCCAGTGCGGGCAGGATCCGGACGCATTTCATCGGCCAGCAGCGGTCCCCACGTTTTGAACTCTTCCACGTTCTCCAGCATCATCACGCGCGGTCTCTTCGCCAGTGCCCAACGCAGAACAATCCAGGCCAGACCGCGTATCTCTTTTTTCACTGGCTTTGCGCCTTTTGCCTTCGAGAAGTGTCGGCAGTCCGGGCTAAACCATGCCAGGCCGACAGGATTACCGCCGGTAGCAGCTACCGGATCCACGTCAAAAACGGATTCACAATAATGCAGTGTGTCCGGGTGGTTCGTCTTGTGCATCGCAATGGCGTTTTCGTCGTGGTTGATCGCAATATCCACGCTGCGCCCGATCGCCAGTTCAATACCCGTTGATGCGCCACCGCCACCAGCAAAGTTATCAACAATAATCTCACGCATGGGTTACCCCCTGCATGCTGCCGACAAGACCACGCGCAATTGTGATGATTTCGCTGGTGGCCGTTCGTTCCAGCCAGAGTTGATTGATGTTGGCTTTCAGCTTGTTCTGCTGTGATTCATCCAGCATGTCAGCGCCGTCTACCTGGTCGAATACAATTCCAACCTCCAGCGGCCAGATACGGGACTCGGGAAGCGGATCCGATACTGGTTTAGCTTTCTCACGGATGTGCATGCGGATCTGGCGAATATTGGACCAACTGGAAACATCCAGGCTTCCCATAGCTGCAATGAAATCAGTACTGTTCATGCCATATTCACCAGATGCTTCGAGGGCAACAGTACGAATACGTTCCGACATATCCAGGCGCGCAGCAGCGTCATCGAATTCAATCGACAACAGCCACTCATCCACACCGAACAAAATACTCTCACGAATAAGCAGCTTCGCTTTGTCGATCGTTAATGGTGATACCTGAGTGAATTCCGGTGCTTCGACAGAATCCGCCGCCCAGGCATGCCCAAACTTCGATTCACTGAATGTGTATTCTTCTTTATCGCCGAACGCAGCTCTAACGCATGCCCACGCCTCGACACCGCTGATATCAAAAATATCTTTCTGGGTAAGTGGCAACTCTGCTTCTGGCTTGTCAGCTACAGATGGTATGGCAGTTGCAGGTTGAGACTTGCTGGCAGCAAATTGCGCCAAAGTCATAAACGCCCGCCCTTTTGCCTCCAGTTCAGTACGGTTGATATAGCTGAACCGCTCACCACGCCATGAGTTATCGAATACAGCTATGGCACCGGCAAAAAACGCGCTGGTGGGCTTCTGTTTTTCGTCAGCAGGTACAAACCACACTGGCAGATCGAACCCAATGCGCCCGCGAATGAATACAATGTGATCGGCATCTTCAGGCCACCACGTTTCACTTGGCGCGGCTTTTATCAGGAATACATAGCGACCGCCCTTCTCGCGCTGGGCTGCTGCGTACTTCATGATGTGCGTCATACCAGTGATCGCCTGTTTCTCGTGGTACTGCGAACGGCTATACGGTGGGTTGCCATAACCTGCACCACCCAGTTCTGCCAGACGTTCAGACCAGTCCTGGGTCAGCGCGTTATCTTCGGCGGTGTACCATGCCGGGCATTTCGCGTTGTCGTCGTCAGCAAACAAGTCCAGAACTAATGGGCCAAATAACGCGTTGATCCCCCAGAAAAGCAGATCAGGTGTCCTCCACTGATCTCCAACTTCTTTCAATTCGTGAGCTGGTTTACTGCGCAGTTCTGCCAGCGCCTGGCAATATTTATTTGGCATCATGAGCGGAACCCCGAATTTTCTGGCAGTGAATAGTCAACATTTTGGAAGTTGGCGCGGCTGGCTGAGTTAGTCGCCCATTTACCGTTAACGCGTTCAGGTCGCCCAGCGGCAGACCATTTGGTCGCGCTTTGCAGGTAACCGGGGAAGTTTTTTGGAATAAACAGAGTTGCCGGGCGGAGGTATTGCGCCTGCTCGCTATCACGCCAATCAGCGTTTTTGTAATCCACTACCAGGCACAGGTCATCAACCGTGAATTGTTCCCGAAGACGGGCGCGAATATTCTCCAGCGACGTACTGCATACCTGGTAGCGTGAGCCAGTTGCCTGGTTCAGGTAAGACAAGACCTGTCTGGCCTGATCAGTAATCACAACCTCAGGGTCTGGTTGCGCAGCAACCGGACAAGAGGGTTTTGAAGTTACTTGTGGATCTTGTTTTGATTTTACTGACGGATCCCCACCAGATTCTGACGGGTCAAAACCGCTGTTTTTGCCAGATTTCGACGGGTCAGTTTTTGAGGCGTCAAATTTTGATGCGTCAGATTTTGACGTGTCAGAATCTGACAGTTGAGAAAATGCGGCAGTCTGAAGTTTCGCCACATTCAGGCGATACACGTTAGAAGCATTACGGTTACCATTACGGCGCTGTGTTCGCGTGAGCCAGCCATCTTTTTCAAGCTTAGCGATTGCTGTTCTAATGGTGCTCGGACCAGCGCCAAGCTGGCGAGCGATAGTTTCAATTGACGGCCAGCACACACCTTCATCGCTGCTGAAGTCAGCAAGGCGAGCCATGATCGCAACACTGGACAACTTCATGCCCGACGCCGCGCAACCATCCCATACGTAGCCGGTTAATTTAGTGCTCATGATCGTCCGTTATCTCCCTGAACTTTTGCCTGAAATGCTCAAGTGGGCTGAAGCATTCGTGTGGATAGCCATCTCGCAGGTAGATAACGCGCTGTGTTTCTGGCTCCCAGCGGATAACACGGACTGGCACTCCGCGGTGATCTTTGAACCTTCGGTTAAGTTCGCGCACAGGCGTTTTGCCCTCCGATAGTAGACCCCCACAATTACGGCAGCCTGGCTGTGGTTACATGACACCCAGCGATTTGATACTTTGCATTCATACCGAAACAGCGGAAGACCCGGCACCGGGATCATTCGTAGTTGCGGTAAGTGAGGATTTACGATTAAATTGCTCATGCGGATTATTTCTCCATACTCGAAGAGTTGTTCGCCAAGGCGCCCGGAGCTGCACACTCGCGGGCGTCACTCTTTTCTGGCGCGCAGAAAACACGGAATAGCAGCGTCAAATGCTCCTGCCACTTAGCCATTACCTGATAACTGTTCTCTTCAATCTGCTCACGTTCTGCCGGATCAATAACCCCGTCAGCGGTTGCCTTACGCAGGTAATGCGAGTGTTTACCAATCCATTCGATGGACTCCATCAGGCGCTGGTTGATATCGGCGTTATCCAGATCATCAACATCTGCCAGTGGTACAAATACGCCCTGAGAATGGCGCGCAACGGCATCAGCGATATGAGTTGAACCACCAGCACGTTGTAAAACCATTGCCCAGCCCAGTGGGAAGATCTGGTCACCATCAACGCGAAGGCGGTTAAACAATGCGTTCTCTGTCACGCCCAACCATTCCGCTGCCTCGGCATAACCACCAGGTAGATCGGTGATCGTTTTTTTTATCGCCGCCACCAGCCATGCTGGCTGACGTTCGACTTTCCAAATAGGCTCGTTACCCACGGCTTACCCCTTAGTTCTGTGGTTACAATTACGCTGCTGAATCTTTAATCTTTTGAAAAATATCAGGACGTAATTTCTCTCTTGAAACTCCGGTGACCTTTTCAATTAGCGCTGATAGTTTTGCTGGTGGTTTTTTCTCTCTGTTCAGCCAGTTCCAGACCTGCTGTTGTTTCACTAATCGCCCAGAACTAGCGGTAAGCTTGCGCGCTAACTCTGATTGGCCACCAGCCAGAGCGATTGCCTCTGAAAGGGCTAACTGCTCGGGAGTCATAGCTTTCTCCTGTATCAATACATAAAAGTTGTTGCCGATAGAGATTATACAACCTTAACAACTTTTATCACAACTTTTAGGTGTTGGAAAGCTAAAACATAAAGTTGTAATCTCACCATAAATAAGGGGGGAAGTTGTGAACACACTGGCGGAAAGACTGAAAATTGCGAGAGAAAAAACAGGGTTAAGCCAAGCTCAACTCGCTGAATCCATAGGTGTTTCTCAACAATCCGTAGCAAAAATAGAAAACGGAGATACATTGCAACCGCGAAAAATAAAAGAAATCGCAAATGTATTAGGCGTTAGCCAAAAGTGGTTGCAACTAGGCATTGAGGAAAATGCTTCACTTTCTGATTTTGTGGTTGGAGAGGCTGAAAGTGCCAGTTTAGACCCTGCCATTTTCGCTGACATACCAGTACTAGATGTTGAGTTATCAGCAGGAAATGGGTGTGAAGCCGAAATTGTGGAGTCTGTAATTGACTGGTTTCCTATCCGAAGAATGGATTTAAGGAAAGCTGGAGTCAGCGCTACAAATGCTAGGATCGTAAAAATTTGGGGGAACAGTTTATTGCCAGTTCTCAATAACGGCGATCATGTTGCTGTTGATATCGCACAGACAAATCCTATTCGAGATGGCGATTTATACGCTGTTAGAGATGGGGTCCTGCTAAGGGTCAAAGTGCTAATAAACCAACCTGATGGTGGTTTAATTATAAGAAGCTTCAACAAAGATGAGTATCCAGATGAAATACTCACCTTCAATGAACGCCGCGCAAGAATTCATGTTATCGGCAGAGTGTTCTGGTCATCACGTTCATGGTAATACGCTAAATAGCATTTCCTCTGAGATAATTTTTAGCTTTGCACCATTATCGTCGCGATAGCTAACAGCTTTCTCTATCTTTCTCCCATGGCTGGAAAATTTCCAGTCTCTGGATGATAGGGTTCCGACAACAAGGAAGTCCAGTTTTTGGGTAATTCCATTACTTATTTTTCCCCCTGCACTTTTGATCCGTTCCTCTACCACCGCTCGTTTACCTGCCATAAAGGTACCCGTTAAACAGTAGGATTTGTCCGCAAGATCAACGAGTGCATCATTATCAATCGGTAGCCTCGTCGCCAATCCATCAACAACCCCGCTGTCCAGATCGCATCCAGTAAAGTCAACAAGTGCTTTATGTAGAGTTTCGCTTTCCTCTGGAGTTATTACCCCATCGTTAAGGATATCTTTTATTAGAATGTACAAATCCTTCCCTGGGTAGTTACTCTTAAGAGCCCCATTTTGGGTTAACCACCAATCGAGATATCTAATTTCATCTTCCGTCAAGGTCCTATCCGAGATCAGCCCTTTACACAATCCATTAAGAAGATGTAGATCCATTTCAGCAGAGTAAAAATCAATTCCAGGAATATCTAAAATTTCTCTTTGGATTTTTGTCAGACTGTTTTTGAGTTCTTTTCTTTCTTCCTCTGTAATGACACCATCAGATAAGATATCTGAGACCCTCGCCGATAGACTCTTAATAACGCCATTTCTTATAATTTGATTTGCTTCAAGTAGCCATGTGTCAAGGTAAAGAACTTCCTCATCTCTTACCACCCCATCAGCAACAATACCATCAATGATACTGATTAGGTTCGCAAACAACTTATCTCTATTGTGTGTGTAATTAAATACGTAAAGCTTGTCTTCCATACAGCCTCCTCTTTTTTATACATCCTTGCATTCATCTCATCTTCAATCAAACCACATAAAGTTGTTGACATTGTGCATCACCACAACTAGATTACAACTTAAAGGTGTTACACAACAGCGAACAAGCAGGACGCCCACGAAGTAGCCGCCGGTGGCATATGAATAACCGGATGATTCGCACATGGCAGGAGATTGGATATGGATGACAGTTTCGAAAATCAACGAGATGCCTGGCTTGTGGTGATTGAAGCAGCAAAAACTGCATTAAGCCAAGTTGAAAGTAGTAACTACCGAACAGTTAAACAAATGGCATTGGGTTCTATTATCTATGCCTTTGAAATGCTGGACTTTGATTTTGAAGCCACGAGCCTTCCGTCAGAACAGCATGAAAAGATGAATAGAGAAGCCGCCGCAGCCTATATCGGCGTAGAGGCGCAAACATTAGCTAATTGGGCTAGCACAGGAAAGGTTCGTATACCTTTTTTAAAAATCGGCAGAAAGGTTACTTATCTAAAAAGTGATTTGGACGTCTATCTTGCCTCATCGAAGGCAAGTACCACAAGGTAGTTTAGGCACCTACCACCGCGCCTGATGTGGTTAAAAGCAGGCCAAAGCAATAACAAGTAACTCCCTGTTCTGGCGGCCCGGTGTTTTCCCACTTGTCCGGTAACCGCCAGCCTTTTCAGGGTACAACGACGAGAGCATTGACGAGCAAGGCATAAGTGCTGGTTCGATTCCAGACAGTCCCATTCAGTTGGGAGGGTTGGGCAGGGAAAAGGTTCGTTCGATTCGGACACCGGCAGTGCTCTCTTCGTTGTGGTGAAGTGCAACCCTTAGAGGTAACCAGAAGATAAGCATCTGGCGCCACAACCTTATTGCTGTGTGTAGTCTTGGCGGTACCAGGGTCTTCAACCTTATGCAAGGGGGACGAAGATAATGTTCTACCTCGGTACCGCCCTTTTTACGCAACAGAAAAGGGCATCACCGGGCGACGGGCTCATAACCCAATCCACCCGGGCAAAAAGAAAGCGGTCTCTGCAAGCCGCCGACCAATGCAGGTGCCCTTCTCTGTTGTGTATGGAGAAAGTTCGGCGGTTGCAGCCGCCTTAACGAGGGTAAAACCATGAGTAATGACCGCATGACCGTAGTGCCAGATTTTCTTGGCGAACTGGATGCCGGCGTGTTCATGAACAAAATCGCGGCAGCACTTAATACCACCGCGCTTGGCGTTCTGAACAACGGCAACAAAGGCAAAGTAGTCCTCACATTTGATTTTGAGCGCATGGGTAATTCCGTTGAAGAGAAGCGCGTCAAGATCAAGCACAAGCTGAACTACAGCACCCCAACACCGCGTGGTAAAGCCTCAGAAGAGGACACAACCGAAACCCCGATGTGGGTCAACAAAGGCGGGAAGCTAACCATCCTGCAGGAAGATCAGGGTCAGCTGTTCGGGATCACTGGCGCGGTGGATGGAAAGCTTAAAGCGGCTCAGTGATCCGCAACAACAAACTCACTGATACCACTTTGATCATCAGTTAATAAGGAATTTTTATGTCTCAGTTAGACAGCGGTACATTTCAGCAGGTAAAAGACCTGGTTCTTTCCGGTTATCACCTGAATGATATTCATGGCCTGGCTTGCCCGACAGCATTACTGCCAGAGGGTACTGGCGTTGAAAGCCTTGAGCGCTTTTCTCTGGAACGTTTCCGCTTTCGTGGCGCAATGACCACAACCAGTATTGACGACTTCGCACGATATTCTAAAGGCTATGCCAGCGAAAGTGAGCCAGCTCGTTGCTTCATTGACGCTGATAACATGACCGCCCGTTCAGTGTTCAACATCGGCACCCTGGATAATCCCGGTCACGCCGATAACGTTGCTTCAATCACCCTGAAGAAAACCGCTCCATTCCGCGCGTTACTGCAGATCGATGGTCAGCGTCTGAAGCAAAAGCAAATCGCTGAATGGCTGGAAGACTGGAGCGATTACCTGCTGGCGTTTGATGCTGATGGCAATACGATGCAGATTTCCCAGGCTGCTCAGGCTGTTCGTCGCATCACTATTCAGCAAGCAACACAGCAGGCCCATGAAACTGGTGATTTCGCTGGTAAAAAATCGCTGATGCAAAGCGTTGAAGCAAGCAGCAAAGACGTAATGCCTGTGGCGTTCGAGTTCAAATGTGTGCCGTATGAAGGTCTGGGCGAGCGCCGCTTTAGCCTACGTAACAGCCTGCTGACCAGCGATGAACCCTG
This sequence comes from Citrobacter sp. Cf132, assembly GCF_030333885.1. Taxonomy (NCBI): domain Bacteria; kingdom Pseudomonadati; phylum Pseudomonadota; class Gammaproteobacteria; order Enterobacterales; family Enterobacteriaceae; genus Citrobacter; species Citrobacter sp. Cf132. Next base: position 67,848 of record NZ_JAOWFA010000048.1, read on the forward strand.
CTTTGTTCTGCGCATCGTCCAACTTGAAGCCCAGGAGGAAGCGATCGCCAACGAATTCCGCGATTTGCTGATCAGCAAGTTCGAAGGTGAATCAGTGGAAACTTTCATCGGTAACTTTAAAGCCTAATTGCTCTGCATTAAATCCCCGGCACCACGGGGATTTATTGAAGCGTAATTCCATTAATTATCGCCATCCGGCGAGGGATTCGAGCAACCAAAATCTGCGCGGTGCAGCGCGCCAATATGGAGAAAACCATGAGCTACATTCAGACATTATCCGGTAAAAAATTTAACTACCTGACCGCCACAATCGACGATATCGATGTTGAGGATATCGCGACGGCGCTTTCCAACATCTGTCGATTCGCTGGGCATCTGCCAGAGTTCTACAGCGTGGCTCAGCACTCTGTGCTTGTAAGCCAGATTGTACCGCCAGAGTTCGCCTTTGAAGCGCTGATGCACGACGCTGCGGAGGCATATTGCCAGGATATTCCTGCTCCGCTCAAAGCCCTGTTACCTGACTACCAACGCATGGAAACTTATGTTGATGGTCTTATCCGCTTTAAATTCGGTATCTCACTTGAACAAGCTGCTGTCGTGAAATATGCCGATCTAACCATGTTAGCTACCGAGCGCCGTGATCTGGAAATCGATGACGGTTCGAAGTGGGAAATTCTCGAAGGTATTCCCTGCTCTGATCTCGTTCAGGTTATCCCTCTCCGTCCTGGTCAAGCCTATGGCCTGTTCATGAATCGCTTTAACGAACTGGTGGAGCTGCGCCGATGCGCCGCATGAAGGTAAAAGAACTCGTTGCGGAGGCTTTTGCCTCCGTTGCTGAATTGCCACCAAAGCATGCACCGCTTATGCGCGAAGTCGCCACCAGACTGGAAGCTACGTTCGCAGCATTAAAAGAATCTCTGGTGCAACTGGAACAGGAACGTAAAGGTAAAACGCCATGACCGTATTTGAATATCTCCAGGCTCATCCGAATACCACCAGCGGTGAAATCGCCAAAGGTATGAACAAAAAGACACCCGCGGTCGCTGGCGCATTATCGCAACTCTATACCACTGGCCGGATTGTGAAGTCTGGTATTCGCAATGGTATTCCTACATACCGTATTAACGATATGCCGTTTGGGTGCAGTAACAGCTTAACCATGATGTTTAACCAGCTATTGAACACAGCCAGACAGGGAGCTGCACAATGAGTAAATCTCTGAACGCACGTTGCATCCGTCGCTGGACCGTCGGATTCAAAGGCCTCTGCGACTCGAAACACAGTCCGTACTGGCGTAAGCACCACCTTCGCAGTTACATCCGGGAATGTGCCCTGACTACCGCTGATTGCATGGTAGACCGTATGGCAGAGGATAATGCGATGGTAGATTTTCAGGGGGCTAATCGAGAGTGGTCGCCGGAGTTCTCTGCCTGGTACCACGAACGCCGTGAACAGTATCTCAAAGAGGCGCGCGACTATCTGAACGAGGACGCCACAAATGACGAGGTCGACGATGAAATCCAGAACGAGCTGGAGGCATGGAATGACTAAAAGCATAAACCACCCGGCTCACGGTCCTGTATCAATCGAGCGCCTGCACCAGATACGCGAACACCTGCAGCATGATACCCAGTACTCAAACGGCGGGAACAGAGCTTACATTCTCGGTGATATGTTGAATGTGATTGATGAGGTGCTAGCATCGAGGAACGCAGAGCCAGTATTTTTCATCGAGGTTGACGGAGACGACTGGATTCAGGCTGGCAGGATTCCGGGCAGTACGTTTGATTTTAATAATCTGCCGGATGGCGTCAATAAGCTCTGGGCCGCCCCGCAGTCAGCGCCAGTAGTGCCGGATGAAAAACCGATGCCAGAGGCGTCGAAAATGCATGCCATAGACGCTGTAGCTGCAATCGCTGAAGTCAGGGGATGGAACGCCTGCCGCGCCGCAATGCTTAAAGCAGCACCAAAACAGGAGAATATTTAACGTGAACAATTTAATGATCGACCTTGAGTCTATGGGCAAAAGACCGAATGCCCCTATCGTCTCCATTGGTGCCGTATTCTTCGATCCGCAAAGCGGTGAATTGGGTCAAGAGTTTTACACCGCCGTTAACCTTGAAAGTGCTATGGAACAGGGAGCAGTGCCGGATGGTGACACTATTCTGTGGTGGTTAAAACAAAGCCCAGAAGCACGATCAGCAATCTGTGTTGATGATGCTCTGCCAATATCATCTGCCCTATCTGAACTGAGCCATTTCATTAATCGGCATTCTGATAACCCTAAATATTTAAAAGTTTGGGGCAATGGAGCTACTTTCGACAACGTTATATTGCGCGGAGCATATGAGCGTGCCGGCCAGGTTTGCCCGTGGCAATTTTGGAATGATCACGACGTCAGAACCATCGTTACGCTAGGCAGAGTTGTGGGTTTCGATCCTAAGCGAGACATGCCATTCGATGGGGTGGCACATAACGCACTGGCCGATGCGCGCCATCAGGCAAAATACGTGTCCGCGATCTGGAAGAAGTTGATTCCGGCCACCAGCAGCGATCTGTAATTCCCCTAGGTGCAGCCAGGTTGTATGGAGAACGTCTATGAATACTTTGTTTTTACTTATGGCTGAGTTCAACACGCCTAACATCGAGCTATCAGCTGTATGCCAAAAGTATTTCGGTATGAGCCCTAACACAGCAGAAGCGAAAGCAAATGCCTGCCAGTTGCCTATCCCGACTTATCGTGTAGGAACATCGCAGAAAGCAAAGCGCTGCATCAACATTCAGGATCTTGCTGAGTATATAGACCAGCGACGGGAAGAAGGCAGAATTGAATGGGAAAGGGTTAGAACGAACAAACAGAAAAATAGTTGAGTTCCGCACTGATAAAAAAGAAAAACCCGCCATCTGGCGGGTTTTCAAAAAGCACCAGCTATGATCATGCTGCCTTGCGACGACGAAGCTTACCCTGTTGCTCTTTACCAGAGACAATAGCGTGCGTGAACGCGTTAGGAGCAGCCTTCATCAGAACTTCAACAGCAGCACCCATACCTGCGAATGCTTTCATTGTGTCGAACTTAACCTGTGGCTTGGTTGCTTTTTGATCTTTCATAGAAAACTCCCGAGACGATAAGGGCGCCTCTAACCTCTTAGTTAAAGCTAGCTTGTCCAGCCAACTTGTGCCAATCGGTTCCTCCGATTGGTGACATCGTTTTTGGTAGTGAGAATACATAACGACTGTCCCAGATGTACCTTTAAGGTAATCCGGATGGATATCCTACAATCTGTAGACACTCGGCGTCTACACCTATTGTGCGAATTTCAGAAATGTCTCTTGTAGATTATCTGTGGCTGTAGACATCACGTAGCCACACTTTTCCATGCAAAAACCGAACGACTCATAAAATGGCTGCAACTCTGGAACGGGTTCAATAATCTGAACGACCTCACACTCGACAGCCTTACAAAAAACAAAGGCACTCATTAGTGTGAGCAAAACCATTCGCCCTTTTAGTGGGTGTGATTCATCTTCCCTTGAAAACCTTTCAACAATATGGATGCGAAAGATTTTATCTTCAACCCCATAAACACAAATTGCTGCCCCTGATGGAATACCCTGCACTACTCCTTGCTGAACAAGTTTGATGCAGAATTCATACTTATCATCAGAATTACCATAGGCACTGAGCATATAATCCCACTCAAGCTCGCCATAACCACCACAGAGGATCTTATAATCCTCATCACTGATCGGGCCAACTGCGAGAGGCAACCCCACATGGTCAATAACTAACTGAATGTTGTTACGAACAGATTGACCTATCTCGTCTAAAGTGAGCATTAGAGCCTCTCAAGCGGAACGGCGAAAGACCCCATTATACCTATTCCCGCCATGCAATGCTTTGTAAGAGTTATGTATTAAATTAAAAACATCGGGTTCCCAATAGGACCCCACAAAACACACGACACCTCTATTTCTCTGTATAATCCGTCCCATCGAGCATCGGCGCGATAGAAAAACGATGAGCGGGAAAAGCGGTAGACTGAGATTCAGGCAGCATGGCGAATATTCAAGCATCCGGTTAAAAAAGGGGCGCTACTATAGCATAGACCGTTACGATAGTGAGCCACATCCTCGCGGCTCACTCCCCCTGCTCCTCAACAAACGCTATTTACGCCCCGGTTTTCCGTCATGTGATCCGAAAAACTGCGGCGGATGGTCGACCCAGCGATCCTCACGTGTAGCGGCATAGACCGGGTTAAGCGGATAATAAATGCGGTTATATTTTTTGTTCGCCTCACCCACGACTAACAGACGCACCTCTTCACTGGTGTTATTGATAAAGGTATGGCACACGCCTGTACCTGCCGGGAAACCGACGCTGTCGCCCGGTTCTAGCTTCCATAAATACCCGTTAATCCAGGCCTCAGGATAACCTTCCAGCACATAGATAAACTCTTCCTCATCGCTTTCAGCGTGCGGGTACGACGTGCGCCGACCCGGCGGCAGGCGTTCATGATGAATGCCGAGTCGTCCTAACCCCAACTTGCGGGCAAGCGGCGCGCCAATAGCAAATAGCTCATCACTGTCGGGATAAGTGGAGTCATCAGCCCCCTCAACCTCACGCCAGTGGCGAATACAATCGGGTCTTTTCATGGTTATTTTCCAGTATTGCGATGCGTCAGGTATAGCACACCGCGGTGGATCTCGGCGTTTTAAGCAGAACATGTTAAAGTAAGGGATTAACCTTCCACGCAAATCGAGGCGCCAAATGGACAAAACCACTACGCAAGAGTTATTGGCTCAAGCTGAAAAACTCTGTGCGCAACGCAACGTGCGGCTTACGCCACAGCGTCTCGAAGTGCTGCGCCTGATGAGCCTGCAGGAAGGGGCTATCAGCGCCTATGACCTGCTCGACCTGTTGCGGGAAACCGAGCCGCAGGCCAAGCCGCCAACCGTGTATCGTGCGCTCGATTTTCTGCTGGAACAAGGGTTTGTGCATAAGGTGGAATCCACCAACAGCTATGTCCTTTGCCATCTGTTCGATCAGCCAACGCACAGTTCCGCGATGTTCATTTGTGACCGCTGTGGTGTGGTAAAAGAAGAGTGCGCAGAAGGTGTGGAAGACATCATGCATACGCTGGCGGCCAAAATGGGCTTTGCTCTGCGACATAATGTTATTGAAGCACACGGGCTGTGTCCGGCCTGTGTAGAAGTTGAGTCATGCCGCCATCCTGGCGAGTGCCAGCATGACCATACGATTCAGGTGAAGAAGAAAGTTGGGCGCTAGGTAAGCGGGAGAGCGTACATCCTTGTACTCTCAGGAGGGAGGGGTTAATTACCAGCGGTAATCATTACGTTTTTCCCAATCGTTAACTTCTTTCTCCGCCTGATCTTTCGCGTAACCGTAACGTTCCTGGACTTTACCGACCAGTTGGTCACGTTTACCTTCAATGACCGTCATATCATCATCGGTCAGTTTGCCCCATTGCTCTTTCACTTTACCTTTAAACTGCTTCCAGTTGCCGCCGACTTCGTCTTTATTCATCATCAAGTCCTCATCGTTAGGTTGTGAATAGCGAGAGTGCCATGTCCAGACACATGCTGTTTTTGCTGGACGTGAGAATAAGTGTAGTCAGGGATTCTGGGTTTTATTTACTATTCGGAATTTTTAACCATCCTGCTCAGGCGAACCAGGTTCCATTACGCCAGTGGCGTCGCCAGATAAAGGCCAGTGAAAGCCCACGCAGCGCGAGGAAAACGGTTAACGCCAGCCACAAGCCATGATTTCCCAGCCACGGTAAAGTCAGCAGCGTTAAGGCGAATCCCACTGCGGCAACGGCCATACTGTTGCGCATTTCTGCTGCGCGCGTCGCGCCAATAAACATGCCGTCGAGCAGATAACACCAGACACCCACCAGCGGTAACACCACCTGCCAGAAGAGATAGCGATCGGCCAGTAGTCGGATTTGCGGCAGCGAGGTCAGTAGCGCAACAATCTGCTCGCCAAACAGGGCATAAACCAGCGAAAACAGAATAGCCACAATACCGGACTGCCGACAGGCCGCCCGCCAGACGTCCAGTAACTGGCTACCATCTCGCGCCCCATAGGCCTGGCCCGAATGCGCTTCCACGGCATAGGCAAATCCATCCAGCGCGTAGGCGGTAAAGGTTAGCAGGGTCATCAGAACGGCATTAACCGCAATAATATCGCCTCCCAGACGTGCACCCAGCACCGTGATAGCGCCAAAACAGAGCTGCAGCAGCAGCGAGCGCAACATGATGTCACGGTTAAGCGCCAGCAAACGACGGAAGTTGCCACGCCACGCCTGCTTCAGCATTGCCAGCGAAATTCCGCGCATATGCAGGACTTTGCGCACCATCATCAGGCCGATCAGTAAGGTGGCATATTCAGCAATCACCGTCGCCAGTGCCGCACCTTGCACGTTCATATGCAGACCCATCACCAGCCATAAATCGAGCACAATGTTAAGAATATTGCCAACAATCAACAGGATAACCGGCGCACGCGCATACTGAACGCCAAGCAGCCAGCCGAGCAGCACCAGATTAGCCAGCGAGGCGGGTGCGCTGAGCCAGCGGATTTCAAGGAAACGCCGGGCTTGTTCCAGTACCGCTTCACTTCCCCCGACAATATGCAGCGCGACATCGATAATCGGCGTACGAAACAGTGCGATAAGCAACCCCGCGCCCAGCGCCAGCATGAGCGGCTGCACCAGTGCGCGCGCCAGCGCCTGAGGATTTTTCGCACCAAATGCCTGCGCAGTAAGACCCGTGGTGCTCATGCGCAGGAAAAGCAGCAGCATAAAGAGAAAACTGGTTGCCGTAGCACCAACCGCAACACCGCCAAGATAGACCGGACTATCCAGATGACCAATCACCGCGGTATCCACCAGTCCCAGCAGGGGAACAGTGATATTGGAGAAGATCATCGGTAAGGCGAGGTGCCAGAGTGCTTTATCAGAAGAGGTAAAGAAAGGCATACAGGAGGGCCTGAGAAGAAGTTAGACGTACTGGACAATGTGATGCAGGCCCGGCAAGCGCAGCGCTACCGGGCACATTGCCGGATGGCAACGTAATCGTCTTATCCGGCCTACAGAGATTCAGCAGAAAATCAGAGCCATTCACCGTTACGAATGACACCTACCGCCAGCCCTTCAATGGTGAAGCTTTGCTCACGCAGGTCGACAACGATAGGTTTAAATTCGCTATTTTCTGGCAGAAGTTCAACCTTGTTGCCCTGCTTTTTCAGGCGTTTAACCGTAACTTCGTCATCAATACGGGCAACAACAACCTGACCGTTACGCACGTCCTGAGTTTTATGCACAGCGAGTAAATCACCGTCCATAATACCAATATCTTTCATCGACATACCCCTAACGCGCAGCAGAAAATCGGCGTTCGGTTTAAACAGTGAAGGATCGACCTGATAATGGCCTTCGATGTGCTGCTGCGCCAGAAGGGGCTCACCTGCCGCCACGCGGCCGACAAGCGGTAATCCTTCTTCTTCTTCCTGCAGCAGTCGAATACCGCGCGATGCGCCAGATACAATTTCCAGCACACCTTTACGCGCCAGCGCTTTCAGATGTTCTTCAGCTGCGTTTGGGGAACGGAACCCCAAACGCTGCGCGATCTCCGCACGCGTCGGTGGCATACCTGTCTGGCTGATGTGATCTCTAATGAGATCAAACACCTCTTGCTGCCTGGCCGTTAACGCTTTCATTCCGCCCCCTGGGTGTATATACAGTTATGCTGTGAGTATATACAGCTAAAGGCGATTTTGGAACCGCAAACTGCACAAAAAACAGGAGATTTATAAAGATGTGGAATCCTTATCGCAAATGCGACCACAACAGGATGCCCCAGGTGATCAGAGCAACAAAAATAGACAGCAACACTGCCGCCGACCCCATATCTTTCGCCCGGCCAGAAAGTTCGTGATACTCAGAGCCAACACGGTCAACCACCGCCTCAATCGCACTGTTGAGGATTTCAACGATCATCACCAGCATCACGGAACCAATCAACAGCACGCGGGTAATCGCATCGACGTCCAGCCAGCAGGCGATGGCTACGCCCAGTAGTACGGCAACGCTTTCCTGGCGGAATGCCGCCTCATTGATCCATGCGGCGCGAAAACCTTTCCAGGAATAGCCTGCAGCTTTGATAATTCGGGTAAATCCAGTGGTATTATTGGCCATCAAAAAGAACCTTTTTACATTATTAGCGTCAATGTCATTGTAACGTTACCCCGTTTTTTTCAGGGTGTGGCAAAGCAGCGCGAAGTATGACCGGATACCACAGAAATTCACTAAACTTTCTGATATCCTTGCAGCGCATTTGCATTATTAACCAGAGGCTTTACATCGTTTATGTCCGGCTGGCCACGAATTTACTACAAATTACTGAATTTACCATTAAGCGTCCTGGTAAAAAGCAAGTCTATTCCGGCAGAACCTGCCCCGGAATTGGGACTCGATACGTCTCGTCCCATTATGTACGTCCTACCGTACAATTCAAAAGCAGACTTGCTGACGCTGCGTGCCCAATGTCTGGTGCACGACCTCCCCGATCCCCTGGAACCGCTGGAGATAGACGGGACTTTACTTCCGCGCTACGTGTTTATTCACGGCGGCCCACGTGTGTTCACCTATTACACGCCAAAAGAAGAGTCCATCAAGCTGTTCCATAACTATCTCGACTTACATCGCAGCAATCCAGACCTGGATGTGCAGATGGTGCCGGTTTCGGTGATGTTTGGCCGTGCGCCAGGGCGTGAAAAAGGTGAAGTTAATCCGCCGTTACGTATGCTAAACGGCGTACAGAAATTCTTTGCGGTATCCTGGCTGGGTCGCGACAGTTTTGTCCGCTTCTCCCCATCGGTCTCTCTGCGTCGTATGGCGGATGAACACGGTACGGATAAGATCATTGCCCAGAAGCTGGCACGCGTGGCGCGTATGCACTTTGCTCGCCAGCGTCTGGCCGCTGTCGGCCCGCGCCTCCCTGCCCGCCAGGATCTGTTTAATAAGCTGTTAGCTTCAAAAGCGATCGCTCGCGCGGTAGAAGATGAAGCGCGCAGTAAAAAAATCTCCCACGAAAAAGCGCAGCAAAATGCCATTGCGCTGATGGAAGAGATTGCCGCCAACTTCTCCTACGAAATGATCCGTTTGACGGACCGTATTCTGGGCTTTACCTGGAACCGTCTGTATCAAGGGATTAACGTTCACAATGCTGAACGTGTACGCCAGTTGGCGCACGATGGGCATGAAATCGTGTACGTTCCGTGCCACCGCAGCCATATGGACTATATGCTGCTGTCGTACGTTCTGTACCACCAGGGTCTGGTTCCGCCGCACATCGCAGCCGGTATCAACCTGAATTTCTGGCCAGCGGGTCCGATTTTCCGTCGTCTGGGCGCATTCTTTATTCGTCGTACCTTCAAGGGCAACAAGCTCTACTCCACCGTATTCCGCGAATACCTGGGCGAGTTGTTCAGCCGCGGCTACTCGGTTGAGTATTTTGTCGAGGGTGGACGTTCACGTACTGGTCGTTTGCTCGACCCGAAAACCGGCACCCTGTCGATGACTATTCAGGCAATGCTGCGCGGCGGTACGCGTCCTATTACTCTCGTACCGATCTACATCGGCTACGAGCACGTAATGGAAGTGGGCACCTACGCAAAAGAGCTGCGTGGCGCGACGAAAGAGAAAGAAAGTCTGCCACAAATGCTGCGTGGCTTAAGCAAGCTGCGTAACCTGGGTCAGGGCTACGTCAACTTTGGTGAACCAATGCCATTGATGACTTACCTCAACCAGCATGTGCCAGAATGGCGTGAATCTATTGACCCTATCGAGTCTATCCGTCCGGCCTGGCTGACGCCGACGGTGAATAACATTGCCGCCGATTTGATGGTGCGCATTAACAACGCTGGCGCGGCCAACGCCATGAACCTGTGTTGTACCGCGCTGTTGGCTTCCCGCCAGCGCTCTCTGACCCGTGAACAGTTAACCGAGCAGCTCGACTGCTACCTGAGCCTGCTGCGCAACGTGCCGTACGCGGCGGACTCAACCGTTCCTGCGCAAAGTGCCAGTGAACTGATCGACCACGCCTTGCAGATGAACAAGTTTGAGGTCGAGAAAGACACCATCGGTGACATCATTATTCTGCCGCGCGAGCAGGCGGTCTTGATGACGTACTACCGCAATAACATTGCGCATATGCTGGTTCTGCCTTCGTTGATGGCAGCCATCGTGACTCAGCACCGTCGTATTTCACGCGTCGCGCTACAGCAGCATATTGATGCGTTGTACCCGATGCTAAAAGCCGAGTTGTTCCTGCGCTGGGAGCGCGATGAACTTGCCGGGGTGATTGACGAACTGGCCAGCGAAATGCAGCGCCAGGGACTGATTACTCTACAGGATGGCGAGCTGCATATTAATCCTGCCCGCTCCCGTACGCTGCAGCTGTTGGCTGCGGGTGCTCGCGAGACGTTGCAACGCTACGCTATCACCTTCTGGCTACTGAGCGCCAACCCGTCGATCAACCGTGGCACGCTGGAGAAAGAGAGCCGCACCGTGGCACAACGCCTCTCAGTGCTGCACGGCATTAACGCGCCGGAATTCTTCGATAAAGCGGTGTTCAGCTCTCTGGTGCTGACGCTGCGTGACGAGGGATTCATCAGCGACACCGGGGATGCCGAGCCGGAAGAGACGATGAAGATCTATCAGATGCTGGCCGAACTGGTCACATCGGATGTGCGTCTGACCATCGAGAGCGCCACACAGGGCGAGTAAGCATAAAAAAACCGGTCGAAATGACCGGTTTTTTTTAGGCTACTGATAGTTTATTTTCAGTACAAGATCCTTGCTGAACGGTCCTAACTGTATATCACTACCCGGTTTTTTCGTCAGTTTTGCCATGTAATTATGGGTAACCGTGCTGGCACCGCCATCCAGATAGTAGGTGGCAAACGGATAGTAGGTATTCATCAGGAGGTCTTCGCCTAACGTTTCATCCCGAATTTGCATCAGCAAACCATTCCCCATATCCACACGATTGGTGTCATACAAATCGTCGGTGTTAAAGCTCATGGTGACATCAAACTGCTGAGAACAGGCTGCAGTTGCGTCGCGTATGGTTGATACGCTAAACGGCGCTTTTTGCGACAACACTTCAACGTTATTCACCTGACCAAAATTGACCACCTGGCTTTCAGGGAAGATTTGAATATCCACGCCGCAGTCGAGAAAGTGAACGTTGTTCATCCCAGTAATGTTAAAACGCAGGTTTTTCGCATTAGCCGCCAGGTTCGCCCCTCCCTTACCATCAAACTGCAGAACATTAATATTACCAAAGTCATAGACGGTATCAGGGTTATCAGGAAAGCCTTTGAGTTTTACATACAAACGAAAACGGGCTGGAAAGGTAATATTCTTCTGCACTGTGCTTCCATTACAAACAGGGTCATGCCAAAACCCATCGTAATATTGCTCGAATGTATCCAGGCACGCGCCAGTATCAATCCCCTCATCGATCCCCTCATGGTCAACACCATTATAGGTTACACCAAAGGTGAACAGAGGGTTATTCAACACATCAGCACTGTTCTTAGCCGTCAGTTTAATCCACGCAAAGATGTCCTCCGTCTGATTGCTTGTGCTCCAGCCTGTCGCACCATCGCAATACACTGTGACGTTGATATCCGAGCTTTCCCATATTTTACTGCCAAGCACCGCGTTGGACGGAACGGTAAAACTGGGTAATTCTACACCGAACGATGTTTGCCCATTCACCACATCTTTATAGCAGTTTATTGCCCAGGCAGAAGATGAACACAGTAAGAGTACGGCCCCCAGAAAGGTTAAAATCGTTTTCATCATTTACCCTTCTGCGCAGGTTCACTATGGCAAACGGGCTGGACGGATGTGCAGCTTACGCTGAACATATTTAAGCCACCGTAGTCACCGATATAGCCAATCTGAAATTTAGCCGGCAGATTTTTAATCTCTGAAGTGGCCTGCTCAAAGGGGTTGACCATAAATCCATCGGCTCCCGGTAAAAGCGTTTTGCCGTCAATGCCGATATAACCCACTGTTACGTGGTAAGGGGTATCGTTTTTAATCGTTATGCCTGAAGCCGTCCGCGAAACCTCAACTTTTTCCATCGGTACTGCCTGGCCTTCTTTCAGCACAATGGCTTTGGGTCGCCAGAATAATTTCAGGCGGCTTTGCATTGCCAGTTGCATGGTATTTTTTTGTTCCGTACGCGGCGGAATTTCACGTATGTTATAAAAAAACAACGACTCTCTGTCCGCAGGAAGCTGCTGCAACGTCGGCTGTCCCATCAGGCGAACCTGAGTTTGTTCTCCCGCTTCAAGGCGTACTAACGGTGGTAACGGCGAAATATATTCGCGCGTTTTTTGATTATTTTTATCTTCAACCCATGACTGCGCCAGGTAGGGCTGCGTTTTGCTCTGGTTCGTTAATTTAATGCTGACGCTTTTATCCGTTTCATTAAAGATAATGCGTGTTCTGTCTGGTGAGACAGTCGCGTTTGCCACAGAGCAAACGCTGAGTAAACCCAAAAGTCCTTTCACAATAAATGTTGGTTTCATCTTATTCATCCTGAATTAGTTTACTGTTTTGCAAGGTAAAATTACTGCCTGACCATCAGTATTGCTTTGGTTAGGCGGCGTTATTTCGCAAACGTTATTCCCCCACTGGAGACGCAATTTACTGTCTTCCTGAAGCCCACTGAGGTAGACGTAACCGTCTTCAGCAATCAGGCCAACGTCCTTGCCGCTGTCAATATCCACGACGGTAACGCCCAATGGAGGGAAGCGACCATTTGCCAGTCTGACAATGCCGATGATCTGATAGCCTTTTGTGGCGTTCAGCTTCGCGTAGCCAATAGCACCTTCAGTGAGCGTAGTGCTAATTACGGAGTTATTAATATCGACGCCGTCAGGCAATTTGTTGCTGTCGACGCGTACCGCGGAGGTGGTGTAGTTACTGACCGAGTTGGTTACGGCAATCCCCATCATATTGGTTACCGTGCGCTTGTCGCTCAGCGGAACGTCTGCAACGCCGTCCGCGTCTACCATCATGCGGGCGTTGTTGCCGTAGGCGTTATCATGCAATGCCATACCGTAACGTGTAGCGGTAAATGAGCCATTCCAGCCCGCCGTGATTGAACGGTATACATTAGGCTGTACGCTGCCGTTAACGCTCAGGCGACCATAAGGCGAATAGTGCTGGTAGCCCCCGCGAATAGCAGGTTCGGCCTCGCGGAAATCACTCGCATCGCCTGTCGCAGAAATGTTCCAGGTGTTGTTGCGATCTGAAGAGTCATAGTAAGACATCGTCTGGGACATACTGTCGCTGCCATTTTTCTGCATGCTCCAGGAGAGGCTGCGGTTCTGCTCCAGTGGTACAGAAAACGAGAGATAGTATTGCATCTCTTCTGTGTCATCCCATGTGGAACGACCAACCGTAAACGAAGAAGAGATCCCTCTTATGCTACCAATGTCGAAGTTTCGACTCATCGATACCGTATAGTTAGTGCTGGCAGAATCATCCCAGTAAGTGTTACGCGTCAGATTGAGATAAGTGTTGATCGCCAGCGATTCAATATACTGGTTGAAAGACAGCACATAGCTCTCTTTTTGGTTGCCGGAGGAGTCATCACCGCTGCGAGCCGTTAAATACTCGTTCATAGTGATATATTCTTTATCCGAGAAACGGTAGCCGGCAAATGTCACCTGGCTTCCTGTGGACTCAAACCGCTTGGAATAGTTCACGCGGTAGCTATAGCCACGCTGCTTGTCATTGTTCTCATCATTTTCTCCACGCAGAGTGGCTTCTGCGCGAGTCACGTCAAAAGAGAGAGAACCAAAGCTGTTCAGGTTAAAACCAATACCCGCCGTAGCCGCCTGGTAATCATCAGCCGTCAGCAGTGCCCCACCGTAAAGTGAGGTATCCCCCGTCCAGCCCCAGGAAAACTCACCGGTCCAGAACATCGGATTATTAACATCGGTACTTCCTACAGCTGTCGGTTTACCGGTAGAGGTTTTGTAGCGTACTTGTCCTTTGCGCGTCAGGAACGGTATTGAGGACGCCCCAACCTGGAAGGTGCTTTTACGCCCATCTTCTTCTTCAACCGTCACATCCAACTGCCCCTGGAAGGTATCGCCAATGTCGGTAATGTTAAACGGTCCCGGCGCGACGGTGGTTTGATAAACCATTCGTCCGTTCTGGGTTACCGTCACTTTGGCATTCGTCTGTGCGATACCGGTAATTTGCGGGGCATATCCCTGCAAATCTGGCGGCAGCATGTTGTCATCGCTCTCAAGCGAAGCACCGGTAAAATGAAATGTATCGTATATGTCTGAATTCAGATCGTACTGACCCAGCGTCAATTTCGAGGCAATAGACGGGATCGGGCGAAACAGATAGGTGCGATCCATGCTGCTGTTACTGCCAACAGATTTGCCGTCTTCGTAGGATTTGTCGTACTGGTAATCAGAACGTAAGCGCCATGCGCCAAGGTTGAAGCCAAGCGTGCCGTAGGAGCTGATACTCTGGCTCTTATCGCCCTCGTCCGGATTATACTGACTGGCATAAACATTGTAATCGAGTATGAATCCCGCAACACCGTCATCCCAGAATTCTGGCGGCGTCCAGTTTGTTGCCTGATATTTCATCCATGCCTGAGGTGCAATGATGGTAACAACCATATCGCCCTTATCAAGCCTGACAATCAGTTCAGGTTTACTGGCGAGATCCAGACATCCTCGCTCATTGATTGAGCGCAATGACTGGATGAATTCATCAGCAAAGCCAAAAGACATTAGATCATCTTTGGTCAGACAAATTTGTGAACCGCTTTCATTATCTGCTTTAATCCACTCAAAGGACCAGACATTCGGGAGTTTCTTTTTGTTTATTTCAACACGTGTAATGTATTGTCCTGGTGGGATAAAACCTTTCTTTTCAAACTGGCTGAGGTCGATATTTTCTTTATCCTCAGCATCTATCATACCTGTGTTGAATTCAACCGCCCAAGCCGGGGTAAACATAATGGCGGTAATAATTGCAGGACGCAGAGATTGCTTAATTAAAACAGGAAGCTTTCTTAACCCGGTCTTTATAATTGTATTTTTCATAAAATCCTTTTCAGTTAAAAAAGCCTAAAAAGCCGGTGATTCCTCCACCGGCTTGATTCATACAATCATCTATATAAAAATAATTACAGGTATGCCAGAACGTAATTAACGTCAGAGGCTACGTTACCCGCTGTCGCATTAGTAGTCGGAGACTCCATACGAGCTTTGAAGTTCAGCACCTGATAAGAGTTATCAGCCATCAGAGCGAATTCAACCGCAGTTCCCATTACCACCTTTTCATTGCCTTCAGTCAGCAGGCGCACGCCTACGTGCTCAGCGCCGCCATAGTTGCCTTCAGCGGTGTTTTTCAACAGGCTATCTGCATCTGCGTTAGCAGAAGAGAATGTAACTTTTGCCTTAGTGATAGTGGTCGGCGCTTCAGTGGTACCGCCAGTCAGGGTACAATCTTGCAGGTGGATCTGAACAGGAACCGGCAGGGAGAATTTACCGCCGTTCAGAGCGGTATCAGCCACTTCACCCAGGCTAATAGTCTGGTCTTCGTCACCCGGAGCAATAGAGCAAGGCGCGGAAATTACGATACCTTCAAAAGAAATTTTACCATGCCCCTGATCAGCAGCTGATGCATTAAAAGCCATGCTGGAAAGAAGAGAAGTTGCAGCAACAGCTAACAGTGTTTTCTTAAACATTGTGTATAATCCTTTACAATAAATAAAATCAAAATACTTTTATAGAGTTAGATACTGATTTGATGATAACAAACAGAGCCGTCGATAAGATTAAAATTTAATCGAGTACTGAATGACAGGAGAGAATTTATCATGGAGGATTTTATTTATCACGTTAGATAAACTAAATTCATTTTTAGAAAATCTACATATATTCATAATAAATATATCAAAAAAGACCAAGGCTTAGCTAAAAATAAGGAAATCCTTAAACACCCCACGTTATAAAGCAGCATTTTGACGAGCATCAACTCATCAGCATCATTGGATAGTCACGATTTTCTTAACTATTTCACCAATAAATATTTACCGACCAAATGTAACAACAAAAAATATTAGATTACAAAATAACAATAAATTTTAGATATGTTAAGACTTAAAGATTATTACCGGTGAAACGAAAATTTACATATCCAGAGGACAAAAGACGATTCGTTTAGAATTGCTTATGTTTTATAAAATAGCTCTTTTATAGAGGGGGAAAATTGATATATCACATTATTAGCAGAAGTATTGATACGGTGTTTTTTTCGCCAATGGCAATGACTACCTCATCACACAAAGCCGTTGAGGTGACCGTTTGAACGTTAATTAAAGCCAAATCCGCTTTCATGGGTGTTTGCATATGAAACCGATAGGGCATAAAAAAACCGGTCAACGACCGGTTTTTTGTCTCACAAAAGCGATCAAAGATGCCAGTAGCTCATCGCCAGTCCTAAAAACAGTACCAGCCCTACATAATTATTGTTCATAAACGCTTTAAAGCAGGCATCACGTTCACGGTGAACAATCAGCTTTTGTTGATACACAAACAGCGCACCCGCCACCAGCAAAGACCAGTAATAGCCTAACGCCAGTCCGTTCAGCCACCCAACCAGCGCCATCAGCACCAGTACACCGACCTGCAGAATACCAATAATGAGTTTGTCGTTCTGGCCGAACAGGATCGCGGTCGATTTAATGCCAATCTTCAGGTCATCATCCCGATCAACCATCGCATACTGTGTATCATAGGCCACCGCCCAGAGAATGTTGGCGAGGAACATCAGCCAGCAGCTCAGTGGTACAGACTCGCTCACGGCGGCAAACGCCATCGGTATAGACCAGCCAAACGCCGCGCCCAGCACCACCTGCGGCAGATGCGTGTAGCGTTTCATGAAGGGATAGACCCACGCCAGCGCTAGCGCCGCAACGGACAACAAAATGGTCATCGTGTTGAGCGTCAAAACCAGCAGGAAGGCGAGCAACACCAATACGACGAACAGCGTTCGGGCTTCTTTTTCGGTGACAGCACCGCTCGGCAGCGGTCGATTCGCGGTGCGTTTAACGTGTCCGTCAAACTTCCTGTCGGCATAATCATTTACCACACATCCAGCGGCGCGCATTAACCAAACGCCGGCGACAAATACCGCCAGGATCCACAGTTGCGGCATGCCTGGGGTCGCCACCCACAATGCCCATAGCGTTGGCCAGAGCAGCAGTAAGGCGCCGATCGGCTTATCCGTACGCATCAAGCGGTGAAACGCCAGCAGCTTATTCTGCGTCAGACTCCACTCCATCTTTATCTTCCTCTTAGTACAACGGCGATGCAGGCAGAAAAAGCTCGGTAAGCATCAGCGGCTTACCGCTCAGCCGTAGGCGGGAACGACGCCCCCATAGCGCTGCATCGCGGCCAATCTCAATAAAATCTCGGGTCAATGTCGATGACGTAAACAGGTAGCGTCCGAGCGGGGTTTTCCCCAGGTTCTGTAAGGCCAGTTCAGGGCCGCACAAGGTTGATTCAGGCACCACGGTCCGTCCGGCAAGCCAGGGTTCACCATCCGCACATAACAGGATTTCACGTAACCAATAGCGAGACTCTTTAGGCAGCAGCGTCAGTTCTTCAGCCACCTCATTTTGCCCAACGAATTCTTCGCGAATCAACGTTACGGTGACCTTTTTCCCCTGCTGCTCAAAACGTTTGGTCATGGAATCTTCCAGTAACAACCAGTCGAGCAGTTGGGGGTCCAGCGCCGGGATCGCATCAAAATAACGCAGCGCACGCAGTTGCGTTAACGCAGGGTGTGGCATGCCTTACTCTCCGATTTATAACCTGAAGGCATTGTATCGCAGAAAATGCATTACGGGGTGAGCAAACACAATTAAGTGATCGTCAGAGCAACATAAGTGTAACAATTAGCACCGAAGGATAAAAAAAGGTGCGCCAGGAGACGCACCAGTTGTTGCAAAATCAGCACTGCGGGGAGACGTTTACCCCTTGCCTTTTACACTGCTGATAAAGGTGGATCGGGCAGATTTGGATCCCAGACGTTCAGCTTCATCAAGCAGCTTCAGCGCTTTATCGACATCGCCTTTCGCCACGGCATCCTTAATGCCCTGGTTAAAATAACTTTCCGTGTCATTTAACATCGGCTCACTTTTCTTCACCGGTTGTGGCGCTGGAGCGGCAACGGCTGCCGCCGGAGCCGCATAAGTAACTGCAGGCGCTGCGGTATTACCCACCGTGACAGGGCCAGGGCCGGATGAGCCAAACAGCGGCCCTACCAGCACGCTGGAGGAGGAACTGGTTTTGACTTTCAGCTTCAGCAGACCGTCGGTGGTATGACGGGCGATCGGGTCAGGGATATCCGGAACAGCGTTACCTACCCCCTTGGCATAGGCTTTTGCCGGGTCAAGCAGGGTCGTGGTCTGCTGGAGATCTTTATCTGTGGTAAAGACCAGAACATAGAGCTTTTGCTGGCCCAGCGCTGGCGTCAAACGCATTACGCCTTCCAGACGATCGGCACTCATCACGCCGGGTTCCTGGTAGGTGAAATAGCTGCTGGGGAAGAACGCAGATGGCGTCATGTTCTGATCAAGAATTAAAACGTTTGGTGCAAATACACTGGTTTGTTTGTTGACTTCACTGGTCAGCGTCAGGGTTAACTCACCAATATTCGCGGGGACGCTGTACGCGGCGACTGGGCCAGTAATACCAGCAACATCCAGACGCTGACCCGCTGCCGCGAGTTGTGTCGCCTGGGTTTTGGATTGATCAACCGGCGTCCAGGTTAACTGTTGTAGCGCAGCAGTGGGGATAGTTGGAGCCGCGGTGGTGTTTTGCGGAACAATATTTACATCGGCCAGGCTGATGCCAGGCGCGCTGGCAAATAACCCTGCAGATAAACAAAGGGCAACGAGACTTTTCTTCATTTTCATTGTTATCACCTCAGATAGCATGGGTTCAGCGGTGGCCAGGCAATAGCGCGCTAAACCGTAATCAAGAGGGGCTGGCGCCCCTCTTTCGGTCTTTACGTCAGGTTAGTGCTGAATTACCACCAGATTTCCATCTGGGCACCGAAGGACCACTCATCGCTGTCGCCACGGCTGGTTGTGCTGATACCAGAGTTGGTTGCAGCGGCGTATTTGGTTACGTCGTTACCATTTTTAACGTAGCCCCACTCTTCATCCCATTTGGCATAGGTTGCAAAGACACGAATTGCCGGGCGGGACCAGATGCTGTCGCCAGCCTGCCACTGTTGCGCCAGGGTGATTTTGTACTGGCTGTTGCGATCGCCAGTCTGCTGAGATTTGACGTTGTCGTAACCGACTTCCAGCAGGGTGCTCATGATCGGTGTCCATTTGTACATCGGACGGATACCGACGGTGTACCATTCGGTCCCCAGGTCGTTATCCATATCGAGGTTCTGGTACATACCGACGTACATCAGATCCCATTTGTCGCCCAGGGAGATTGCACCGTGGTCAAGTACGCGGAACAGGCTACCGTTGTTATTAATAACGTTATTGGCGTAATTCGTTTTACTACCGTCTGGGTTAGTAACAGTGAAGGAGGATGAACCGTAAGACCCTTGGTTCAGACCTTTACCCTGAGTGGTCATAGAATCTGTCGCGTACTGAACAACAAACTTGTTGTAGCCCTTCAGCATGCTCTGGGTATGTTCAGCGGTGAACATCCAACCGTCTTTAGATGCGCCGTCTGCCAGGTGGTAATCATCGGTGGTATTCGCGCGACCATAGTCAACGCCCAGTTCCAACATCCCATCCGGGTTAGTTGCCAACTGCGCTAAACGAACGTCAAATACGTCGTTGGCGGTGTCTTTGGTACGATCATAGATATTCTGGCTGCTGAAAGCATATGAGCCACCCGCTTCCTGTGAACGGCTCGCGGCCAGAGACAGTTTACCGAAGCCCAGATCGATGTTTTCAATACCAGCACCAGGACCTGAAATATCCCAGTAGTAGAAGTCGATCATGTGAACATCATGACGCTGATAGAAGCGCTTACCTGCCCAGATAGTGGAGCCTGGCAGCCATTCAATCAGGTTTTTACCCTGCACGTTGGCTTCACGGAAGGCCGGGTCAGTCCCTTCCCAGTCATTCTGCTGTGCGACGGAATAGGCAACGTTAGTGTCGAAGTAGAAGCTCTTATCGCCCTCTTTCCACACTTCCTGACCTAATTTAATTTCCGCATAGGTTTCACATTCGTTACCAAGACGGTATTTACTTTGGGCGCCGGTTGCCTGGAAACACTGTTGTTCACCGCCGCTACCCGTCCAGCCAATACCGGAACGTGCATAGCCATGGAAATCCACAGCCATTGCCTGAACAGACATAATGCCTGCCGCCACAGCAACCGCCAGAGGGAGTTTGCGCAGAGTAATCATCGTTCTATCTCCTGAGATCATTGCTTTTCTTTAAACGCTTCACCTTGACGGTTTTGCGCTTTTTTTTAATGGGATACCTTAAACACCCGGCTCTTGATGCAACCGACGACATGCACTGCCATCCTCACGGAACAGATGGCAACGCTCTGGCGGCAGGCCGATAGCGAATGTGGCACCCTCTTCTACCAACACCACGTCGTTCTGGCGGTAAACCAGGTTTTGACGGATGGCGGGGATCTGGATATGAATTTGTGTTTCGTGACCAAGCTGCTCGACCACCTGCACTTCACCTTCGAGGGTGACATCGGCGATATCGCTGGGCAGCAGATGTTCCGGGCGGATACCTAAAGACATGTTGGCGCCAACCTGCACCGCATGGCTGTCTACCGGGAGCCATATTTGTTGGCGGTTAGGCAGTTCAACCTGCACCTGATCGATGGCCGTCCCGGTGACTTTCACCGGCAGGAAGTTCATCTTCGGCGAGCCAATAAACCCGGCAACAAAGCGGTCAGCCGGGTAGTGGTATAGCTCCAGCGGTTTACCGACCTGCGCTACGCGACCGGCATCCAGCACCACAATTTTGTCAGCCAGGGTCATCGCTTCGACCTGATCGTGGGTGACGTAAATCATCGTGCGACCAAGACGTTTATGCAGGCGGGAGATTTCAATACGCATCTGCACGCGCAGCGCGGCGTCGAGGTTTGACAGCGGTTCGTCCAGCAGGAATACACGCGGTTCGGCGACCAGCGTACGGCCAATCGCCACACGCTGACGTTGTCCGCCGGAAAGCGCTTTTGGTTTACGCTCCAGCAGGTGTGCCAGTTGCAGAACTTCCGCAACCTGGTTCACACGCTGGTTCATCACCTCTTTTTTCGCCCCGGCCAGTTTGAGGCCGAATGACATGTTTTCCGCGACAGATAAATGGGGGTATAACGCGTAGGACTGAAAGACCATGCCCACACCGCGTTCGGCGGGCGGAATGTCGTTCATCCGGGTCTCCCCGATAAACAAGTCACCACTGGTGATGGTTTCAAGCCCGGCGATCATACGCAGCAAGGTCGACTTACCGCAGCCTGACGGTCCGACAAACACCACGAATTCCCCTTCGTGAATGTCGAGATTGATATCTTTCGATACCACCACGTCACCCCAGGCTTTTGTTACATTTCGCAGCTGTACGCTCGCCATGCCCTTCTCCCTTCGTTACAACCTGTCATCGACAGCAACATTCATGATGGGCTGACTATGCGCGATCACTTGACTGCGTGAATCCTCCACCCCCCGGCTTTTTTATGGGGGAGGAGGCGGGAGGATGAGAGAGCAGCGTCTGAGACCCGGGCTACCCGCCTCAGAGGAATTTCGTGATGCAGCCTGCAAAAATCGGTGGGTTTTTATGTGCGCCAGTACGCAATACTCACATTTATGTAACACAGATCACATAAAGAGCGGGTGGGGCGTAGGGGTAAGGAGGATGGAAAGAGGTTGTCGTATAAAGAAACTAGTAACCGTTAAGCCACCTCTGCAAAATCACCAAACAGGATGGGAACTATGAAAATCAAAACTGGCGCACGCATCCTCGCATTGTCTGCATTAACGACGATGATGTTTTCCGCCTCGGCTCTCGCCAAGATTGAAGAAGGTAAGCTGGTTATCTGGATTAACGGCGACAAAGGCTATAACGGCCTCGCTGAAGTGGGCAAAAAATTCGAGAAAGACACCGGGATCAAAGTCACTATTGAGCACCCGGACAAACTGGAAGAGAAATTCCCGCAGGTTGCCGCGACCGGCGACGGCCCGGACATCATCTTCTGGGCTCATGACCGTTTTGGCGGTTACGCTCAGTCTGGCCTGCTGGCTGAAATCACGCCTGACAAAGCGTTCCAGGACAAACTCTATCCGTTCACCTGGGATGCCGTACGCTATAACGGCAAACTGATTGCCTACCCGATCGCGGTTGAAGCGCTGTCGCTGATTTACAACAAAGACCTCGTGCCAAACCCACCGAAAACCTGGGAAGAAATTCCTGCAATGGATAAAGAGTTGAAGGCGAAAGGTAAATCCGCGCTGATGTTCAACCTGCAAGAGCCGTACTTCACCTGGCCGCTGATTGCCGCCGACGGCGGTTACGCATTCAAGTTTGAAAATGGCAAGTACGATGTGAAAGACGTGGGCGTGGATAACGCCGGCGCGAAAGAGGGTCTGACCTTCCTGGTTGACCTGATCAAGAACAAGCACATGAACGCGGATACCGATTACTCCATCGCCGAAGCGGCCTTTAACAAGGGCGATACCGCGATGACCATCAACGGTCCGTGGGCGTGGTCCAACATCGACAAGAGCAAAATCAACTACGGCGTCACGCTGCTGCCAACCTTCAAAGGCAAAGCGTCTAAACCGTTTGTTGGCGTTCTGAGCGCCGGTATCAACGCCGCCAGCCCGAACAAAGAACTGGCGAAAGAGTTCCTCGAAAACTACCTGCTGACCGATCAGGGTCTGGATGAAGTGAACAAGGACAAGCCGCTGGGCGCTGTTGCGCTGAAATCCTTCCAGGATCAGTTAGCAAAAGACCCGCGCATCGCCGCCACCATGGATAACGCCCAGAAAGGCGAAATCATGCCGAACATCCCACAGATGTCCGCATTCTGGTATGCCGTTCGTACCGCAGTGATCAACGCAGCCAGCGGCCGTCAGACCGTCGATGCCGCGCTGAAAGATGCACAAGGTCGTATCACCAAGTAATGCTGTAGCACACGTGCCGGATGGCGGCATAAATGCCTTATCCGGCCTACAACACACCGTAGGCCTGATAAGCGCAGCGCCATCAGGCACGCTGACCAACAGGTTTTCATTGTTGTTGAGGATTGAACCCCATGGATGTCATTAAAAAGAAACACTGGTGGCAAAGCGACACGCTGAAATGGTCAGTGATGGGTCTGCTTGGGCTGCTGGTCGGTTACCTTGTTGTTTTGATGTACGCTCAGGGGGAGTACCTGTTTGCCATCATGACGCTGATTTTAAGCTCTGCTGGCCTGTATATTTTCGCTAACCGTAAAGCCTATGCCTGGCGCTATGTTTATCCGGGCGTTGCCGGTATGGGGCTGTTTGTCCTGTTTCCGCTGATTTGTACGATCGCCATTGCCTTTACCAACTACAGCAGTACCAACCAGCTGACCTTTGAACGTGCTCAGGAAGTCCTGATGGATCGTTCGTATCAGGCTGGGAAAACCTACAACTTTGGCCTGTATCCGGCGGGTGATGAGTGGCAACTGGCTCTCACCGACGGTGAAACCGGCAAGAATTATCTCTCCGACGCCTTTAAATTTGGCGGCGAACAGAAACTGCAGTTGAAAGAAGCCGAAGCGCTGCCAGCGGGCGAGCGTGCAACGCTGCGTATCATCACGCAAAATCGCCAGGCATTAACCCAATTGACCGCCATCCTGCCGGATGAAAGCAAAGTGATTATGAGTTCACTGCGCCAGTTTTCCGGCACGCAGCCACTTTATACGCTCGCTGATGACGGTACGCTCACCAACAGCCAGAGCGGCGTAAAATACCGCGCCAATAACGATATTGGTTATTATCAGGCGATTAACGCTGACGGTAGCTGGGGTAGCGAAAAACTCAGTCCAGGCTATACCGTTGCCATCGGCTGGGATAACTTCACTCGCGTGTTTACCGACGAAGGCATCCAGAAACCGTTCTTCGCCATCTTTGTCTGGACGGTGGTCTTCTCCGTTCTGACGGTGATCCTCACCGTTGCTGTGGGGATGGTGCTGGCCTGTCTCGTACAGTGGGAATCTCTCAAAGGCAAAGCGATTTACCGTGTCCTGTTGATTCTTCCGTATGCCGTACCGTCGTTTATCTCGATTCTGATTTTCAAGGGCTTATTCAACCAGAGCTTTGGTGAAATCAACATGATGCTGAGCGCACTGTTTGGTATCAAACCGGCCTGGTTCAGCGACCCAACCACCGCGCGTTCGATGATTATTATCGTCAACACCTGGCTCGGTTATCCATACATGATGATCCTGTGCATGGGTCTGCTGAAAGCGATTCCTGACGATCTGTATGAAGCCTCGGCGATGGATGGTGCAGGTCCGTTCCAGAACTTCTTTAAGATAACGCTACCGCTGCTGATTAAGCCGCTGACACCGCTGATGATCGCCAGCTTCGCCTTTAACTTTAACAACTTCGTGCTGATTCAGCTGTTGACCAACGGTGGCCCGGACCGACTCGGCACCACCACGCCAGCTGGTTATACCGACCTGCTCGTGAGCTACACCTACCGTATCGCCTTTGAAGGCGGCGGTGGTCAGGACTTCGGTCTGGCGGCGGCGATTGCCACGCTGATCTTCCTGCTGGTCGGCGCGCTGGCGATTGTGAACCTGAAAGCCACACGTATGAAGTTTGATTAAGGGAGACAACGAACATGGCTATGGTACAACCCAAATCTCAGAAACTGCGTCTCTTAACAACGCACCTGCTGCTGCTGATTTTCATCGCGGCGATCATGTTCCCGTTGCTGATGGTTATCGCTATCTCGCTACGCGAAGGTAACTTTGCCACCGGCAGTTTGATCCCGGAAAACATCTCCTGGGAACACTGGAAACTGGCACTGGGCTTTAGCGTTGAACACGCGGATGGCCGCGTGACGCCACCGCCATTCCCGGTATTGTTATGGCTGTGGAACTCGGTGAAAGTGGCCAGCATTACCGCGATCGGTATCGTGACGCTTTCCACCACCTGTGCTTACGCCTTTGCCCGTATGCGTTTCCCGGGCAAAGCAACCCTGCTGAAAGGGATGCTGATTTTCCAGATGTTCCCGGCGGTGCTGTCTCTGGTCGCGTTATATGCTTTGTTTGACCGCCTGGGTCAGTACATTCCGTTTATCGGCCTGAACACGCACGGCGGCGTGATCTTCGCCTATCTTGGCGGTATTGCGCTGCATGTATGGACGATTAAGGGTTATTTCGAAACCATCGACGGTTCGCTGGAAGAAGCGGCCGCGCTGGATGGCGCAACGCCGTGGCAGGCATTCCGCCTGGTGCTGCTACCACTTTCCGTTCCGATTCTGGCGGTCGTGTTTATTCTGTCTTTCATTGCCGCTATTACCGAAGTACCGGTCGCGTCACTGCTGCTGCGTGATGTGAACAGCTATACCCTCGCGGTAGGTATGCAGCAGTACCTCAATCCACAGAACTATTTGTGGGGCGACTTTGCCGCCGCAGCTGTACTTTCAGCCATTCCGATCACTCTGGTGTTCTTGCTGGCGCAGCGCTGGCTGGTCAACGGACTGACGGCAGGTGGTGTGAAAGGTTAAGTTTTACCGAAGTAACTGCCCGGCAACGGGCAATGCCACTGCAACCCTCAACTTATGTTATCCCAACCTGTGACTGTTATTCGGCGCTCTACGGAGCGCCCTTTTTTTATGTAAATTCCAGGCGGTTAAGCGATGTAAAACGTTTACACTCGCCGGATTATTTTTATTGACAGATAGTTAACATCTTTGTGATAAGCATCACATATGCAAATTTTCATAATGACGAAAACAAAATACAGAATAACACTTCCACCCTCGAAATATTACATTACTCTAAAGATGAAATCGGGCGAGTAACAAATATGAAAGTTTATAATTTTGATAAAGTTATTTCACGCGACGGAACCTATAGCGCTAAATATAATAACAAGGGGCGTGAAATCATCCCTCTATCTGTAGCTGATATGGATATCCCGGTAGCTGATTTTATGGTTTCTGAATTATCAGTCGCAAATCAGAAAGGTATCTACGGTTATACATTATTAAGTGATGACTGGCAGCAAGTGACAGCACAGTGGTATCAACGCCATTACTCGTGGAAGGTCAACCCTGAACACATTGTTTTTTGCCCACGAGTGGTACAAGCCGTTTCATTATATATCCAGAATTTTACCCAACCGGGAGATGCTATTGTCAGCCTGGCACCAGCCTATCATCCTATTAGCCATGCAGTTGAAGTCAACCATAGAGTATTGCTGGAAAGTGCGTTACTTTATCGTGACCGCTCCTATGAAATAGACTTTGCGGATCTCGAAGATAAGTTTAAAACGGCTTGTTGTTTCATTCTAATATCGCCGCATAATCCAACAGGAACAATCTGGTCAGAAGATAATCTAAGAAAAATAGCTTCATTAGCAGAGAAATACAACGTTTTTATTATTTCTGATGATGTTCATGCAGACTTCAATTTCATCAAAAAGCAACATCAAACAATTTCTTCGATAAGTTCATACGTTGCACAAAACTCATTTATTTGTACATCTCCGGCAAAAACATTCAATATGGCCGGACTTGAAATCGCCAATATTGTTATTGCTAATGATAAGTGTCGAGAAAAGTTTAAATCAGCTCTTATTGCAGCAGGTATCCATAATCCTGGTTATTTCTCTGTTCCTGCATTTCTCTGTGCTTACCGCCATGGTGATTCTTGGTTAGCAGCATTAAAAGATTATTTAGCCGAAAACAGGAGCTGGGTTCAATCCTTTTGCCAGACTCATTTTCCAGACTGGGTTTTAGCCTCTGGTGGCGGAACTTACATGTTGTGGATTGACTACCGAGCGATGAACATCAGCGAAGAACAGCTACGCCATTGGTTTGTTTCGCTCGCAGGTGTTGAGATGAGTTGGGGATCAGATTTTGGCGATGAAGGACTTGGTTTTTTCCGTGTGAACATTGCCACGCCGAGAACCATTCTTAAAGAAGCATTTGAACGGATTTATCAGAGCATACCCTACACTAAAGGAGTTTCCCTCCATGAATAATAACAATACTCCAAGAACACCAACTCTGGTGGAATCAATGTTACCGATACTGGCGATGGTCTTATTGCTGGGGGTCGGTTATGCGGCTTTCGATCTACCACCTGAGCCATTAATGGTCCTTTCGACCGTCATTGCGGCACTATTGGTTAAGCGTTTGGGGTACGGCTACAACGCAATCCTTGAATCAATTTCGCAGAAAATCGCCAAAACGATGCCCGCTCTCTTAATTTTGATCAGCGTGGGCCTACTGATTGGGACATGGATGATAGGCGGCACTATTCCGCTGATGATTTATTACGGCCTTAATCTGATAAACCCTTCAATGATCTATGTGACAGCCCTGCTTGTCACTGCAGTCGTCTCTGTGTGCACAGGAACATCCTGGGGCTCAGCGGGCACAGTCGGTGTAGCGTTTATGGGCGTGGCCATCGGAATGGAGGCTAATCTGGCAGCAACTGCTGGCGCTATTGTGGCGGGAGCTTACTTCGGGGACAAACTGTCTCCCCTTTCTGGTGACACAAACCTGGCAGCGATGGCCGCCCAGATAGATCTCTATGAACATATCGCTCATTTACTTTACACAACCCTTCCTTCCTTGATCCTTTCTGCTGTTGTCATGACCCTCTATGGTATGAATGGCGATCTCGGCGGCTCAACCGTTCCCGATAAAGTTCAGTTAATTACAGAGGGATTAAAGGGAATTTACCATTTTAATTTGTTGTTACTGTTACCCATTGCTATTGTCTTGTACGGCTCGATTACCAAGAAACCAACCATTCCAATTATGTTAGTTTCGGCACTGGTTGCCATGATCAACGCCAGCGTCATTCAGGGTTTCACTCTGCACGATATTGTAAAAAGCGCCGTAGACGGATTTAACGTTTCAATGCTTGCCGATAAAGATGTTAATCCCCTATTGGGTAATTTGCTTAACCGTGGTGGCATGAACTCGATGATGAGTACGCTGCTGATTTGTTTCTGCGCCCTTTCATTTGCGGGAACATTGGCTCTGAGCGGTGCTTTAGAAGTCATTGTCCACAACCTACTTAAATTAGTTCATTCCACAGGTACCATGATTCTTGCGACTATTGCCTGTGGTTTAACAATGATTAGCGTGACCTGTAATGGTCAGATCTCAATCCTGATTCCGATTGAAATGCTACGAAGCGCTTATATTGAGCGTGGGCTACACCCAAAAAATCTGGCAAGGACAGTAGAAGACTCTGCCACCATATTCGAGCCGATTCTGCCCTGGACTGCGGCGGGAGCCTACATGGCAGGTACGCTTGGTGTTGCAACATTAAGCTATCTTCCGTGGGCTATTCTCTGCTGGAGTGGCATTTTCTTTGCGACGTTATGGGGGTTCACTGGTTTTGGCATTGCTCGCTTATCCAAAGAAAAGCAGCAACAGCTCATGATGAAAGCAGCAAATGAAAGCAAGTAGTACCAGCCTGATTAAGATATTTGCCAATTATTAACTACGTCTACACGCCGCAGCCCGATTGCGGCGTGTTGTCTTTTACTCTCGCTTCAGCCGTTTGGAATTACACAGCCACAGGGTGATCACCAGCAGCAGGATCGCTGCAGAATAGATCAGCACATCCATCGGCGCTTTATGATCGACAATGATCAACCGCACAATCGCGGTGATCCCGATATAGACAAAGTAGCGCAACGGAAAGTGAAACCCTGACTGAAAGTACTTCACAATCAACGCGATAAATTCAAAGTAGAGGAAGTAAACCACCAGCCCTTCCACCAGCTCATACTTGCTGGTTTGTTCCGGGGCGAACAGCACGTCCGCCAGATGCAGCGTTTCTTTCCCGAGGAATACAACCAGGATCAGGCCCAGACTCAGCAGTCCCAGATTCAACACGGTCTGTAAAATAGTGGAGATAAACTCCACGCGCGGACGAGATAGCGACGTCATAACAGCACCTCTTACTCAGTGGCGAGGTTCCTGTATAACGCAAAAATGTGACAGAGATCTACATTTTTTGTTTATATTTTGTGCAAGAAAGGTCAACGGAGAATGATGAATGCCACGATACATTTCACAGGATGAATTATGCAGCTAAGACAATCCGCTGTCCGCAACGTTACCTGCGGTGAGAACGTGGTGATTTATGAACCCGCCAATCTCTACGATTGCACATTGGGAGACAACGTTTTTGTCGGACCATTTGTTGAAATCCAGGGCAACACACAGATTGGCGCAGACAGCAAAATTCAGTCGCACACCTTCATCTGCGAATATGTCACCATCGGTTCCCGCTGTTTTATCGGGCATGGCGTGATGTTCGCCAACGATATGTTCCGCGAAGGAAAACCCAACGCCGACCGCAACAGCTGGGGACGCATTACGATTGGCGACGATGTTTCGATCGGCAGTGGAGCGACCATTCTGGCGGTCACTGTCTGCGATGGCGCGGTCATCGGCGCAGGAAGCGTAGTGACCAAATCAATCACCGAGAAAGGCGTGTACGCGGGAAACCCGGCAAAATTATTGCGTCGCCTGTAACTTCCCTGATGACGGCGTAAACACCTTATCCGGCCTGCAATACAGGCACTTTGTAGTGCCGGATAAGCGTAGCGCCATCCGGCTGGCAAACGGCTCGATTACCGAAAATTCACGCTGCGATCGCTGGTCATATCGTACAGACCAAACTTACGCCCAAGCTGCTGACCGCCATCACGTGTTAACGGCGTCCAGCCAATCGCCGCACGGCTGCGGGTCGGACCAGACGAGAACAGATCCAGCGGCACGGAAACGTACACCCCTTTTGTAAAATCACCCTCGCCATACTCATCCGGCGAGGCGTTAGTGATAGTCGCATAACCACCCACCACGACACCGCTGTCGAAGCGTTTGGCGATCTCCAACGTTCCGCCCTTATCCCCGGCCAGATACTGACCCACGCTGGCTTTCACCAGCACATCCTGGGCGAAAGAAGGATTCCAGTACGCGGTCAAATGCCCGGTCTTCACGCTGTAGTCGGTGAATTTCATCATGTCCTGCGCGCTACGCCAGTCACGCTGTTTCACGTAGTTGGCATCAACACCAAACGCCCAGTTGCTGTCCAGCGGACGATAGAGCACTTCTGCCCCCGCGCCGCCGTACATGGTCTCCAGATAGCCGCCGTACACCTGTCCGTAAAAGCCGTTGCCGAGTGACTGGAAGTAGTTGGCCTGCAGGTTATTCACGTAAACATCGTTTTGCACGTAGTCACGTACATGGGTACGCACACGCGGCAAATGCGAATCCTGCGGCGGGTTGGTGTAGTTAAACTTGTCATAGTTATTGGCGAGATTGGCGAACAAACTCCCGGTGGTCAGCAGATGATCGGTCACCCACCAATCCGCCGTACCCATCACGCCCAACTGATACATATAGAAGTTTTCCGGGCCACCCACCGACTGGTTTAGCACCGGATCGATATGGAAATCGAAGCGCGACTTATCGATATACCAGCCCTGCTCGGTCGTTTTCGGCACCACGGGCTCCACGCGTTTTTGCGCCAGTTGAGTCTCATGGCCCAACGGCTCGCCTTCCAGATGGCGCTTGAGGCTGGAAACCTCTGTTTCGGTCGTCACCTGCGGCAAGTTAAGGCGATTTTCCGTAATACGGATCGTGCGGATCCCGTCAGGAAGATCGTTCATCACGATCCGGTTGGCACGCTCGATCCCCTCGCGCGAATCACGGTATTTCACCTGTTCGCCTGTTACATACAGCGTATCGCCCTGCACCTGGATTTTAGGATCCGCCAGCCCGGCATTGTATTTCAGCAGCGTTAGCTGATTCGCCACCACCGAATGTTGCAGGATAGCATCCTGCGGCTGCGGCTGATATTTCGGGCGGGCGTTGTCGTTATAGTGTGGTCGCAGATCGTTAAAGTTAGTCCGCAGCGTGACCCCAAACATAAAGGTGTTGCCGCGCTCATAGCTGAGGTTAACGTCGGCCCAATCGGTGACGCGATAAATAGCGCCGACGTTAAACTTGCTCTTCTGATCCAGCTTGCCCGCAAAATCCTGCTGGTAATTATTACCCTCATACTCCAGTTTCAGACGCAGCGGCTGCCAGGGTGTCTGATATTCCACGCCGCCAAACAGCGACGCCGGGCCGTGGAACATCTGGCTGCCGTCAATGGAACCCGCCTGCTTGTAACTGTTATCGCGATGACAGAATTTATCGCTGTATGAGCAAAACGGATTGCTGACGTTGCCGCTGGTCCCGAGGTATCCCCAGCCAAGACCGAGTGAAAAATCAAACGGTCCCCAGGCTTTGTTCGCCACAATATACTCCGCATCGAACAGGCCCGTTCCGCCAATATCTCGCGCGCCAACTGCCACCTGCGGCATCCAGTAGCTCTCTTCCCACAGACGTAGTTTGAGATCAAAAGCTTTATCCTTGTAAGTCTGATCGCCAGAAAACGACTCCACGCTGCTGTATTTTTTAGTGCGAACATCGGTATAGCGCAGCGTGGTTTCCAGCCACGGGAAGAGCTGCACCGACGCAGAGTAATAGCGGTACTGATCGTTATCGCGGTAGTTAAGGCTCATTTCGCCCTCACGCGCCATGCGTGCGGTTGGGGTTTGCAGCAGCCCCACGCCGCCAAAATCGGACTGGGAAGGACCAATCGGTGCAGGATACGTTTCACCGTAACAGGCCGCACTAATACCCAGCGCCAACAGGCTGAGCAGATAAGTTTTTCTCATTATTCGGGTATCCGCTGGGTCAGGGTGCGAAGAATGTCGGCATTGATTTCATCCGGGGTGCTGCTCCAGACAGAGTCCGACAGCCCGACAAAAATGATGCTGCCGGGCATCGGCTCAATGTGACGTTTGTTCCAGTAGGCGACCGGTACTTTTTGTGTGCGTCCGTCGGGATAGACAACCCAGGCGTAGCTACGATCCGCGCCGCTGAGCCGATGCTGCCCATCGAGATAGCTGGCAACATCACGTCCGGGTATAAACAGCTGTTTACCCGTGTGGCTTAGCAAACCCAACAGCGTGATATCCGTGGGCTGCGGTCCGACCCACAGTGTGTAATTACCCTGCAACGGCGGGTTGCCTGGCTCACTGGTACGCACTACATCCGGGTCGAGATTAATCGTCTGTCTACCGGCCACCTTCAGCGCCTGAATTTGCTGGCGTAATGCGTTGATAGCGCCAGCATCCTCACCGCTTGCTTCAGCGCTCAACGTCGCCAGACGAGCCAGTAATGCCTGCTGCTGACGTTGTGCCTCAGTTGTTGCCCGCTCTTCGCTGATAACCGCGCCTGGCCACCAGCTATTGCTCAACCGCGGCTGTCCAACCAGGTCGAGCAGATGTTCAGCCCCGGTCACCGTTTTTGCTTCTGTGCTACCTGTCGTAATCACTTTTACGCTGCCCGCAGCAAAAACAGATGCCGCGCACAGGCTGAATGTCAGCGCGGTAATCATTCGTTTCATCATGGTTTCGCCGCCTTGATCAGCGTGGTTTTCACCGGGAAGAAACCTGCGCCAAGATACTGTTCCGACTGGCGAATCATGCCCTCACTGTCTACCCAGTAGCGGTTATGCCAGCGCGTTTGATCGGTGGTGACCTCTTCATCAAGGATCCGTACCGGCGTGTTATCGCTGCCGACTTTGATGGTGTCGGCGCCATCCCATGTGAAAACCGAGCGCGCGGTGGCATAGCGTACCTGCTGATGTTCAGTCCAGCCCATCGTGCGGGTCCACGTTGTGCCGTCGACTATCTGATTTGGCTTGATGAGCGGGTCTGTCGCCAGATTATTCACCTCGATTAGGTTGTCCCCGCCAAGGTGCGTTTTCACAATGCGCCCATGCTGCGTGACGAGAATAGCCCGATCCTGAGTCACCCATTTCTGCTGTCCGTTTTCTGCAAACGCGAGTACCACAAACAGTTGGGGACCGCCGTTGAGCTGCATGTACTGGCTGGCGTAAGGCATGTTTTGAATTTCATCGTCCGTCATCTGTACGCCGGGAGTACCAAACACGCTATCCCACAGCGAATGACCCAGCCCTTCGGTAGTGGCTGAGCACGCCTGCAGTAGCAGGCAAACCATTATGATCGCTGGTCGCTTCACGACGTTTCTCCGCATTATTGCCGGGTGGCGCGACGCTTACCCGGCCTACAAATCCCACAGACTTTTGGCAATTCCAAATAACCACACCGAAGTGTGGTTAGAATTAAACGTACCTTTATTACTGGGTACTGGTGGTTGTGGTGGTTGTGGTTCCGGTATTAGAACCATCGCCGCCGCCGGTCGCCGCCAGGGCAACCCCCACCGCAGAACTTACGGTGCTCACGCTGGTTGCGGAGGAACTTCCTGCCGAAACCGACGCGGCAGCCGACCCTGCAGCCTCACCCACCTG
Source organism: Citrobacter sp. Cf132 (assembly GCF_030333885.1). Taxonomy (NCBI): domain Bacteria; kingdom Pseudomonadati; phylum Pseudomonadota; class Gammaproteobacteria; order Enterobacterales; family Enterobacteriaceae; genus Citrobacter; species Citrobacter sp. Cf132. The sequence goes on from NZ_JAOWFA010000048.1 coordinate 101,561, forward strand.
AACGGGGGCGGCATAGACAGAGGTCGCCGCAAGCGCAGATATAGCCCAAAGGCCATACAGAACTTTTTTCATCACAAATTCCCTTCATTGTATGAATGGAGATTTACCCAAAAGAATTTCGGGCGAGATCGAGTATACACAAGCGAAGTTTGTAAATTAGGTCGAGAGGGAATTTAGGACAATTAGATAACGAGAGAAAATATGATTAACAACAAATAATAAAAACAACTTAATTCAAAGAGTTAAAATATAATAATAAAAACACAATACCCGGTAAATCTGAAAATATCAGAAACAGGATAACGTTGAATAAATTATTTTAGGATTAAGCTCAATTAAAGGGTGAAGTAAAAACGTAGATATCCTGGAGTAATCTTATAAAAAAGCCGATATTAATATCGGCTTTTTTATTTCATTAATGCCGGATGGCGGCGAAACGCCTTATCCGGCCTACAGGATATGTGCCTGTAGGCCGGATAAGCGCAGCGCCATTAGGCGCGCCAGGCTTTGTAACGGTTAATCAACCCATTAGTAGAAACATCATGGGAAGAAACAGTTTTATCATCGTTCAGCTCTGGCAGAATGCGGTTCGCCAGCTGTTTGCCCAGCTCAACGCCCCACTGGTCAAAGGTGAAGATGTTCAGGATCGCGCCCTGAGTGAAGATTTTGTGTTCGTACAGCGCAATCAGCGCACCCAGGCTGAACGGCGTGATTTCGCGCAGCAGAATGGAGTTCGTTGGACGGTTACCTTCGAACACTTTGAACGGCACAACGTGCTCAAGCGTAGCCGGATCTTTACCCTGGTCGCGATATTCCTGCTCAACCACTTCACGAGATTTACCAAAAGCCAGCGCTTCGGTTTGCGCGAAGAAATTAGACAGCAGTTTCGGATGGTGATCCGACAGCGGATTGTGGGTGATTGCCGGCGCGATGAAATCGCACGGCACCATTTTGGTACCCTGGTGGATCAGCTGGTAGAACGCATGCTGGCCGTTAGTACCCGGCTCACCCCAGATGATTGGGCCAGTCTGGTAATCCACCGCATTGCCGTTACGGTCAACGTATTTACCGTTGGATTCCATGTTGCCCTGCTGGAAGTAGGCCGCGAAACGGTGCATATACTGGTCATACGGCAGAATCGCTTCGGTTTCGGCACCGAAGAAGTTGTTGTACCAGATACCGATCAGCGCCAGCAGCACCGGCAGGTTTTTCTCAGCCGGGGTGGTGGAGAAGTGTTTGTCCATCGCATGTGCGCCGGAGAGCAGCTCAACAAAATTGTCGAAGCCTACGGACAGGATGATGGACAGACCGATTGCAGACCACAGGGAGTAACGACCGCCAACCCAGTCCCAGAACTCGAACATATTGGCAGTATCAATACCAAACTCGCCAACCGCTTTACCGTTAGTGGAAAGCGCTGCGAAGTGTTTGGCTACGTGCTTGTTGTCGCCAGCGGTCGCCAGGAACCAGTCGCGCGCGCTGTGGGCGTTGGTCATGGTTTCCTGGGTGGTGAAGGTTTTGGAAGCGACCAGGAACAGCGTGGTTTCCGGGTTCACTTTTTTCAGCACTTCGGCGATGTGCGTACCATCGACGTTCGACACAAAGTGCATGTTCAGGTGATTTTTATACGGACGCAGCGCTTCGGTCACCATGAACGGGCCAAGGTCAGAACCGCCGATACCGATGTTTACTACATCAGTGATGGCTTTGCCGGTATAGCCTTTCCAGCTTCCGGAGATGATCGCTTCAGAGAAAGATTTCATCTTCTCCAGTACCGCATTCACTTCCGGCATCACATCTTTGCCGTCAACGATGATCGGCGTATTGCTACGGTTACGCAGCGCCACGTGCAGCACGGCACGGTCTTCAGTACGGTTGATTTTCTCACCGGAGAACATGGACTTGATGGCACCCGCCAAATCGGTTTCTTTCGCCAGATCCTGCAGTTTAGCCAGCGTCTCTTCAGTGATGCGGTTTTTGGAAAAATCCACCAGCATCAGATCGTCAAACGTCGCGGAAAATTTAGTGAAACGATCGCTATCTTTCGCGAAAAGATCCGCGATAGTAACGTCTTTCATTTCTTCAAAGTGTTTTTGTAGTGCCTGCCAGGCTGAGGTCTGCGTTGGATTGATGTTTTTCATTAGCAATACTCTTCTGATTTTGAGAATTGTGACTGAGATCGATTGTAACGCCAGTCACAGAAAAGTGTGATTGTTTTAATGCCATTGCCAGGGCATCCGCCAAACGTGGCTAAAAAGTATAGCGGTTATCAGCGTTGTTATTAGTACCGTTACTCAACGCAGTTGCAGCATGAAAAATCCGCATAATCCCAGCGTTGACAGTGCAAGCTACACATTTTATTTATAAATACGGTATTTGCATTTGCGCCTGCACCGGTTTTCGTTCTGCCTTATGTGCCATGGTCGCTCTATTCATTCCCTGACACGAGGTAGTTATGACTGATGTAGTTGTCTCCAAGTTTGGTGGTACCAGCGTGGCGGATTTTGATGCCATGAATCGCAGCGCTGATGTCGTGCTTTCTGATGCTAACGTCCGTGTGGTGGTACTTTCCGCTTCTGCGGGAATCACCAACCTGCTGGTCGCACTGGCTGAAGGGCTGGAGCCAACCGCGCGCTTCGAAAAACTCGATGCCATTCGTCAAATTCAGTTCAACATTCTGGAACGCCTGCGTTATCCAAACGTGATCCGTGAAGAGATCGAACGTCTGCTGGAAAACATCACCACACTGGCAGAAGCGGCGTCACTGGCGACCTCAACCGCGCTGACCGACGAACTGGTCAGCCACGGTGAACTGATGTCTACCCTGCTGTTCGTCGAGATCCTGCGTGAACGCAACGTGCAAGCGCAGTGGTTTGACGTGCGTAAAGTGATGCGCACTAACGATCGTTTTGGTCGTGCAGAACCCGACGTCACGGCGCTGGCTGAACTGGCAACGCTCCAGTTGGCCCCGCGTCTGAGCGAAGGTCTGGTGATTACTCAGGGCTTTATCGGCAGTGAAGGCAAGGGCCGCACCACCACGCTGGGACGCGGCGGCAGCGATTATACCGCCGCCTTACTGGCAGAAGCCCTACACGCAACGCGCGTTGATATCTGGACCGACGTTCCCGGCATTTACACGACCGATCCGCGCGTGGTTCCGGCTGCGCAGCGTATTGATGAAATTGCCTTTGAAGAGGCCGCGGAAATGGCGACCTTTGGCGCGAAAGTGCTGCACCCGGCAACCCTGTTGCCAGCCGTACGTAGCGATATTCCGGTATTTGTGGGCTCCAGTAAGGATCCAAAAGCAGGCGGTACGCTGGTATGTAATAAAACCGCGAATCCACCGCTGTTCCGGGCGCTGGCATTACGCCGTAAGCAGACGCTGCTGACACTGCATAGCCTGAATATGCTGCACTCTCGCGGCTTTTTGGCGGAAGTGTTCGGCATCCTGGCACGCCACAATATCTCGGTCGATTTAATTACCACATCCGAAGTCAGCGTGGCGCTGACGCTGGATACCACTGGTTCAACGTCCACCGGCGATACACTGTTAACACAGTCTCTGCTGATGGAACTGTCTGCCCTGTGTCGGGTTGAAGTGGAAGAAGGCCTGGCGCTGGTGGCGTTGATTGGCAATGACCTGTCCAAAGCCTGTGGCGTGGGTAAAGAGGTGTTCGGCGTACTGGAGCCATTCAACATTCGAATGATTTGCTACGGCGCGTCCAGCCATAACCTGTGCTTCCTGGTACCCGGTACTGAAGCCGAGCAGGTTGTACAGAAGCTACACCATAACTTGTTTGAATAAGTAGACGTCAACGCCCGATGGTTCTTAGGCCATCGGGCATTTTCACCGCATCACCGTTTCATATAACAATCTGTCCAGCTCCCTGACATCGCCTTCCCGGCAATCCGGTAACGCCGGTGGAATCTCTCCTCTTTCCAGCTCGGCGCGGATAAACGCATGCAACAGTGGACGACGCGGGCCGTACTCCGCTTCACCCGCACACTGCTTGCGCTCCAACAGCTCATCAATTTCATGACGCAATGGCGCATCCAGTTCACTTCCCGCCAGCAGGTCGGCAAAACGCATCGGCGGTACGCCCTTGCCCGCTTCCACCCAACGCACCGCCAACAGGGGTCGCAGAACGTAGAAGTACTTCTTCAATCGCACGTCGTCACCCTGCAAATAACCACGGAAGTTTTTCCGCGCCATCGAGTAGTAGTGCCAGCGGGCACGTAGCGGAGAAAACCATTTGGGCACCAGCGCTTTCAGCGCCGAAACGGTCACGTCATCCTGCTGATAGACCACCGGCGAATCCAGCCACTCGATAAGCGTCGGGTTTGCGCCTTTGAGTAACCCCAGCGCCTTGCGCCATTCCCAGCCGCACACGTCCAGCTCATCATCTATCGGCAGCTCAATAACATCGCGTGGCGCTTCGATCCGCAGATACCATTCAGGGGGATGAACATAGAGAAATCGCACGTCGTAGTCGCTGTCCGGCGAGGCAAATCCCCAGCCACGGCTGCCGGATTCACAGGCATACAGCACCCTGACGCCATAGCGCTGCTCAACCTCTTTTAGCTGGCGCAATACACGTTCGCGCATTGCGCCGTCCACTGTGTTGTCGCTCATTATTCTTATCCTTTTATGTTCACAAGACCGTGCAGCACCTGGTCCAGGCCCCCGAACACCGAGATTTTATCGATGCGCTCAGCAACTCTTTCGAGGGTTTCCAGCTCTTTTAAGCGCAGTGCTACCGGGTTGTTTTCCATCACTTTTGCCGTATTTAACAGCGAGCGCGTGGCGGCAGTCTCTTCACGACGTCGGATCACGTTGGCCTGGGCGGATTTTTCCGCTTCAACCAGTTGCGACAAAATAGCCTTCATATCGCCGGGCAGGACAATATCCTTCACCCCCAGTGAAGCCACTTCGATACCAAACGGCGTCATGCGGGCTTTCACCTGCGCGCTCACTACTTCATCGATCACCTGCTTATCTTCCAGTAATTCGTCCAGTGTGCGCGTTCCCACCGCTTCACGCAGCGCAAACTGCAACTCACGGTAAAGGTGATCCAGCGGTTTAGTCAGTTGACCAAATGCCAGCAGCACATCGCTATAACGCCAGTTCGCCGCCAGGTTTAAACGCAGGTTGACCTTATCTTTGGTCAGGATCTCCTGACCGCCAACCTCCAGCACCTGCAAACGGGTATCCACCACTTCCGCTTCAATCAGATGGTTTACCTTCCAGTATGCTGTTAGCCCCGGCAGCAACAGCGCCTGAGTTTCACCATCAATTTTCAGCACACCGACGTGCCACGCCGGAACCTGCACCGTTAAGATTGCTTCGCGACCTTTCACCGCACCGCTGCGACGGGGCTGTAATACTGCATTCATGACGTCCGTTGGCACCTGAACCTCGCGCGTATCCATACGTACCAGCGTTAACGCTTCGTCGGCTCTCCAGTACAGACGGCGCGATGCCGGTGGCAGGATCTCCTGCAAAACGCCGTTGATATACAGCGCCGCGGCTTCGGTATCCGTTGTATCCGCGACCAGGCAGAAACGCGCCACCCACTCGGGCTGAAAGCGGCGTAAATACTCCGCTAATGCCTGCGGTACTTCGCCGCCATCCCTGTTGACGATCAGCACTTCCGGGGTGTTAAACCACGGTAAACGATGCTGACCCGCTTCCAACACCTGATAGTAATCACCCTCGCGGGATAAAAGACCTAACTGCGCTTTTTGAATAGTGATTTTCTTAGCCATTGTATATTCCTTAATATCGTTCAGGCGCGGGTGCAGGGGCGAAGCGACAGGGGAATTCCCTTTTGCCTGTCACACGGCATCTTTACCGGCAGCCTGTTCTGGAGCGTGCTAACTGCACATCACTCCGCTTTATTTCTATGATTAACAACCAGTTTTCATTCGGGGATGAAATTGGGAATCGAACCCACTGTGTGTCATCGGCTGACGGAACACTCCCGGAAAACAGCCTGTGCCGTTCCTGACGTGCCGGCGGGGTTTAACCCCCTGCGCTTTCAGCGTGATTGACGCAAGTGTTATTGCCAGAAGCGTGCCAGGAATTAAAAAAGGCATATTTAATTGTTAATGAATTGATTTTTATAATTTTAATTATTAACGCCAATAATGGCGGTTGTCTCGACGGGTTAATTTTTTTATCTTTTATTCTCTTATTTATCTTTTTGGATAAACCATGAAAAAACGGCGGGTAGTGATTGGCGTACTGGGAACGGTGCTCGATAAGCGCGGCAAGCGGGCCAATCGGTTTAAGAAGTGGCGACCCACGGTTGGGCTATGCCAACAACCCGATTTCCCTGTCGACAGGCTGGAACTCCTCCACCAGCCACGCGATGAGAGCATGGCGCAACGGTTGATTGAAGACGTCGCGCTGCTTTCGCCGCACACCCAGGTTCGCCCGCATGCCGTCACCATTAACGATCCGTGGGACTTTGAAGAGGTCTACGCCGCGTTTCTCGACTTTGCCACGCATTATGAATTTGATACGGAAAACGAAGAGTATCTGGTGCACATCACCACCGGCACTCACGTGGCACAAATCTGCTGGTTTTTGCTGACGGAAGCCCGCTACCTGCCCGCCAGCCTGCTGCAAACCAGCCCGGCGCCACGCGGTTCATCAGATGAGGCCGTCGCCGCTGGCGTCTGCTCGGTTATCGATCTCGATTTAAGCCGCTACGCCACGCTCACCAGCCGTTTTCAGCGCGAACAGCAGCAGTCAGTCTCTTTTCTGAAAGCCGGGATTGATACGCACAACGCCACCTTCAATAAACTGATCGATCGCATTGAGCGGGTCGCTCTGCGTTCGACCGACCCGATCCTGCTCACCGGCCCTACCGGCGCGGGCAAATCCTTCCTCGCGAAACGCATTTTCCAGCTACGCCAGTCGCGGCATCTGGTAGCGGGAAAACTGGTGGCGGTTAACTGCGCGACCCTGCGCGGCGACAATGCGATGTCCACGCTGTTCGGTCACGTGAAGGGAGCCTTTACCGGTGCGCTCACGGCGCGTAGCGGATTACTGCGAGAGGCCGATGGCGGCGTGCTGTTTCTCGATGAGATCGCCGAATTAGGGCTGGATGAGCAGGCCATGCTGCTAAAAGCGATTGAAGAAAAAACCTTTTTCCCGTTTGGGTCAGACAAAGAAGTACGCAGCGATTTTCAGCTGATTGCCGGCACCCATCGCGACATGCGGCAATGGGTATCTGAAGGCCGTTTTCGCGAGGATCTCTACGCGCGTATCAATATGTGGAGCTTCGCTCTGCCCGGTCTGGCGCAGCGGCGGGAAGATATAGCGCCGAACGTCGAGTATGAGCTGCAACGTTTCTCCAGCAGCAAACAGACGCAAATCCGTTTCGATAAAGAAGCCCGCGCTTCCTATCTGGCATTTGCCTGCTCCCCACAGGCGCAATGGCGCGGCAACTTTCGCGAGCTAAGTTCATCCATCGCGCGCATGGCGACCCTTGCCGAACAAGGTCGCATCACCTTATCCCTTGTCGAAGAAGAGATTGCGCTGCTAAAGGAGAGTTGGCAGATAGCAACTCCGCAGCCTGAACTGAATATGGACATTGACCTGTTCGATCGCCGCCAGTTAGAAACGGTACTGGAAGTGTGCCGCCGCTGCGCGTCGCTGTCGGAAGCCGGACGCGAGCTTTTTGCCGTCTCGCGGCAGAAAAAAGCCAATCCTAACGATGCAGACCGCCTGCGAAAATATCTCGCTCGTTTCGGGCTGAGCTGGGAAAACATTCACTGCGGAACATAAACATAATTTGTTTGAATAATATTCCATCACGCGATAAACCATAACTATGGTCGGGCTCGATCCCGGCTTTTTTATAACAACACAACACATTTCAATCGCAAGGAATACAACATGCTCGCTACTCTCACGCGGCTGTTCCCGTTATGGGCGCTGCTGCTCTCTGTTATTGCGTATTACACACCCTCCACCTTTACGCCTGTCGGGCCATTCGTGCCGTCGTTACTGATGCTGATTATGTTCGGTATGGGCGTGCACCTGAAGGTGGATGACTTTAAACGCGTACTCTCACGCCCGGCCCCGGTCGCGGCGGGTATTTTCCTGCACTATCTGGTGATGCCGCTCGCCGCATGGATTTTGGCGCTGGCTTTTAATATGCCGCCGGAATTGTCCGCAGGTATGGTGCTGGTCGGTAGCGTGGCCAGCGGAACGGCATCTAACGTAATGATCTACCTGGCGAAAGGCGATGTGGCGCTCTCCGTGACGATTTCATCGGTTTCAACGCTGGTCGGTGTTGTCGCCACGCCGCTGCTCACCCGTCTTTACGTCGACGCGCATATCCAGGTGGATGTGATGGGTATGCTGCTGAGTATTCTGCAGATCGTGGTTATTCCGATTGCTTTGGGTCTGGTCATTCACCATCTGTTCCCACGCGTCGTGAAAGCCGTAGAACCGTATCTGCCCGCGTTTTCTATGGTGTGCATCCTGGCGATTATCAGCGCTGTTGTGGCAGGTTCTGCGTCGCACATAGCGTCAGTCGGCTTTGTGGTAATTATCGCCGTTATTCTGCATAACACCATTGGCCTGCTTGGCGGCTACTGGGGCGGGAAACTGTTCGGCTTTGATGAATCCACCTGCCGCACACTGGCGATTGAAGTCGGCATGCAAAACTCCGGCCTCGCCGCTGCGCTGGGCAAAATCTACTTCGGTCCGCTCGCCGCTCTGCCCGGCGCGCTATTTTCCGTCTGGCACAACCTTTCTGGTTCGCTACTGGCGGGTTACTTTACTGGTCCGGGAAGGCGATTGAAGAGAAACCGCACGCAGTAAAACAACACTGATCTCTATAAAATGGAGGAGGCATCCTCCATTTCTCCCTATCTGCATTTGAACCTCATCACAAAACAACAAACATCAACATAAAACAAAATAATTATTTAATTGTTATATTTCAATTGCATATATAAAAAAATACAGTTTAAAACTCAAATAAACCCACTTCATAGATGTTGATTTGGTTTGTTTTAATTGGGAATATGCTGTCACTACAACACAGATAAACCCTTACCCTATCTTCGAGGCCGCTATGAAAAAAATTGCGATTATTGGAAGCAGTGGAGGCAACCTCTACAACCTGGGTGGCGCAGAGCCAGAGAAGTTACTCCAGGAAATCTATCAGCAGTGCGAAGCCGCAGGTGTGGAAGTTGCCGCCGTGCAGTTTATCGCGGCGGAAGCTTCGATGGATGTAGCCAAACCCCACACACCGGCATCCGTGTATGCATTAACCACAGAAAACCAACAAAAACCACAAAGGATATTTCAGGGCAAACTTTCAGAGGTGAACGCATCGGTGGTCGAAAGCGATCGCCAGATTGCTGAGATGATCCGTAGCGGCGCGATCGACGGAATCGTTGTGATGAGCGCCGATCCGGGAAAAGCGAACCACGAAGTCTTCACCGCCGCCGTTGAAATGAAAACGCCGATCGTTGGCACCGGCGGAACGTCAATGGCGCTGGTGGCTGCAAAAGGGGCAAATATTGTCGCTACCTCTGGTACGACCGGCACCACCAGCCGAACCCGCGCAGTCTCTTTCGTGGCGTCTCTGTGTAAACACTGGGGCATTAAGTACAAGCCGCAGTTGGGTAACGCTTCACCCTCCCAGGGTGGCTCCGGAAAGAGCCTGCTCAAACGCTTTAACATTCGCAGCATTATGATCCCTGCGCTGCCTGGCTTTATCGCGATGGCGATTGTTCTCGCCCTGAGCCACATCCCGGGTCTGGAAAAACTTAACGATATTTTTGAAATCCTGCTGAAAGGCCTGCCGGTATTGGTTGCCGTGCTGGCGGCAAAACAGATTTCTGAGCTGGATGAAGTCTCAATCGTTGCCGGGGTCGTCGCCGGGGTGCTGTCCGTCGAGGGGGGCCTGATTGGCGGGATCATCGGTGGTTTGATGGCCGGGATTTTCGTTCGTTGGCTGTTTGAATTATGCCTGAACTGGCGCTTTCCGATGACCACCGTCAACATCGTTGCCGGTGGGATTTCAGGTCTTGCCGCTGGGTTGATCATGCACTATCTATTGAGTCCGCTGGCGTTGTCAGCAGGTAATTACATCAAACTGGCTATCGAAAGCACCCTGGCTTTCAGTCCTGTTCTTGCCGGACTGCTGGCAGGGCTGGTTATCTGGCCAGCCATCCTGGGCGGTGTCTATCATGCGGTCATCCTGCCGCTGGTTCTGCTGGAGATGGAAAAATCCGGCGTAAGCTTCCTCGGCGCAGTCGATATGGTGGGTCTGGTGATGGTTGCCGCAGGGATTAACCTTGCCAACGTTATCGCCCCTCGTGAAAAAAGTGAAGCCGCCGTCGCCACACCGGGGCTGCTTATAAACCTGGGTTTCGGAACCTTCGTGGAATCTGCCTACCCCTTCATGTTCGCCAACAAAATTGTCTTTGGCTCCGCCATTTTCTGGGCCGGAATGGGCGGCATGATGCTGGGCTTCTTTAACGTTAAAGGCGTGGCCTATGTTCCCGCTTTTGCCTCGCCGTTCTTGTCCAGCAATGCGCTTCAGATGGCCATCGTGATGATCACAACAATGGCGATGACCTGTATTACCACCATTATTGCTAACCGTTTTAAGGCTGTCGTACAGAGCGAACCTGCAGCGTCAGCCCGTTAATTAATGCACCAACACCAGAGGTACACCATGTTTAAAGGCGATATGAATAAAAAACGCGCCAAAGCGTTACAGAAAGTGAAAGACGCCATTGCGCTCCACGGCGGACAAACCATCCTCAGTACCGGGATCACTGGCGACGATGCGCGTCTGGCGAAAGCGGTGTGTGAGGCAGGCGTTAAGCTGCTGGAACCAAACCACCCAGCACTGGCGCTGGCGCGTGGACACAAAGGCGTGAGCAATATGCATGCAGCGGAGCAGATCCGCCATGAAATCACCAACGGGCAAATGGCTGAAGCGGTACACGGCGTGCGTAACGTGGTTCCTGACGATATTTTCATTACCGTGGGTATTGCGGGAGGTTTTACCGAAACCTTGCCCGTGCCGCTCAGTGACACTGAGATTCTGGAGATTGCCCGTGCCGGAGCCGATGGTTTGCACACGCATAAATCCGACTGGGACGATCTGCAGGATATCGTTAATCTCGCCCATCAATATGGTCTGACCGTTGACGCCTATATTGGTCACCCGGACGATCTGCATACTTTCGGTATTCCTGCGCGCACGCCGGAAGAGGTTTCCAGCGTGGCGAAGCGGATGCAGGAAATTGGCGTCGATATGATCGGCTTGATGACCGGTATGAGCTATGAAGGCGTAGCCGCAGGCGACATTCCACAGGCCATTAAAGAAAGGCTGCGAGCGCTGGTTGGCGCGGTTGATGTACCGACGCTGGCAGAAGGCGGTATTAACCTCGCCAACGCCAAAGCGTTTAAAGATACCGGGGTCAATATTCTGGTCGTCGGTACGGCAATCGACAATATGGTCTGCAACGCCGCCAAAGAGGCCGTCACGCCGTTTATTGCTCAGTAAACGCAGAGGAAAGAGAAATGTTGCTGGTGACCGATCTGGATGGAACGTTACTGACATCGCAGAAAACAATCAGCCCGCGCACGCGTCAGGCGCTGGTTGAGTTCCGCCAGCGTGGCGGTCTGCTGGCAGCCTGTTCCGCCAGGCCGGTCTCCTCTATGGTGCGCCTGTTACAACAGCAACAGGTAGATAAATTGTTTGCCTGGTGCGCCGGTTTTAATGGCGGGCAAATTCTGGAGATGACGTCGCAGCATATGATTCATACTGCGACACTCTCTTGCATGGCTCTCCGGGAGATTGACCAATCTCTTTCCTGCTACCCCCATCATTTTTTTAGCGCCGATGCTATTTATCATCGTGATGACCGACTCGTGGCACCATGGACGACTTATGAGGCCAACTTATTTGAGCTACCCTTTATTTCGGCAGCGCCTGAATATATTTTTAATCAGCATGACATTTATAAGATCACATTAGTGGCAGAACAATCAAAAGTAAATGCATTATGTACGGCAATGAATAATGAATTACCCTATGGTTATATGGCGACAATCACCGGAGGGAATTATATTGACATCCAACGTACTGAAATAAACAAAGGCTATGCTATAAACATGTTAAGGCAACAGCTAAATATAGCGACCGAACAGGTTACGGCGATTGGCGATCAGCAGAACGATATCAGTATGTTTACCGCTGCGAACATCGGTATCGCCATGGGCAATGCGCCTGATGCAGTAAAACAACACGCCAGCTATGTAACGGCCTCTAATGATGATGAAGGTATTGTCTGTGCACTGGAGTGGTTGCGTTGCTTTGCGCATCCAGTTACCATGCGCCAAAGCACGACATTGGCGGAAAATAATGAACCCGATTAAAAGAAGAAAACATATTCTTGATGAATTAAATAAGTTCGGTGAAGTCACAGTCATCAAATTATCGGAAACGCTAAAAGTTACATCAGAGACCATTCGCCGTGACCTCTCGATACTGGAGTCCGAAGGACAAATTACCAAAATCCATGGCGGGGCTGTCAAAAAACAGGTCGTTCAGGAAGATGAGTTCGGCGCGCGGATTGATATACACCGTGATGAAAAAATGGCAATTGGTAAAATTGCCGCCACGATGGTTAGCGAACGCGATACGCTGTTTATTGACTCCTGTACGACTAACTTAATTCTTGCTGAACTATTACCCCCACTCGCTTATTCTGTTATTACCAACTCAGCGTTAATTGCGGATAAAATTAAAGAGCATAATCTTCAGGCCCGCGTTTACGTCTTAGGCGGTGAATATGACTACCATTTTCGCGCCAATCTCGGTGTCTCGGTTTGTCAGCAAATTAACGCCATTCACGCCGATATCTGCTTTATTGGCGCAGGTGGAATTTCGCCTCAGCATGGAGTGCTGGTAAAAAGTTTTGATGAGGCGTACGTGGCGAAGTCCATGATTGCCATGAGCAAAAAAGCGGTAATTCTCGCCGACCATACCAAATTTGGTCAGGATGGGGTGATGTGTATCGCCACGTTAAAAGAAATCGATAGCATCATCACGGATAAAGGATTCAAAACAACGGGTTATACCCAGCAGGACTTTGGCGGAAAATTGCGTATTGCCTATTGAGCGCTATCAGCCTGGCCAGGATTACCGTACACTGAGGATATCGGCTAACAGAGGGCACCCGTATGGCACTCCCCCGCATTACCCAAAAAGAGATGACCGAGCGCGAACAGCGTGAACTGAAAACGCTGCTTGACCGCGCGCGCATTGCACATGGTCGCCTGCTGACCAACGCTGAAACAAACAGCATCAAGAAAGAGTACATCGATAAACTGATGGCCTTGCGCGAAGCAGAAGCTAAAAAAGCCCGCCAATTGAAGAAAAAGCAGGCTTATAAACCGGATTCAGACGCGTCATTCTCCTGGTCGGCGAATACGCCAACGCGCGGCAGACGTTAACGTCCTTTCTTCTTACGCCCCGGCGAGGTAAAACGCTTGCCGTTTGCCGCCGGGCGCGATTTCTCTTTCTCCGCCGATTTTTCGATTTTCACTACCGGACGCTTGATGCCTGCTGTGGCGGCTTTTGGCTTTGCTTTCGCCTTCGGTTTAGCTTCTGAGGATGAATTCTCAATCAGCTTGAACAGATCGATCAGTTCGTCATCCGTCAGGTCACGCCATTCACCCAGTGGCAAGCCGGACAAACTCACGTTCATGATGCGTGTGCGCTCAAGCTTGGTAACTTCATAGCCAAAGTGTTCGCACATACGACGGATCTGACGGTTCAGCCCCTGAATCAGCGTGATGCGAAACACAAACGGCGCTTCTTTCTTCACCTTACATTTCTTGGTGACGGTGCCGAGAATTGGCACACCAGCCCCCATCCCACGGATAAAATCATCAGTGACCGGCTTATCTACCGTCACCAGATACTCTTTTTCGTGATCGTTACCGGCACGCAAGATTTTATTCACCAGGTCGCCGTGGTTGGTCAGAAAGATTAGCCCCTGGGAATCTTTATCCAGACGGCCAATGGGGAACACGCGCTTGCTGTGATTCACGAAATCAACAATGTTGTCGCGTTCGCTGTCTTCGGTGGTACTGACAATTCCTACCGGCTTGTTCAGCGCGATAAAAACCAGATCTTCCGCTTCACGCGGCTCAATCAACCGACCATTCACTTTTACGACGTCGCCAGGCATCACCTGATCGCCGATGGTGGCGCGTTTACCATTCAGGAAGACATTCCCTTGTTCGATAAAGCGATCCGCCTCGCGACGCGAGCAGATTCCGCTTTCACTGATGTATTTATTTAATCGGATGGATGAGTCGGGCAGCATAATTTCTCCTGTATACACTTCATCCTTCAAGCCGTCTCTGCGTTGGCTGCCCTCACTCACCCTGGTCACATAGTTATCTATGCTCCCAGGAATTCGTTCCCTTGCCGCCTTGATACAACTTGAATGCTTTTGTGTATTAAAAGCGAAATATACCCTACCTTGCGGACGATAAAAAATAATCGTGCTCGACTGCCCACGCGCTATTTGTGATCCGTCACACCTTTTGACACAAAAGTGTCAGCGATTCATCCCTGCAATTTTGTTGGGTGAAAACAAGCAGAATCAATACATTAGAGAGACAAGCACATCTGTGCCGACAGCACGCCATCACCACATCAAATGTGCAACACAATCGGTCATTACAGGGCACTGAAATAAGTGAAAATAGCTTTGAGATGGAGAACAGTTGGGGTTATATCAGATCAAGAAGACAATTTCGTGATTTGCACAAATGTGCAGGAGTCCAAAAATGGCGACGGAAAACAGCGATGATATCCGCCTGATCGTAAAGATAGCGCAGCTGTATTACGAACAGGATATGACACAAGCGCAAATCGCCCGCGAGCTGGGTATTTACCGCACCACGATCAGCCGTTTGCTAAAACGTGGACGCGAGCAGGGTATCGTCACCATCGCCATTAATTACGACTACAACGAAAATCTGTGGCTGGAACAGCAGCTAAAACAGAAATTTGGCCTGAAAGAAGCGGTGGTGGTCTCCTGCGACAGCGAACAGGAAGATGAACAGCTCACAATGATGGGTGTGCACGGCGCACAGTTGCTGGAACGCTTGCTGGAGCCTGGGGACATTATCGGGTTCTCATGGGGCCGCGCGGTACGGGGACTGGTGGAAGGGTTATCCCCTGCCAGCCAGTCGCGCCAGCTGATCTGCGTGCCGATTATCGGCGGACCGTCCGGCAAGCTTGAAAGCCGCTACCACGTCAATACGCTAACCTACGGCGCTGCGGCAAAGCTTAAAGGGGAATCACACCTGGCAGATTTCCCGGCACTGCTGGAAAACCCGCTGATCCGTAACGGGATCATGCAGTCACGACATTTTAAATCGATTTCCGCTTATTGGGATAATCTGGACATCGCGCTGGTCGGAATTGGATCTCCGGCAATACGTGATGGCGCCAACTGGCACGCTTTTTACGGCAGTGAAGAGAGTGATGACCTGCATGCTCGCCGGGTCGCCGGAGACATTTGCTCGCGCTTTTACGATATCAACGGTGTAACCGTAGAAACCAATATGAGTGAAAAGACGCTCTCCATCGAAACCAATAAATTAAAACAGACGCGTTACTCCATTGGCATTGCAATGGGTGAAGAAAAATACAGTGGGATATTAGGCGCATTACGTGGGAATTATATTAACTGTTTAGTCACCAACAGCCATACCGCTGAATTATTGTTGAAGTAAATAAATTCTAATTGGTCCTGCCATAATTAATTTTATGTGGGATCCCCTTATCTGAAATCGGGAGTTAATTATGCAAACGTGGTTAAACTTGCAGGGCAAAGTCATTATTGTTACCGGTGGTGCATCCGGTATTGGGCTGGCGATTGTTGAAGAGTTATTAGCGCAGGGCGCTAATGTGCAAATGGCGGATATTCACGGTGGTGACGGTAAATATGAAGGCCATAATGGATATCATTTCTGGCCGACAGATATTTCCAGCGCCAAAGAAGTTAATCATACCGTTACCGAAATTATCCACCGCTATGGGCGTATCGATGGTTTGGTGAATAACGCAGGCGTTAATTTTCCGCGGCTGCTGGTCGATGAAAAAGCCCCCGCCGGGCAATATGAACTCAACGAAGCCGCTTTTGAAAAAATGGTGAATATCAACCAGAAAGGTGTGTTCTTAATGTCGCAAGCAGCGGCACGCCAAATGGTAAAACAGCGTAACGGCGTGATTGTGAATGTCTCTTCAGAAAGCGGGCTGGAAGGTTCAGAGGGCCAAAGTTGCTATGCCGCCACCAAAGCCGCATTGAATAGCTTTACCCGTTCCTGGTCGAAAGAGTTGGGCAAACACGGCATTCGTGTGGTGGGCATTGCACCTGGCATTCTGGAAAAAACCGGACTGCGTACCCCCGAATATGAAGAAGCGCTGGCCTGGACTCGCAACATCACCGTCGAACAGCTGCGCGAGGGCTACACCAAGAACGCGATCCCAATTGGTCGCTCAGGGCGCTTAAGCGAAGTCGCTGATTTTGTTTGTTATCTTTTGTCTGAGCGCGCCAGTTACATAACCGGAGTAACCACTAACATTGCTGGCGGAAAAACGCGCGGCTAAGGAGGTTTTATGGTCAATGCAATCTTCTGTGCTCACGGCAAACTGGCCTGCGCCATGCTGGAATCGGTACAGATGGTCTACGGTGATGCCAACGTTGAAGCCGTGGCATTTGTCCCCGGAGAGAACGCCAGCGACATCGTGGAAAAGCTGAAAAAGTTAGTAAGTATTCACACTGGCGATGAATGGCTGATTGCCGTCGATTTGCAGTGTGGCAGTCCCTGGAATGCTGCCGCGACGCTGGCAATGCACAATCCGGCGATACGGGTCATTAGCGGGTTATCACTGCCGTTGGCGCTGGAGCTGGTAGACAACCAAAGCAGCATGAATGTGGATGAACTGTGCGAACACCTGACGACCATTGCTCAACAAACCTGTGTCGTCTGGAAACATCTGGAAACGGCCGAAGAGGATTTCTGATGAACATTACCCTTGCTCGTATTGATGACCGCCTGATCCACGGTCAGGTCACCACCGTCTGGTCGAAGGTGGCAAATGCCCAACGGATTATTATCTGTAATGACGACGTTTATAACGATGAAGTACGTCGTACATTATTACGTCAGGCCGCCCCGCCGGGAATGAAAGTGAACGTTGTTAATATCGAAAAGGCGGTCGCAGTTTACCATAATCCGCAATACCAGAACGAAACCGTTTTTTATCTATTTACCCGCCCGCAGGATGCATTAGCAATGGTAAAACAAGGGGTAAAAATCACCACATTAAATATTGGCGGCATGGCCTGGCGACCAGGTAAAAAACAATTAACCAAAGCCGTTTCTTTAGATAACGACGATATTCATGCGTTTCGTGAGTTAGATAAACTGGGTGTCACGCTGGATTTACGCGTCGTCGCATCCGATCCATCTATTAATATTCTCGAAAAAATAGAAGAACAATCGTTCGCTGAATAAATAAAAATGCCTGTGTACTTATGCTTTAACAGGCAGGGATGATCACATTCACAAGGTGACATATTATGGAAATAAGTACCCTACAAATTATCGCCATATTTCTATTTTCCTGTATTGCAGG
Source organism: Citrobacter sp. Cf132 (assembly GCF_030333885.1). NCBI lineage: Bacteria > Pseudomonadati > Pseudomonadota > Gammaproteobacteria > Enterobacterales > Enterobacteriaceae > Citrobacter > Citrobacter sp. Cf132. Next base: position 119,275 of record NZ_JAOWFA010000048.1, read on the forward strand.
AATGGGCAGCGTGCTGGATGAGTTCCAGACCCACCGTCCGCTAATTGCTTGTACCGTTATCGGCCTGATCCTCGGTGATTTAAAAACCGGGATTATGCTCGGCGGCACGCTGGAGTTAATCGCTCTGGGTTGGATGAACGTCGGCGCAGCGCAGTCTCCCGATTCGGCGCTCGCCAGTATTATCTCTGCCATTCTGGTTATCGTCGGTCAGCAAAGCATTGCTACTGGTATCGCCATCGCCCTGCCGGTGGCGGCGGCAGGTCAGGTACTGACGGTATTCGCCCGTACCATCACCGTGGTGTTCCAGCACGCAGCGGATAAAGCCGCCGAAGACGCCCGCTTTCGTACCATCGACATGCTGCACGTTTCCGCTCTCGGTGTACAGGCGCTGCGCGTTGCCATTCCTGCATTAATCGTCTCGCTGTTTGTCAGCGCCGATATGGTCAGCAATATGCTCAATGCCATTCCGGAATTCGTCACCCGCGGATTGCAGATTGCCGGTGGCTTTATCGTGGTGGTCGGCTACGCCATGGTGCTGCGCATGATGGGGGTGAAGTACCTGATGCCCTTCTTCTTCCTCGGGTTTATCGCTGGGGGTTATCTCGATTTGAGCCTGCTGGCTTTCGGTGGGGTTGGCGTGATTATCGCGCTGGTCTACATCCAGTTGAACCCACAGTGGCGTAAAGCCGAACCGCAGGCGCAACCCGCCTCTTCTCAAGCTATCGATCAGCTTGATGACTAATGGAGCCAGCCATGGAACAGAAAAAACTGACCAAATCCGACCTGTTTAGCATGTTCGTTCGCTCCAACCTGCAACAGGCGTCATTCAACTTTGAACGCATTCATGGGTTGGGCTTTTGCTACGACATGATCCCTGCCATCAAGCGCCTGTATCCGCTGAAAGAAGACCAGGTTGCAGCACTCAAACGGCACCTGGTGTTCTTCAATACCACACCTGCCGTTTGCGGCCCGGTGATTGGCGTGACCGCCGCGATGGAAGAAGCTCGCGCCAACGGTGCGGAAATTGACGACGGTGCCATCAACGGTATCAAAGTTGGGCTGATGGGTCCGCTGGCCGGCGTCGGCGATCCGCTGGTATGGGGAACGCTGCGCCCGATTACCGCCGCGCTCGGCGCATCGCTGGCGCTGTCCGGCAACATTCTCGGCCCACTATTGTTCTTCTTTATTTTCAATGCAGTACGTCTGGCAATGAAGTGGTACGGCTTACAGCTTGGCTTTCGTAAAGGGGTCAACATCGTCAGCGACATGGGCGGCAACCTGCTACAGAAACTGACCGAAGGCGCATCGATTCTCGGCCTGTTTGTGATGGGAGTATTGGTCACCAAATGGACCAGCATCAACGTGCCGCTGGTGGTATCGCAAACGCCTGGCGCAGACGGCACCACCGTCACCATGACCGTGCAGAACATTCTCGACCAACTCTGCCCCGGCCTGCTGGCGTTGGGTCTGACGCTGCTGATGGTGCGTCTGCTCAACAAGAAAATTAATCCGGTATGGCTAATATTCGCCCTGTTTGCGCTGGGAATTATCGGTAACGCACTGGGCTTCCTGTCCTGATTTTTCGCTCCGGCAATGCCGGGGCAACTTCAACAAATAGTCCTCGAAAGAGGAAGAGGTGGTAACAATGCAAACAACAACAGCTTTACGTCTTTATGGTAAACGCGATCTGCGCCTGGAAACTTTCGACCTTCCTGAAATGCGGGATGACGAAATTCTGGCCTCAGTCGTAACCGACAGCCTGTGCCTTTCTTCCTGGAAAGAGGCTAACCAGGGCGAGAACCACAAAAAGGTGCCGGACGATGTGGCCACCAACCCGATCATCATCGGTCATGAGTTTTGCGGCGACATTATTGCCGTAGGCAAAAAATGGCAGCATAAGTTTCAGCCCGGCCAGCGCTATGTCATTCAGGCTAACCTGCAACTGCCGGATCGCCCGGACTGTCCCGGCTACTCCTTCCCGTGGGTGGGCGGTGAAGCCACGCACGTCATCATTCCTGATGAAGTCATGGAGCAGGACTGCCTGTTGGCCTACGAAGGTGAAACCTATTTTGAAGGTTCGCTGGTTGAGCCGCTATCCTGCGTGATTGGCGCATTCAACGCCAACTATCACCTGCAGGAAGGCTCTTATAACCATAAGATGGGCATTCGTCCGCAGGGACATACACTGATACTCGGCGGCACCGGTCCGATGGGACTACTGGCGATCGACTATGCACTGCATGGCCCGGTTAACCCGGCGCTGCTGGTGGTAACCGACACCAATAACGACAAGTTGAGCTACGCCCGCAAGCACTATCCATCAGAACCACAAACGTTGATCCATTATCTCCACGCCCAGGATGCGAGTTATGACACCTTGATGGCGCTGAGCGGCGGGCACGGGTTTGATGACATCTTTGTGTTTGTGCCCAACGAACAGCTGGTTACGCTGGCCTCTTCCCTGCTGGCTGCCGATGGTTGCATGAACTTCTTTGCTGGTCCGCAGGATAAGCAGTTTAGCGCGCCGATTAACTTCTACGACGTACACTACGCCTTCACCCATTATGTTGGGACGTCTGGCGGCAATACCGACGACATGCGCGCGGCGGTAAAACTGATCGAAGAGAAGAAAGTTCAGGCGGCAAAAGTGGTGACGCACATTCTGGGGTTAAATGCGGCAGGTGAAACAACGCTGGAACTGCCAAAAATCGGCGGCGGGAAAAAACTGGTTTACACCGGCAAAGCCTTACCATTAACCGCGCTCACTCAGATTGATGATCCAGCCTTGCGCGATATCCTGGAGCGTCATCAGGGGGTCTGGTCGCAGGAAGCCGAACAGTACATATTGTCTCACGCCGAGGAAATTTAACATGATTAACCGCGACACCCAGTTGTGCATGTCGCTTGCCGGTCGCCCCGGCAACTTTGGCACTCGCTTTCACAACTATCTGTATGAAAAATTAGGGTTAAATTTTATCTACAAAGCCTTTACCACGCAGGATATTGAGGCCGCAGTGAAAGGCGTTCGCGCGCTGGGTATCCGCGGTTGCGCGGTATCAATGCCGTTTAAAGAGAGCTGCATGCCGTTTCTGGATACCATCGATCCTTCCGCAAGCGTCATTGATTCCGTCAACACCATCGTCAATGACAACGGTACGCTGACAGGATTTAACACCGACTATATTGCGGTAAAAAGCCTGATTGCCAGCCACCAGCTCGATAGCAGCGCTCGCGTCATGATTCGCGGCAGCGGCGGCATGGGCAAAGCTGTGATTGCCGCCTTTCGCGATGCGGGGTTTACGGATGTAATCATTGCCGCACGTAATCGAGAGAGCGGCACTACGCTGGCAAAACAGTACGGTTTCCAGTGGCAGCCGCAGCCGGATGGAATTGCCTGCGATATTCTGGTCAACGTGACGCCCGTCGGCATGGCGGGCGGGAAAGAGTGTGATGAACTGGCCTACAGCGAAGCGATGGTTGCGACCGCCAGCATAGTGTTTGACGTGGTCGCTCTGCCGCCGGAAACGCCGGTGATTAAGCTGGCACAGCAGTTGGGTAAAAAGACCATCAGCGGCGCAGAGGTGATTGCCTTACAGGCCGTAGAGCAATTCGCCATGTACACCGACGTGCGCCCGGATGACGCGCTGATTGCCGAAGCAGCAGAATTTGCGCGGGCGGGGTAAAGGAGCAGGAACAGAGCGCCGGGGATGGGCGCTCTTTTTTAAGTTCTACGCAACAGCAAACAGCGTCTGATCGGCTTTCGCGTCCAACCGCGCCAGCGCGGGAATCAACTGGCTGATGTTTACCAGACTGTGTCCTAACTGGCATACGCTCTCATGGGAAAAATGTCCCTGACTTTCACCTGACATAGTCAGCAGGCTTTCGCCCATAAAATTCAGCGTCTGGTACAACCCTGCCAGCACCTCTTCACAGCCAAACGATAGCGCCAGATTTTCTTCGGTGGTGAGATGGCGACAATCAAGATGGCGAAACGCCTCGGCGAGAGGAGAATAAAACAGATCGGCTTGCGGTATGAGAGAAGAAGACGCAAAACAGGCGTTAGTAGTACTATTAGCATCAGCCATAGCATTACCTCGTATAATGTTGTGGTTAGACGCCCTGATCGTGTTCCCGCACTTTCGGGGCGTTGTCATTTTTGGTGTGTGAGAGTAATGTGTCATCACACATACTCACACTACTCTTGTGTAATTAAGGTGTCAACACACATGAACGAAAGAAGAGGCAATCCCCCGTTTCAATTCCGTCTGGATCCGGAACTGCGCAAAGCGATGGAAGAAGCACAACGGCAGGATGGCGATGAATCGTTGGCAGCCTGGATTAAACGTGTGATTAGAAAAGAGCTGAAGCAGAAAGGGATCGAAGTCTAGCGATCGGCATTATGTATCGTTTTCTTGAGGTGTGCTTAGAGCGGGCTGCGGACATTGGTAAGGTCTTACTTACATCGTGGCGTTTTGAGCAGCTTTGAGCAGCAATAGTGCTGCCAGAGCGATGGTGACTCTTCCTTCCAGTAAACCAAAAATAGCTCAACCACAAAAACCAATCCGTTTGATTTTTCGCCGCTTTAACGAAATAATCCTTATCAAATACATGGGATAAGGAACAAACGGAATGTTCACTCTTTACATGAGGTGGGATGCTGAGCGAGAACTGGCTCCAAGTGATATTCAGTTCATTCTATCGCCACGAGATGCGCTGGATATGGCGAGCATCTTTTACGAACTGGATTACCTGGAATATGACCAGCGCAACCGCATTCTGCCTCACAGCGTCCCGAAGAGACGGAGAGGGGTTTACCACCGATTCGCAACACAACCCTACAAACGCAAGCGTCTTACTGAATACGACGGACTCTATGATGAGGTGAAATGGAATCTGGAGCTCGGCTGGATGGTCGGCGTTAACACTAAGGAAAAATGGGATCACTTCCGCAATCCGTTCTATTTCGATGATGAAAGTAATCTGATTTATGACTGCTTTATGGATATCTACAGCGAGGGTTTTCAGCAGGCAGTGCGTCAAATCTACGAATATAGCCTCAACGAGCATCAAGGAAGGAAGCCGCCTCCGACAATTAAACATCACGATTCCGATGCCCCTATACAGCGCGCTCAGGCGGGTAAAACTATTAATAGTAAAGCAGCCGGGAGGCTTTTGGCGGCTGGCGGCATCTATAATGGCAACATTGAGGGATTCCATCAGGCGGCAGAACAACTCGGTGGTGATGCTCTAGCGGGTTACGATCAGGTCATGGACAACAAGGGATTACTCATTACTGCCGCTTCGGCAGCAGCCGCACTGACGATGGGAAAAATGCGGTTCCCTGAGCTGGATGAGTTTGAATATTTCGGGGCCAGGGGCACTTTCTCAGGAAGACCATTCGATCCAGAATTGGCTGGGGGCCCAATAGAAAACCTAACAACTGATGGTGTAATTATTACACACAAAGGGATAGCCACAGTTGAAAAGCACATATCTCGCTTTGGTCCTGACAGTGCCAATGATTTTATGGTTGATAGACTAAAAAAAGCCGCTAATGGCGAAATCACCCCTGAGCAAGTAGACTTAAATTACTACGCACATGAGTGTCGGGAATTCGAGCGCTACTGCAATTTAGGTTGGGAAACAGGTAGGCCAGTCGATGACATTGAAGCCCACACTCTGTGGAACAACACACATACAGCCACCCTTGAAGATTATAAGTTAAGCGGTGCCATAGAAGACCTATACCATCCGGACGCCCCATTATGGTAAATAATACTGAACTGAATATCCTGAAATTATTAGCTTCCAGAGACGATGTTAATTGGACTTGGTACAACCTTGATAGAGCAATGAGCATCAGAAAAATGGATGGCATTGGCAACGTTGCAAGGCTTGTCTCCAATCTATCAGAGGCCGGGTTAGTGGACATTGTTCCGGGAACAACTGGTGGGATGAATTATTATCGCGTATCTGAAAAGGGCCATAACTTACTGAATGATATTAACGAGCAACATCTGGTCGATTTACCATAACACCCGTTGCAAGGCTTACGTGAAAAGCCCGCATTCCAACTGCGGGCTTAAGGTGTAGTGGTCAACTAAGACGGATCACTGAGTTAGCGTTTTTTCCTGTATTGGTTTTCCGATTCGTTTGGTGGTAACTCACCATTATATTCATGCATCCTGAGCACACTGTAATACCCAACGATATAATCCGTTATTGCCCAGGCTGTATCACTCCCTGCAAAACAATCCATTCACTTTTAGAAAACCGCTGACACTGCGAGCCTCCGCTCCTGACAAAAAGCCCCTCTATCCCCTATTATTGTTTCCCAAATCAAGCATAACATCTGAAAAATGACGCATTATTGCGAGGCGCTTTCCTGTTTACGCCCACCAGCATTTCCTCTTACCTCCCAGTTTTTTATTCTCTGCTTTCAACTTGTCAATTCAAAATGTAGTTTATAAAATACATGGAACGTAATCATGGAAATTCTTCAGACCACGGTTTTCCAACACTGGGAGCAGAATCTGCGAGATCGCAGGGCCAAAACGCGCATTGCCGCACGACTTTTTCGACTGGCGAATGGTTTAGCTGGCGATGTTAAACCTGTAGGTGAAGGCTCGCTCATTCACTGGATTATCAGGAGATCTACCGTCATGAATAAACTTACTCACTACGATCCCGCGACTGCGCTGGTTGATGATGAAGAAATTGCTGTAATTATGGCGGATGCCCTCGAAACAGGCGATGCAACGTACATTGCAAAAGCGTTGGGCGTGGTGGCACGCGCTAAGGGAATGGCGAACATCGCGGCAGAAACGGGATTATCCCGCGAACAACTCTACCGCTCGTTTAGTGAGAAAGGAAACCCGACGCTGAAAACCACGCTGGCGGTGATGAAGGCGCTCGGTATTGGATTGACAGTTAAGGTTTGAAATTGGATATCAGCCAAATTTCACTTTCAGCTTTCCTGACATATTGCCCTCTTTCCCAACAACAATCTCTACATCACGACCCAGTCTCACCAGGCATTCGAGCATCTTTACTTCACTGATACCGCGAAACTGGCCGCGTAGCAGATTGGAAAGTTTAGGCTGCGTCATTCCCAGTAGCTGCGCGGACTGCTGCTGCGTTAACCCTTTGCGTTGCAAAATCTCACCAATCACCATTGCCAGTTGCGCTTTCAACTGCATCTGTTCTGCGTCATACACGCCTAAATCGGCGTAAACATTTCCGCTACTGGCTTCAACTTCATGTGACATATCCACTCTCCTGCGCATGGCGCTGAGCAGCCTTGAGCCGCTGATAAATCAGGTCAATTTCAGGTTTGGGCGTTGCCTTCCCGGCAACGGACTTCTTCTGAAAAACATGGAGAACATAAACCGCATTTTTCAACTGGATGGTGTAAACCGCCCGCCAGGTGTTGCCGTGATAATCCTCAACGACTTCCAGAACCCCCGCGCCACCAAATCCTTTTAATGGTTTAGTCTGTGAATGCTGTTTACCCTGCTGCGCAAGCCAAAGAGCAAACCCAAACGTATCCCGAACATGTTCTGGCATTCCCTGTAGATCTTTCCAGGCATGCCCAACCCAGTAAAGTGGTTTCGTCATCCTCCCCCCTTAATTATATCCATTTAGGTATAAAATGCCATTGCCCACCAGAAGAATAAATCAACAATCTCCCTTTCAGCCGAAATAAAACGCCAGTCTGCGAGGCGCTTTCCAGAACCTCACTTCCAACATCGTGAGCCATATCAGTAAGGCGTCAGGCTGATAGTGGTAGCATTAGCGCAGTTTGTAATTTTCTGATTACATGGAGAAATGATGGAACTGCTTTTATTGAGTAACTCGACGCTGCCGGGCAAAGGCTGGATGGAACATGCGCTGCCGCTGATCGCAGAGCAACTGAATGGTCGCCGTACGGCAGTGTTTATTCCGTTCGCCGGCGTGACGCAAACCTGGGATGAGTACACGGCGAAAACGGCAACCATCTTTGCGCCAATGGGCGTTAACGTTACCGGTATTCATACCGTTGCCGATCCAATTGCAGCCATTGAAAACGCCGAGCTGGTGATTGTCGGCGGCGGGAATACCTTCCAGTTGCTGAAAGAGAGTCGTGAGCGCGGGTTGCTGGCGCCGATCGTGGATGTCGTCAAACGCGGTGCGCTGTACATCGGCTGGAGCGCGGGTTCCAACCTTGCCTGCCAGACCATCCGCACCACCAACGACATGCCGATTGTCGATCCCAAAGGCTTTGATGCGCTGGGTCTGTTCCCGCTGCAGATTAACCCACATTTCACCAACGCGCTGCCGGAAGGCCACAAAGGCGAAACGCGTGAACAGCGTATCCGCGAACTGCTGGTTGTGGCACCGGAGCTGACGGTGATTGGCTTGCCGGAAGGTAACTGGATCAAGGTGAGTAACGGTAAGTCCGTGCTCGGCGGCCCGAACACCACGTATATCTTTAAAGCGGGTGAAGAGGCGGTTGCTGTTGAAGCAGGCCACTGCTTTTAGTTGATTTGTTGTCTGATGCCGGATGGCGGCATAAATGCCTTATCCGGCCTACCGCTTCACCTCACTCAATAATCATCCCGCTCATCGTCTTCATCCGGCTGTTCCAGCACGCTGTAGGCCACGGAGCAAAACAGCGAGTTCAGACGCTGCATATCGCCCAACAGCGCCAGGTGCAGGGAACTGGTCTCGATGCTTTGCACGTTCTGCTGATGCAGACGGTCAACGTGCGCGTGCGAATAACGACGGTTGAGAATACGGAAACGGTGCTTGCTGCGGCGTAGACGACGGGCACTGGTCACATCGCCCGAGAAGAACACCGACATCGCCAGCTGCAGATTGCTGAGCAGCTGATCGTAAAGTGCATCCAGCTCTTTCAGCCCTTCTACCGAGAATGCCCGACGGGCGGCCAGCGACTTATCGGCAATCTCGCTGCCCATACGTTCAACGATATCGGAAGCCTGTTCGAGGTTGAGCGACATTTCGATAATCTCCGCCCAACGGCGTGATTCCTCTTCCGCCAGTTCATCCTTTGGCATCCGCGCCAGATAGAGCTTAATCGCCGTGTACAGCACGTTGATGTCATCCGCCATCCTGCGCAACTCTTTCTCTTCGCGCGGCTCGCCGTGCATCACCTTCTTCAACCCGTCCATCATCTGCTCCATTGCGTCGCCAATACGCAGCGCTTCGCGGGCGGCATTAGCCAGAGCGAGCGTCGGCGTATCCAGCGCACTGACGTCCAGATGTTTGGGCTTCAGATGTGCATCCAGCTCCGGCTCATCGCGGATGATGCGCTTACAAAAACGCGCCATCGGTTCGGCGAACGGCACCATCGCCACGCAGCGAACCAGGTTGTAGAAGACGTGGAAGTAGATAACCAGTTCAGATTTCGGCAGCGGCAGTTCATCCATCAGATTGGCCAGCGGATGAACAAACGGCAGGATAATCAGGCTGCCCACCAGCTTAAACAGCAGGCTGCCGAGCGCCACACGACGAGCAGCAGCATTCGCAGCACTGTTGTTGAGCATCGCCAACAGACCAGAGCCGAGGTTGGCGCCAATCACCAGACACAAAGCTACCGGGAACGAGATAATGCCCGCCGCGGTCAGCGTTGCCGTCAACAGTACCGCCGCCAGGCTGGAGTAACTGATAATCGCAAACATGGCGCCAATCAGCGCATCCAGCATGATATCGCCGGTAAGTGAGGCGAAAATAACCTGTACGCCATTAGCCTGAGTGATCGGCGTTACTGCCTGCACAATCAGCTCCAGCGCCAGTAAAATCAGCCCCAGTCCAATACCGACCCGCCCCAGTTGCCCCACACGGGACTGCTTACGGCCGAGAAAGAAGATCACGCCGATAAAAATCAGCAGTGGCGACAGCCAGGAGAGATCGAAGGTCAGGATACGCGCCATCAGCGCGGTCCCCACATCGGCACCGAGCACAATCACCAGCGCAGGAGTCAGCGCCACGAGATCTTGTGCAACAAACGAGGTCACCAGCATGGTGGTGGCGTTGCTGCTTTGCACCAGCGCAGTCACGCCGATACCCGCACAAAAGGCGAGCGGCTTCTTTTCAACGCTACGGCTGAGCACGGTACGCAAGCGGGCGCCGAAGACGCGCATCACGCCGGTACGCACAATATGCGTACCCCAAACCAGCATCGCGACGGCAGAAAGCAGGTGTAACAGAGTTAACACGGAATCAAGTACTCCTTATCGTTATATGTTCCTGGGCTCGGCGCAGATAGCGTGCCTGATGGCGCTGCGCTTATCAGGCCTACAGAATGTCCCTTGTAGGCCGGATAAGGCGTTTACGCCGCCAGCCGGCAAATAGCGCTCGCGAACCTTCTTTCAGTATAAGGGTTTAAACGTAATAAAGAGACAGGGCACTCATTGAGCGCCCTGTTTGTTGTAAAGAAAGATGACAGTTTTGTGAATCAGTCGGCGTCGTAGCCGAGGTTCGGCGCTAACCAGCGTTCCACTTCTGCCACGCTCATCCCTTTACGGAAGGCATAATCTTCAACCTGATCGCGCTGGATTTGCGCCACAGCGTAGTACTTGCTGTCCGGATGACTGAAATACCAGCCGGAAACCGACGCACCTGGCCACATGGCGAAGGATTCGGTGAGCTTCATCCCGGTATGCGCCTCCACGTCCAGCAGTTCCCAAATGGTGGCTTTTTCGGTGTGTTCCGGACACGCCGGATAGCCCGGTGCCGGGCGAATCCCCTGGTAGTTTTCGCGGATCAGCTCCTCGTTACTGAGATTCTCATTCGCCGCATAGCCCCAGTAGACTTTACGCACGCGCTCATGCAGATATTCTGCAAACGCTTCCGCCAGACGGTCAGCGATCGCTTTCACCATGATCTTGTTGTAGTCGTCATGTTGCGCTTCAAAAGCATCTGCCAGCGCGTCTTCTTCCAGACCACCAGTGACCGCAAAAGCACCGATGTAATCCGCTTTACCGCTCAGTTTCGGCGCAACAAAGTCAGACAAGCAGTAGTTGGCGAAACCGACTTTTTCCGTCTGCTGGCGCAGGTGATGACTCACGTTGATGACGTGCGTACGCGTCTCGTCACGGTAAATCTCGATGTCGTCACCCACGCGGTTGGCCGGGAATAAACCCACCACGCCACGCGGATTCAGCGTCTTCTCAGCGCTGAGTTTATCCAGCATGTCGTTGGCATCTTTGAACAGGCGCTTCGCCTCTTCGCCCACTACTTCATCTTCGAGGATTCGCGGATATTTCCCGGCCAACGACCAGGTCATAAAGAACGGCGTCCAGTCGATGTAGTTGCGCAGGGTTTCGATGCTGGCTTCCACTTCCTGTACGCCAAGACGGTGCGCCACCGGCGGGGTGTAGTTTTCCCAGTCAAAGGCCAGATCGTTGTCGCGGGCAGCCTGTAACGTTACGGGCGGAGTACGCGGTTTCTTACGCGCATGCTGGATACGCACGGTTTCATACTCTTTACGCGTACGGGCGACAAAGTCATCACGCTGGGTGTCAGAGAGCAGCGCAGCGACGACGCCAACGGTACGCGAGGCGTTCTGCACGTACACCGTCGGGCCGCTGTAGTTCTGCTCAATTTTCACCGCGGTGTGCGCTTTCGAGGTGGTGGCGCCGCCAATCAGCAGCGGAATAGTGAAGCCCTGACGCTCCATCTCTTTCGCCACGTTGACCATTTCGTCCAGCGATGGGGTAATCAGCCCGGAAAGGCCAATCAGATCGGCATTCACTTCACGCGCCGTTCTGAGGATTTTCTCCGCGGGCACCATCACGCCAAGATCGACGATTTCGTAGTTGTTACATTGCAGCACCACGCCGACGATATTTTTACCGATATCGTGCACGTCGCCCTTCACGGTTGCGATGACCATTTTGCCGTTGCTGGAACCTTTCTCTTTGCTGGCCTCAATGTACGGTTCAAGGTATGCCACCGCCTGCTTCATCACGCGGGCGGATTTCACCACCTGCGGCAGGAACATTTTGCCCTCGCCGAACAGGTCGCCAACCACGTTCATGCCGTCCATCAGCGGTCCTTCAATAACCTCGATCGGGCGCGCGGCCTGCTGGCGAGCTTCTTCGGTATCCAGCTCAATAAACTCGGTTATGCCTTTCACCAGCGAGTATTCGAGGCGCTTTTTCACGTCCCAACTGCGCCACTCCGCCATCTGGGCATTCGCCGTGTCGTCGGTTTTACTGCCGCGATACTTCTCAGCAAGCTCCAGCAGTCGTTCGGTGCCATCGTCACGGCGGTTGAGGATCACATCTTCAACGGCATCGCGCAGCTCGGCGGGCAGGTCGTCGTAAATTGCCAGTTGTCCGGCGTTGACGATCCCCATGTCCATACCGTTGCGAATGGCGTAGTAGAGGAATACTGCGTGAATGGCTTCACGTACTGGGTCGTTGCCACGGAACGAGAATGAAACGTTAGAAACGCCGCCGGAGATCAGCGCGTGCGGCAGTTCGCGTTTGATGTCTTCACAGGCCCCGATAAAGTCCTGCGCGTAGTTGTTGTGTTCATCAATCCCGGTCGCGACGGCAAAGATGTTCGGGTCAAAGATAATATCTTCCGGCGGGAAGCCCACCTCTTCGGTAAGAATCTTGTACGCCCGACGGCAGATCTCAATTTTGCGCGCGCGGGTGTCGGCCTGGCCCTGCTCGTCAAAGGCCATCACCACCACTGCAGCACCGTAGCGACGCAGCAGCTTCGCGTGATGGATAAAGGTCTCAACCCCCTCTTTCATCGAGATGGAGTTAACGATGCCTTTACCCTGAATGCACTTCAGCCCTTTTTCGATTACTTCCCATTTCGAGGAGTCGATCATAATCGGCACGCGGGCGATATCCGGTTCACCGGCAATCAGGTTGAGGAAACGAACCATCGCCGCTTCGGCGTCGAGCATCCCCTCATCCATGTTGATATCGATGATCTGCGCGCCGCTTTCCACCTGCTGACGGGCGACATCCAGCGCTTCGCTGTATTTCTCTTCTTTGATCAGGCGTTTAAACTTCGCCGAACCGGTAACGTTGGTACGCTCGCCGACGTTCACAAACAGGCTGTCGTCGCCGATGTTCAGCGGCTCAAGGCCGGAAAGGCGGCAGGCAACCGGGATTTCCGGCAAGCGGCGTGGCGGCAGTCCGTCCACTGCGCGACTCATGGCGGCGATGTGTTCCGGCGTGGTGCCGCAGCAGCCGCCAACAATATTCAGGAAGCCCGCCTCGGCCCATTCGCGGATTTGCGCCGCCATGGTGTCGGCATCGAGATCGTACTCACCAAAGGCGTTCGGCAGACCGGCGTTCGGGTGTGCGGTAACGTAGCATTCGGCAATACGCGACAGTTCCTGCACGTACTGGCGCAGTTCGTCCGGGCCTAAGGCACAGTTCAGACCAAAAGTCAGCGCATCGGCGTGGCGCAGGGAGTTGTAGAATGCTTCGGTGGTCTGGCCGGAGAGCGTACGCCCGGAAGCGTCGGTGATGGTGCCGGAGAGCATAATCGGCAGCTCAACGCCCAGCGCTTCGAATTCAGTTTTAACCGCGAAAATAGCGGCTTTGGCGTTGAGGGTATCGAAAACGGTTTCAATCAGGATCAGGTCACTGCCGCCTTCCACCAGCGCTTTGGTGGATTCGCGGTAGGCGGCCACCAGCTGATCAAAGGTAATATTGCGGTAAGCCGGGTCGTTGACGTCGGGCGAGATAGACGCCGTACGGTTGGTTGGGCCAAGCACGCCCGCGACGTAGCGCGGTTTGTTCGGCGTGCGTGCCGTCCATTCATCTGCCGCCGCGCGCGCCAGTTTGGCTGCCGCAAAGTTGATTTCCGCCGACAGGGATTCCATCTGGTAATCCGCCATGGCGATAGTCGTGGAGTTAAAGGTGTTGGTTTCGATTATGTCCGCGCCCGCCTCGAAGTAGGCGTTGTGAATCGCGGCGATCACCTCCGGTTTGCTGAGCACCAACAGGTCGTTGTTGCCTTTCAGATCGCACGGCCATTCGGCAAAGCGTTCGCCGCGGAAATCCTCTTCGCTCAGACGATATCCCTGGATCATGGTGCCCATACCGCCGTCCAGCACCAGAATACGTTCATTTAACTGCTGACGTAATTGTTCTACTTTGCTGCTCACACTCGCTCCCGACAACGCTCAACCAGACCGAAAAAACTCAACAGGCCATACTGGCACAAACCTGAGAGGCGGAAAAGAGAACAACGGCCAACATGAGACATGTTCAGCTTCACTCATCCGATCAGTACAGGAATTCTTGCATTATAATTGAATAAAACGAAAATGATTTCCACGATACAGAAAAGGAGTCTGCCATGGTTGCCCCCGTTCCCGCGAAACGCGGTAGAAAACCCGCCGCTACTACTGCGCCCGCAACCGGGCAGGTTCAGTCCCTGACGCGCGGCCTGAAGCTACTGGAGTGGATTGCGGAATCCAACGGCAGCGTGGCGCTGACCGAGCTGGCGCAGCAGGCCGGCCTGCCAAACTCCACGACTCACCGATTATTGACCACCATGCAGCAGCAGGGATTTGTTCGTCAGGTCGGTGAATTAGGGCATTGGGCCGTGGGTGCACATGCGTTTATCGTCGGCAGCAGCTTTTTGCAAAGCCGTAATCTGCTGGCGATTGTGCATCCAATCCTGCGCAAGCTGATGGAAGACTCCGGTGAGACAGTCAACCTCGCCGTGCTGGATCAAAGCGATCATCAGGCCATTATTATCGACCAGGTGCAGTGCACCCAACTGATGCGCATGTCCGCGCCTATCGGCGGCAAACTGCCGATGCATGCTTCCGGCGCGGGTAAGGCGTTTTTATCCCAACTGAGCGAAGAACAGGTGACAGGGCTGCTGCACCGCAAAGGACTACACGCTTATACCCACGCCACGCTGGTGTCGCCAGTGCATCTGAAAGAGGATTTGGCTCAGACGCGCAAGCGCGGCTATTCCTTTGATGATGAGGAACATGCGCTGGGTCTGCGCTGCGTGGCGTCGTGCATTTATGACGAGCACCGTCAGCCGTTCGCCGCCATCTCCATTTCCGGGCCAATCTCACGCATTACCGATGACCGTGTGACCGAGTTTGGCGCAATGGCAATCAAAGCAGCGAAAGAAGTCACGCTGGCGTACGGCGGATTTCGTTAAGCCGCTTTCTGCGCCACGCTCTCACAGGTAGTTTTGAGGATCTTGTTTTTCGTGCAGCACCGCCAGCACGATTATGCCTGTGGGTGCTTCACGGTAATAGATAATGTGGCTTTCTACAGGGAAACTACGTACGTCAGGAAAAAGATCGCCACTGCGATCACGGCCAGGAGAAGGATGTTTATCAAGCACATCCACCATCACCGTGCGCAGCACGGAAGCATAGGCTTCTGCGACTTCTTCTCCCCAGCGACGCGCAGAATAAACGCGGATTGCGCGAACATGTTCTTTGGCTTTTGTCGTAAACCTGACACTCATCCCTTCGCCTTACCTCTGCCTTCCATATTATTTATCAGATGTCAGCGGGCCAAAAACATCATCAATACTGTGCAGCTCACCGTTATCAGCCTGAGTGATAGATTCCGTCAACACAGCCTTTAGTCTCTGGAGTTTTAGCTGCTTAAACTGGTCATATTCCTCGGGGGAAATCACCACGGCCACACGCTTGCCATGTTTGCTTATTTCCACCGGTTCACGCTGAACTTTCATCAGTAAATCACCGAACTGGTTTTTCGCTTGTTGTGCGGGCATGACCTGCATATCCCCTCCTTCCGACCAAAATGGCTTGAATGTCCAATATGGACATAATAGACAGAAGAGGCCAATATCGCCAACGAAATTGTTGGATGGGTTTAGCTCAAGCCTCCGGTCACAGTACAGTCATTGGTGAGCTATCACCAGCGTTGGGATCTGTTGTTGGAAAGCTGCTCGCAAAAGCCGCAAACCGTACGCTAAACCGCTGCCGACGTCGGTAGGCGTAAACATCTTCCACATGCCCGTTTTTAATCCGCGTTTGCAAACCCCGCCAGTAGTCGGCGCTGAACAAGTCAGCGTGCATCTCTTCAAATAGCGGCCCGATACGCGGGTCGGCACATAGCCAGTGGCGAAACTCTTCCGGGAAGACATCTCCAGGCGATACGCTGTACCACGGCTCAGCGCTCATCTCATCTTCCGGGTAGCGTGGCGGCGGGATATGACGGAAATTAACCTCCGTCATGTAGCAGATTTCATCGTAGTCGTAGAACACCACGCGCCCGTGACGGGTGACGCCGAAGTTCTTAAACAGCATATCGCCGGGGAAAATATTGGCGGCGGCCAGCTGACGAATCGCGTTGCCGTACTCTTCAATGGCATCGCGCAGTTGTTGACCTTCGACCTGCTCCAGCCAGATATTCAGCGGCACCATCCGTCGTTCGATATACAGATGGCGAATGACAATCTGATCGCCAAGATCGGTAATTTTTTCCGGGGCTTCCTGCAATAACAGCGCCATCAGCGCCGGATCGATTTGCCGTTTATCCAGCACAAAATTCTCGAACTCCTGGGTGTCAGCCATCCGCCCCACACGATCGTGCTCTTTGACCAGTTGATAACAGGCGCGGACGTGGGCGGCAGACATCTCTTTTTGCGGCGCAAATTTGTCTTTAATGATTTTAAACACCCGGTCAAAGCCCGGCAGGGTAAACACCAGCATCACCATACCGCGGATCCCCGGCGCTTCAATAAACTGCTCATCACAGTTGACCAGGTAGAGCAGATACTCCCGATAACTTTCCGTTTTTGCATGCTTCTGACAGCCAATCGCCATATACAATTCAGCGGTGGTTTTACCGGGCAGGATCTCGCGCAACCACTCCACCAGTGCCGCGGGCAGCGGGGCATACACCATAAAGTAGGAGCGGGCGAAGCCAAACACAATGCTCGCCTCCGCCGTCGTGGTCAGGCAGGTATCGACAAACAATTCGCCTTCGTCTGTCCGGTGGATTGGCAGTAAAAACGGCAGCGTCCCGGAAGGGGTAATCAGCTTACCGACCAGCCAGGCGGCCTTGTTACGATAAAACAGTTCATTCGCCACCTGTAAATGGCAGCCTGGCAACACATCCGTTCCCAGGGTTTCGGTCAGGTGTTCGATGATGTAGTGGATATCACGATGTTTATTCTGCCACGGAAGACGCAGGGGCAGATCGCTAAGGACGCGAGTTAGCAGCCACTCCCAGCCGGTATCAGGAAAAAAGTCTTTCGCCAACGGGCGTGGGATCGTGCGGAAACGACGCTCTGGCTGAGAACTGAAAATAAACAGCCGCTCGGGAGTCAGCGAGCGGTGATCAAATAACCGACAGTAAACGGAGTTAAAAAAGCTCTCCGCAATCTCGAAGCGCGGGTAATCCGGCAGTAGCCGGGTGTAATGCTCTTTCACGCGAAGTAAAAAATCCGCGTCGGTACTTTTGCCGTCTGTAATGCAGCGCAACTGCTCCACCACCAGACCTACGTGATGATCGTAAAGGTGAATACGGCTTTTCATCGCCTGCTGAACCGCATGCCAGTCGGCATGTTCAAAACGCTGCTGCGCGCCGGAGGTGACTTCCAGAAAACGCCCGTACTGGGCGTCGAAACCTTGCAAAATCGTCTGAGCAATCAGTAATTCCAGGCCACGCGTCATCGACTTCTCCCATCCGGCACAACGTCATGCCGGATGGCGCGTTCGCTTATCCGGCCTACATCCCTTCGTAGGCCCGGTAAGCACAGCGCCACCGGGCATTAATCAAAACTGCGATTCTTCGGTCGAGCCGGTCAGCGCGGTCACCGAGGAAGCGCCGCCCTGAATGATAGTAGTGACTTTGTCGAAGTAGCCTGTACCCACTTCCTGCTGATGGGACACGAAGGTGTAACCGTCTTTAGCCGCCGCAAATTCTGGCTGCTGAACCTTCTCAACATAGTGGCGCATGCCTTCACCCTGCGCATAGGAGTGTGCGAGGTCGAACATGTTGAACCACATGCTGTGGATGCCCGCCAGGGTAATGAACTGGTATTTGTAACCCATATCCGACAGTTGCTGCTGGAAGCTGGCAATGGTTTTGTCGTCCAGGTTTTTCTGCCAGTTAAATGACGGCGAACAGTTGTAGGCCAGCAGTTTGCCGGGGAATTTCGCGTGAATCGCATCGGCAAAGCGCTTCGCCAGTTCGAGATCCGGCGTGGAGGTTTCACACCACACCAGATCCGCATAAGGTGCATAGGCCAGACCACGGCTGATCGCCTGCTCAATACCCGCATGCGTACGGTAGAACCCTTCGCTGGTACGTTCGCCGGTGATGAACTCGCTGTCGTATGGGTCGCAGTCAGACGTTATCAGATCGGCTGCGTCAGCATCAGTACGCGCAATAACCAGCGTCGGAACACCCATGACGTCGGCTGCCAGACGGGCGGCCACCAGTTTCTGGATAGCTTCCTGAGTCGGCACCAGAACTTTGCCGCCCATGTGACCACATTTTTTTACCGATGCGAGCTGATCTTCGAAGTGAACGGCCGCTGCACCAGCCTCAATCATCGATTTCATCAGTTCAAACGCGTTCAGTACGCCGCCAAAACCCGCTTCCGCATCGGCAACGATCGGCAGGAAGTAATCCACATAGCGCGGATCGTTCGGTTCAATACCGGTTGACCATTGGATCTGATCGGCGCGACGGAATGTGTTGTTGATCCGATCCACCACTGCCGGGACGGAGTTCGCCGGATACAGCGATTGGTCCGGGTACATGCTGGATGCCAGGTTGGCATCTGCCGCCACCTGCCAGCCTGAAAGGTAGACCGCTTCAATACCGGCTTTCGCCTGCTGCAGCGCCTGACCGCCAGTCAGCGCGCCGAGGCTGTTGATATAACCTTTCTTCGATTCGCCGTGCAGCAGACGCCACATTTTCGCCGCGCCAAGCTGAGCCAGCGTGCATTCCGGGTTGACCGAGCCACGTAATTTCACCACTTCCTCCGCGCTATATGGACGGGTGATGCCTTCCCAGCGCGGTTGAGTCCATTCTTTCTGTAATTCTTCGATTTGTTGAGTACGGGTTTTCATGTGCAGATGCTCCATATTGTTATGTGGTGGATTACGCCAGCAGGCGGTAGCCTGGCAGGGTCAAGAAATCGATCAATTCATCAGAGGTAGTGATTTGCTCCATCAGGCGCGCGGCATCGTCAAAACGTCCGCTGCTGTAGCGGTGTTCGCCCAGCTCGTCCTGAATCACCAGCATCTCTTCGGCCAGCATCTGACGGAACAGCGGTTTGGTAACCGGCTTGCCGTTGCTGAGCGTCTTCTGGTGGTGGATCCACTGCCAGATGGAGGTACGGGAGATTTCGGCAGTGGCCGCATCTTCCATCAGACCGTAAATCGGTACGCAGCCGTTACCGGAGATCCACGCTTCGATGTACTGCACCGCAACACGAATGTTGGCGCGCATGCCTTCTTCAGTACGCTCACCTTCACAAGGCGCCAGCAGTTGTTCTGCAGTAATCGGCGCATCTTCTTCACGGGTCACGAACAGCTGATTTTTGTTTTCACCGAGCACGTCGTTGAACACCGCCATTGCGGTATCTGCCAGTCCCGGATGGGCAATCCATGTGCCGTCATGACCGTTATTGGCTTCCAGCGCTTTGTCCGCTTTTACCTTGGTCAGAACCTGGTTGTTACGTTCCGCATCTTTGCTGGGAATGAATGCTGCCATGCCGCCCATCGCGAATGCGCCACGTTTATGACAGGTTTTAATCAGCAGACGCGAATAGGCGCTGAGGAATGGCTTATCCATCGTCACCACCTGACGGTCCGGCAGCACGCGATCCGGATGGTTCTTCAGCGTTTTGATATAGCTGAAAATGTAGTCCCAGCGACCGCAGTTCAGACCGACAATATGGTCACGCAGGGCGTGCAGAATTTCGTCCATCTGGAAGACGGCCGGCAGCGTTTCAATCAGCAGAGTCGCTTTGATGGTGCCGCGCGGCAGATTAAAGCGATCTTCTGCATAGCTGAACACTTCGCTCCACCATGCTGCTTCTTGCCAGGCCTGCGTTTTTGGCAGGTAGAAGTAAGGGCCGCTGCCTTTTGCCAGCAACGTTTTGTAGTTGTGGAAGAAATAGAGGGCAAAATCGAACAGGCTGCCCGGGATGGATTCGCCACGCCAGGTGACGTGTTTTTCCGGCAGATGCAGGCCACGAACGCGGCATACCAACAGAGCCGGATTAGGTTTGAGCTGGTAAATTTTACCCGCTTCGTTGGTATAGCTAATGGTGCCATTGACCGCATCGCGCAGGTTTATCTGCCCGTCGATAACTTTGCTCCACTCAGGAGCCAGCGAATCTTCGAAGTCAGCCATAAAGACTTTGACGTTCGCGTTGAGCGCGTTGATAACCATCTTGCGCTCAACGGGTCCGGTTATCTCTACGCGGCGATCCAGTAAATCATCAGGAATACCGCGAATCTTCCAGTCACCCTCACGAATGGAAGCTGTTTCCGAAATAAAATCAGGCAACTTACCGTCATCAATATCCTGCTGCTGCTGAATACGTGCAGCCAGAAGTTTATTGCGTTTTGGCGTAAATCTTGTCACCAGTTCAGTCAGAAACTCTACTGCTTCAGCGGTCAGAATTTGTTGCTCCTGTTCGCCACGCGGCCTGGTGAAGACCAGTTCATCGGTTGTCGTTGCCTGTTGATTCATTGCGTAGTTCCTCGTCATTGATCCAAACACATCCCCAATGCGAACGAAGGATCGTTGTGCGCTTTTCGTTCAGCACAACTAAGACTACTCATTTAAATTTCAAAATCAAAAACAATTTCCATTTTTAATTTAATTATCAATTAACCTATTGATAACAATATAAATAAAATTTAATTACACTGTGAGGTGCGTTTCGGAAATAAAAAAGGCACCCGAAGGTGCCTGATTCAATATGCTGAAACGCTTAAGGATCGTCTGCTACAGAAGATTAATCCAGCGTTGGATTCATGTGACGCAGATCATATGGCGTGATCTGGTAGACGTAATAGTTGAGCCAGTTGGTAAACAACAGATTACCGTGGCTACGCCAGGTTGCCCGCGGTTTGTTTTGCGGGTCATCTTTCGGGAAATAGTTATAGGGCACTTCCGGCGTTAGGCCCGCTTCGACGTCACGAAAATACTCACTGCCGAGCGTATGGGCATCATATTCCGGATGGCCCGTCACAAAGGCAATTCGTTTATCTTTGCTGGCAAACAGGTAGGCATCTCCCTCTTCGGTTTCAGCAAAAATCTCGAGATCGGTGTAGTCGCGAATAAGCGCAGCAGGAAAATCGGCATAGCGCGAATGCGGAGCCAGGAACGCATCATCGAATCCACGCGTCAGCAGCGCATGAGGATGCAGAATATGGTGCTCATAGACGCCTGAAAGTTTGTCCGTACGGGTTTGCTTAGGAATTCCGTACAGGATATTCAGCGCGGCCTGCACCGCCCAACAAACAAATAGCGTTGAGGTAACGTGATCTTTCGCCCATTCAAGCACTTGTTGAATCTGCGGCCAGTAAGCCACGTCATTAAATTCAACCAGACCCAACGGCGCGCCGGTCACGATCAGTCCGTCAAAGTTCTGCTCGCAG
The DNA here is from genome assembly GCF_030333885.1 of Citrobacter sp. Cf132. NCBI lineage: Bacteria > Pseudomonadati > Pseudomonadota > Gammaproteobacteria > Enterobacterales > Enterobacteriaceae > Citrobacter > Citrobacter sp. Cf132. Next base: position 140,885 of record NZ_JAOWFA010000048.1, read on the forward strand.
ATATCCTCGAAATTACAGTAAAAGTTATTCAGATGCTCCGTAGGGGTGTTACGTGACTCGCGAGCATCGATGCGCAATAGCTGAACATCTACCTGTAGCGGTGAGTTAGACAGTAAGCGCAGGAACTGGTTTTCCGTTTCAATCTTCTTGGGCATCAGGTTGAGGATGAGCACCTTCAGTGGTCGAATTTCCTGACCGGAAGCGCGGGATGTCGTCATCACAAAGACGTTTTCCTCACGCAAGAAATTGACGGCGGGTAGCTCGTCCTGCACGCGAATTGGCATAACCTGATAACCTCACTACATACGTTTAAACGTTTAGACATCCAGATAGCTGAAGATACCCAGGAATCATGAGAATGTCGAGCCTGCATCCTCAAGTTGAGAAAGTTTCACGGCCCTTGCTGTAGAATAGTGCAGTAAAGATAAAAGGAGAATGCTATGCCCTTTACCATTCGTCGTTCGCGTAAGGACGAAGGTGATAAGCTCATATCTATTTGGTGTCGTTCTGTCGATGCGACGCACCGTTTCCTCTCTGCGGAGTATCGGATTGAGCTGGAAGAGCTGGTAAGTTCATTTTTACCAGAAGCTCCGCTATGGGTTGCAGTGACAGAACAAGATGAGCCTGTCGCCTTTATGCTTCTGACCGATCAGCATATGGATGCGTTGTTTGTCGATCCGGATGTGCGTGGTAGTGGCGTTGGTAAACTGCTGATTGAACATGCTTTATCAATGGTTTCAACGCTAACGACCAACGTTAATGAACAGAATGAGCAGGCAGTTGGATTCTATAAGAAGATGGGATTTACTGTGACGGGACGGACGGAAGTGGACGATCTCGGACGAGCGCACCCGTTGCTCAACCTCGTACACGGGTAGCCGTACTTATTGCCTGATGCGCTGCGCTTATCAGGCCTGCACAATACATTCAGCCCGGCGGTTTTACCCCGCACACACGCAAAAAAGCCCATCCGTCAGGATGGGCTTCTTCACTTTATTTGATGCCT
>NZ_JAOWFA010000049.1:0-209953 GCF_030333885.1 Citrobacter sp. Cf132
AACGGAACAGGCTTCAGTGAAATAGCGAATATCCTGGGTTCAAAACCCGGAACGATCTTCACTATGTTAAGGGATACTGGCGGCATAAAACCCCATGAGCGTAAGCGGGCTGTAGCTCACCTGACACTGTCTGAGCGCGAGGAGATACGAGCTGGTTTGTCAGCCAAAATGAGCATTCGTGCGATAGCTACTGCGCTGAATCGCAGTCCTTCGACGATCTCACGTGAAGTTCAGCGTAATCGGGGCAGACGCTATTACAAAGCTGTTGATGCTAATAACCGAGCCAACAGAATGGCGAAAAGGCCAAAACCGTGCTTACTGGATCAAAATTTACCATTGCGAAAGCTTGTTCTGGAAAAGCTGGAGATGAAATGGTCTCCAGAGCAAATATCAGGATGGTTAAGGCGAACAAAACCACGTCAAAAAACGCTGCGAATATCACCTGAGACAATTTATAAAACGCTGTACTTTCGTAGCCGTGAAGCGCTACACCACCTGAATATACAGCATCTGCGACGGTCGCATAGCCTTCGCCATGGCAGGCGTCATACCCGCAAAGGCGAAAGAGGTACGATTAACATAGTGAACGGAACACCAATTCACGAACGTTCCCGAAATATCGATAACAGACGCTCTCTGGGGCATTGGGAGGGCGATTTAGTCTCAGGTACAAAAAACTCTCATATAGCCACACTTGTAGACCGAAAATCACGTTATACGATCATCCTTAGACTCAGGGGCAAAGATTCTGTCTCAGTAAATCAGGCTCTTACCGACAAATTCCTGAGTTTACCGTCAGAACTCAGAAAATCACTGACATGGGACAGAGGAATGGAACTGGCCAGACATCTAGAATTTACTGTCAGCACCGGCGTTAAAGTTTACTTCTGCGATCCTCAGAGTCCTTGGCAGCGGGGAACAAATGAGAACACAAATGGGCTAATTCGGCAGTACTTTCCTAAAAAGACATGTCTTGCCCAATATACTCAACATGAACTAGATCTGGTTGCTGCTCAGCTAAACAACAGACCGAGAAAGACACTGAAGTTCAAAACACCGAAAGAGATAATTGAAAGGGGTGTTGCATTGACAGATTGAATCTACAATGGCGATGATGAACAGGATCTGAATCGTCGCCAGACTGTTAATCAGCGGAACCAGGTCTTTGCGATCGAGGTTGTAGGTCAGATAATAAACAATGGTTGTGGACCGCTGTTGCAGGGCAATCCAGAAGATCAGATTGGCCAGCACCATCAGGATCCATGGCCAGTTACCTTTCATTGCCGTGAAACTTTTTTTCATCGGCAGTTTGGGTTCTTGCTGTATTTTATCCGCATCCATTTCGCGGATATTTTTAAAGGCGAAAAGCGTTAGCGAACAGGATATCACAGCAAACAGAATCGCCGTGTAAATAAATCCGGCATGATCATTTCCGTTACCTAAAAATGCAACCAGGGGTAATGCTGTGGCATTCATTAATAAAACACCAATTTGTCCCCCGGTCATTCTCCAGGAATTTAATACCAGCCGTTCCTTAGGGGACAGAGTCATTAGAGGTAATATTGCGCTGAGCGGTGTGTTGAGTCCGGTAAATAAAATGCTGGCAATCATGTAGGATATTGCTGCATATATGGCTTTTCCTGTCATGCTGATATCTGGAGACCAAAATGACAGCGCGCTGAATACACCAAAAGGCAGCGGTAGCCATAAGAACCAGGGACGACATTTACCGTAACGTGAACGTGTTTTATCGATAATGATCCCCCAGATTGGGGCATCTATACCATCTACGATACGCGCCAACAGCAGGATGACACCTGCTACGGCGAGACTAATACCCGCAACGTCAGTGTAGAAATATAAGATGTAGGTTGAGCCGAAACAGTACAGTAGATTACCTGCCACATCCAAAGAGCCGTAGCTAATACGCTGTAGTAAAGATAATGATGCTGACCCGCAAGACTGGGTATCCTCAATAACAGAACTCATAATAATAACTCCGATATTGGTGCGATACGCCCAGAAAAACAACTTTTACTTTCCAAGCAAGTTTTAAATATTATTTTTTATGTCGTTACTGAATTTAACCTCAGATTAAAATGAGTGAGTAAGGTGTACATGGAAAGTAGTTGACCCTACCGCAGCAATCAATTATCAAATCTTACATCAGGATTGCGTTTATTCGTTTTTGAATGAGAGATGTTTCTATTTGCTAAGGTGGTCACAGTTTTTTTAATAATGAAATAAAAAAAGGAAAACAGTGAAAGAAAATAACTTTCAAGTATTACGCGACGCGACTAACTAAGGGAGGGATAGCTGAAAAAACAGGCTGGTCAGGAAGAGCGTGGGCGAGTGAGAACAACATCAGTGGTTGAAGAGAAAAACGCCAGATAGCAAGCATAAAAAAACCCGCTTTCGCGGGTTTTTTTACAAAGCGTCAACAAGCAGGCGATTAAGCCAGTTTGTTGATCTGTGCAGTCAGGTTTGCTTTATGACGTGCAGCTTTGTTTTTGTGGATCAGACCTTTAGCAGCCTGACGGTCCACGATTGGTTGCATTTCGTTAAATGCTTTCAGTGCAGTAGCTTTGTCGCCAGCTTCGATAGCTGCGTATACTTTCTTGATGAAAGTACGCATCATAGAGCGACGGCTAGCGTTGTGCTTGCGGGCCTTTTCAGACTGAACGGCGCGCTTCTTAGCTGATTTGATATTAGCCAAGGTCCAACTCCCAAATGTGTTCTATATGGACAATTCAAAGGCCGAGGAATATGCCCTTTTAGCCTTCTTTTGTCAATGGATTTGTGCAAATAAGCGCCGTTTAAATTCCAGCACTCGTTGCGTAGTGATGGCGCAGGATTCTACCAGCTTGCGTGGCGTGAATACAGCTTTTCGACGAGAAAAATTGTATTGGTGTACCCGTGAAGGGCGTCAATTTGTTTCATAACAATGAAAACCATCCTCTTTCTGTTTCGTAGAAACAATCGCCGGTTAACCTTGACCGCGGTACAGGGTATACTTTCACGATTTTCACTGTTTTGAGCCAGACATGAAGCTGATACGAGGCATACATAATCTCAGCCAGGCCCCGCATGGGTGTGTGCTGACTATTGGTAATTTCGACGGTGTGCACCGTGGCCACCGTGCGTTGCTGCAAGGCTTACGGGAAGAAGGGCGCAAACGCAATTTACCGGTGGTGGTAATGATTTTCGAGCCACAGCCGCTGGAACTTTTTGCGACGGACAAGTCACCTGCGCGCCTTACCCGCCTGCGGGAAAAACTGCGTTATCTGGCCGAATGCGGTGTGGACTACGTGCTGTGTGTGCGTTTTGACAGGCGTTTCGCCGCATTAACGGCGCAGACCTTCATCAGCGACCTGCTGGTGAAGCGCCTTGGTGTACAATTTCTTGCCGTTGGCGATGATTTCCGCTTTGGCGCTAGCCGTGCGGGCGATTTCTTGTTATTACAGGAAGCGGGCGCTGAGTATGGTTTTGATATCACCAGCACCCAAACCTTCTGTGAAGGCGGTGTGCGTATCAGCAGCACCGCAGTACGTCAGGCGCTGGCCGAAGATAACCTGCAACTGGCCGAAAGCCTGCTTGGGCATCCTTTTACTATCTCAGGACGCGTCGTTCACGGTGATGAGTTAGGGCGCACCATCGGTTTTCCGACGGCAAACTTACCGCTTCGTCGTCAGGTTTCTCCGGTGAAAGGTGTTTATGCGGTTGAAGTGATGGGACTGGGTGACAAACCGTTGCCCGGCGTCGCCAACATCGGCACCCGCCCGACGGTAGCAGGCGTACGCCAGCAGTTGGAAGTGCATCTATTGGACGTTGTAATGGACCTGTATGGTCGCCATATAGATGTAGTACTGCGTAAAAAAATACGCAGCGAACAGCGATTTGCCTCGCTGGATGAACTAAAAGCGCAGATTGCGCGTGATGAGTTGACTGCCCGTGAATTTTTTGGGCTAACAAAACCGGCTTAATGCCTATACGAGTTTTAAATACGGAACCGAGAATCTGATGAGTGACTATAAATCAACCCTGAATTTGCCGGAAACAGGGTTCCCGATGCGCGGCGATCTCGCCAAGCGCGAACCGGGAATGCTGGCGCGTTGGACTGATGATGACCTGTACGGCATCATTCGTGCGGCCAAAAAAGGCAAAAAAACCTTCATTCTGCATGATGGCCCTCCTTATGCGAATGGCAGCATTCATATTGGTCACTCGGTTAATAAGATTCTGAAAGACATTATCGTGAAGTCCAAAGGACTCACGGGCTATGACTCGCCGTACGTTCCGGGCTGGGACTGCCACGGTCTGCCGATCGAGCTGAAAGTAGAGCAGGAATACGGCAAGCCGGGCGAGAAGTTCACCGCTGCTGAGTTCCGCGCCAAGTGCCGTGAATACGCAGCGACCCAGGTTGATGGTCAGCGTAAAGACTTTATCCGTCTTGGCGTACTGGGCGACTGGTCGCATCCGTACCTGACCATGGACTTCAAAACTGAAGCCAACATCATTCGTGCGCTGGGTAAAATCATCGGCAACGGTCACCTGCACAAAGGTGCGAAGCCGGTACACTGGTGCGTTGACTGCCGTTCCGCGCTGGCGGAAGCGGAAGTTGAGTATTATGACAAAACCTCCCCGTCCATCGACGTGGCGTTCCACGCTGCCGATCAGGATGCGGTGAAAGCGAAATTTGGCGTTTCTGACGTCAACGGCCCGATCTCTCTGGTTATCTGGACCACTACCCCGTGGACGTTACCGGCGAACCGCGCAATCTCTCTGGCACCTGATTTTGACTATGCGCTGGTGCAGATTGACGGCCAGGCTGTGATTCTGGCGAAAGACCTGGTTGAAAGCGTCATGCAGCGTATTGGCGCGGCTGAATACACCATTCTCGGCACCGTGAAAGGCGCTGAGCTGGAACTGCTGCGCTTTACCCATCCGTTTATGGGCTTTGACGTGCCGGCTATCCTTGGCGATCACGTTACGCTGGACGCGGGTACCGGTGCGGTCCATACCGCTGGCGGTCACGGTCCGGATGACTACGTCATCAGCCAGAAATACGGTCTGGAAATCGCTAACCCGGTTGGCCCGGACGGCGCATACCTGGCGGGTACCTATCCGGATCTGGACGGTGTGAACGTCTTTAAAGCCAACGACAAAATCGTTGCGCTGCTGAGCGAAAAAGGCGCGCTGCTGCACGTTGAGAAGATGCAGCACAGCTACCCATGCTGCTGGCGTCACAAGTCACCGATCATCTTCCGTGCGACCCCGCAGTGGTTCGTCAGCATGGATCAGAAAGGCCTGCGCGCGCAGTCGCTGAAAGAGATCAAAGGCGTACAGTGGATTCCGGACTGGGGCCAGGCGCGTATTGAATCGATGGTTGCCAACCGTCCTGACTGGTGTATCTCCCGTCAGCGTACGTGGGGTGTGCCGATGTCTCTGTTTGTTCACAAAGACACCGAAGAGCTGCATCCGCGCGCTATCGAACTGATGGAAGAAGTGGCTAAACGCGTTGAAGTTGACGGCATCCAGGCGTGGTGGGATCTCGATCCGAAAGATATCCTCGGCGACGAAGCTGACCAGTATGTCAAAGTCCCGGATACGCTGGACGTGTGGTTCGACTCCGGTTCAACCCACTCATCCGTCGTGGATGTGCGTCCTGAGTTTGCGGGCCATGCGGCAGATATGTATCTGGAAGGTTCTGACCAGCACCGTGGCTGGTTCATGTCTTCCTTGATGATCTCCACCGCCATGAAAGGCAAAGCACCTTATCGCCAGGTACTGACCCACGGTTTCACCGTTGATGGTCAGGGCCGTAAGATGTCCAAATCTATCGGTAACACCGTTTCTCCGCAGGACGTGATGAACAAACTGGGCGCGGATATTCTGCGTCTGTGGGTTGCTTCTACCGATTACACCGGTGAAATGGCCGTTTCTGACGAAATCCTGAAACGTGCTGCCGACAGCTATCGTCGTATCCGTAACACCGCGCGCTTCCTGCTGGCGAACCTGAACGGGTTCGATCCGGTTAAAGACATGGTGAAACCGGAAGAGATGGTGGTGCTGGATCGTTGGGCGGTAGGTTGTGCGCAAGCGGCGCAGGACGAAATCCTGAAAGCCTATGAAGCCTATGACTTCCACGAAGTGGTACAGCGCCTGATGCGCTTCTGCTCCGTAGAAATGGGTTCGTTCTACCTCGACATCATCAAAGACCGTCAGTACACCGCGAAAGCGGACAGCGTGGCGCGTCGTAGCTGCCAGACTGCGCTGTTCCATATTGCAGAAGCGCTGGTTCGTTGGATGGCGCCGATCATGTCCTTCACCGCCGATGAAATCTGGGGCTACCTGCCGGGCGATCGTGAGAAGTACGTCTTTACCGGTGAATGGTACGAAGGTCTGTTTGGCTTAGGCGAAACCGAAGCGATGAACGATGCCTACTGGGACGAGCTGCTGAAAGTGCGCGGCGAAGTGAACAAGGTTATCGAGCAGGCGCGTGCGGATAAGAAAGTCGGCGGTTCTCTGGAAGCAGCAGTGACCCTGTACGCTGAACCTGAGCTGGCGGCGAAACTGACCGCGCTGGGCGAAGAGTTGCGTTTTGTACTGCTGACCTCTGGTGCGACGGTTGCGGATTATGCGGCTGCTCCTGCTGATGCTCAGCAGAGCGAACTGCTCAAAGGTCTGAAAATCGTACTGAGCAAAGCCGAAGGTGAGAAATGCCCGCGCTGCTGGCATTACACTACCGACGTCGGCCAGGTGGCGGAACATGCAGATATCTGCGGACGCTGTGTCAGCAACATCGCCGGTGATGGCGAACAACGTAAGTTTGCCTGATGAGTAAGCCTCTTTGTTCAACAGGACTACGCTGGCTGTGGCTGGTGGTAGTCGTGCTGATTATCGATTTAGGCAGCAAATACCTGATCCTCCAGAACTTTGCTCTGGGGGATACGGTGTCGCTGTTTCCGTCGCTTAATCTGCATTACGCGCGTAACTATGGTGCGGCGTTTAGCTTCTTAGCTGATAGCGGTGGCTGGCAACGCTGGTTCTTTGCCGGTATCGCCATCGGTATTTGCGTCATCCTGATGGTGATGATGTATCGCTCGAAGGCGACGCAGAAGCTGAACAACATCGCGTATGCGTTAATCATTGGCGGTGCGCTGGGCAACTTGTTCGATCGCCTGTGGCACGGTTTCGTGGTTGATATGATTGACTTTTACGTCGGCGACTGGCATTTCGCGACCTTCAATCTGGCCGATACAGCTATTTGTATCGGGGCGGCATTGATTGTTCTCGAAGGCTTCCTGCCGTCGAAAGAGAAAAAAGCCGCATAAAAAAATGCCGGATGGCGCTATGCTAATCCGGCCTACAATTTACTGCGATCCTTGTAGGCCCGGTAAGCGTAGCGCCACCGGGCAGACAGGCGGCAGCAATTTTAAAGAGCAACCTGCATGTCTAAATCAGTACAGAGTAACAGTGCGGTGCTGGTGCACTTCACCCTTAAGCTCGACGATGGCTCCACCGCAGAGTCAACCCGCAATAACGGCAAGCCTGCGCTGTTTCGCCTGGGCGACGGTTCTCTGTCTGAAGGACTGGAGCAACACCTGCTGGGGCTAAAAGAAGGCGATAAAACCACCTTTGCTCTGGAGCCGGATGCCGCCTTTGGCGTATCAAGTCCGGACTTAATTCAGTATTTCTCGCGTCGGGAATTTATGGACGCGGGCGAGCCAGAAATTGGCGCTATCATGCTCTTTACCGCAATGGACGGCAGTGAGATGCCTGGCGTGATCCGTGAAATCAACGGTGACTCGATCACGGTTGATTTCAACCATCCGCTGGCTGGGCATACCGTTCATTTTGATATTGAAGTGCTGGAAGTCGAACCGGCACTGGAGGCGTAAAATGCAGATCCTGTTGGCCAACCCGCGCGGTTTTTGCGCTGGTGTAGACCGCGCTATCAGCATTGTCGAAAACGCGTTGGCTATTTACGGCGCGCCGATTTATGTCCGTCATGAAGTGGTACATAACCGTTATGTGGTGGATAGCCTGCGCGAGCGCGGCGCTATTTTTATCGAGCAAATCAGCGAAGTGCCGGATGGCGCGATCCTGATTTTCTCCGCTCATGGCGTGTCTCAGGCGGTGCGTAACGAAGCCAAAGGCCGCGACCTCACGGTTTTTGATGCAACCTGTCCGCTAGTCACGAAAGTGCATATGGAAGTTGCTCGCGCCAGCCGTCGTGGCGAAGAATCCATTCTGATTGGTCACGCCGGACACCCGGAAGTTGAAGGCACGATGGGCCAGTACAGCAACCCGCAAGGCGGAATGTATCTGGTTGAATCACCAGATGATGTGCTGAAACTGAATGTGAAAAATGAAGGCAAATTATCCTTCATGACGCAGACCACGCTCTCCGTTGACGATACTTCTGACGTTATTGATGCTCTGCGTCAACGCTTCCCGAAAATTGTCGGACCGCGCAAAGACGATATCTGTTATGCCACCACCAACCGTCAGGAAGCGGTCCGTGCGCTGGCGGAACAGGCTGATGTTGTGCTGGTGGTCGGCTCGAAGAACTCCTCTAACTCCAACCGTCTGGCTGAACTGGCACAGCGAATGGGGAAAGCGGCGTATTTGATTGACGATGCGACCGACATCCAGGAAGCGTGGGTGAAAGAGGCGAAGTGCGTAGGCGTGACGGCCGGAGCCTCGGCGCCGGATATCCTGGTGCAAAACGTGATTGCTCGTCTGCAGGAACTTGGCGGTGGGGAAGCTATTCCGCTTGAAGGCCGCGAAGAGAACATCGTTTTCGAAGTGCCGAAAGAGCTGCGTGTGGATGTTCGTGAAGTAGAGTAAGTCTTTCCGGTTACGATTATGAGAAGATGCCAGACTTAACGTCTGGCATTTTTTATGGAGAAACCATGCGCTTACCGATCATTCTTGATACCGATCCCGGCATTGATGATGCCGCCGCCATTGCCGCCGCGCTGTTTGCCCCTGAGCTGGATCTGCAACTGATGACCACGGTAGCAGGCAATGTGTCGGTGGAAAAAACTACCCGTAATGCGTTGCAACTGCTGCACTTCTGGAATGCGGATGTTCCACTGGCGCAGGGAGCATCGATGCCGCTGGTGCGGCCGCTGCGTGATGCCGCTTCCGTGCATGGTGAGTCCGGTATGGAAGGGTATGAATTTGTCGAACACGACCGCCAGGCGATGGCAAAACCCGCCTTCCAGGCGATTCGTGATGCACTGATGCATGCCCCGCAGCCCGTGACGCTGGTGGCAATTGGCCCGCTGACCAACATTGCGCTGCTGCTGACCCATTATCCTGAATGCGTATTCAACATTCACCGTCTGGTGATTATGGGCGGCTCTGCCGGGCGCGGGAACTTCACACCCAACGCCGAGTTTAATATTGCTATCGATCCCGAGGCTGCCGCGAAAGTCTTCCAGAGCGGGCTGGATATTGTGATGTGTGGGCTGGATGTCACTAACCAGGCCATGCTCGCCCCGGACTATCTGGCGACGCTCCCCCAGCTTAACCAGACGGGAAAAATGCTGCACGCGCTATTTAGCCATTACCGTAGCGGCAGTATGAATACGGGGCTGCGAATGCACGATCTGTGTGCCATTGCCTGGCTGGCGCGCCCGGAACTGTTTACCCTGCAGTCGTGTTTCGTGGCGGTTGAAACCCAGGGCGAATATACCTCGGGTACGACGGTGGTGGACATCGAAGGACGTCTGGGGCATCCAGCAAATGCGCAGGTTGCGTTGGGCCTGAACGTTGAAGGTTTCCAGCAGTGGGTGGCAGAGGTACTGGCGCTGGCCCCTTGATCTCCACGCTTTATAACCCGATGACGCTGCTTATTCCGTGGCGTCATGCCTTTTACTGATATCTCTGCCTGTTTATCATTAAATTCTAATTATCGACGTTTTCGGCTGGCGGCGCAGCGTTGCGCTGGTTAATCTGAAAACGATTTACGTAAAATTAACAAAAGAGAATAGCTATGCATGATGCACAAATCCGCGTTGCCATCGCGGGAGCCGGAGGACGCATGGGGCGTCAGTTGATTCAGGCCACTCTCGGCATGGAAGGCGTACAGCTGGGCGCGGCGCTGGAGCGCGAAGGTTCCTCCTTATTAGGAAGCGATGCCGGAGAGTTAGCGGGAGCCGGGAAAACGGGCGTTACCGTACAAAGTAGCCTTGAAGCGGTGAAAGATGATTTCGATGTTTTCATCGATTTTACCCGCCCGGAAGGCACGCTGACGCATCTGGCGTTTTGCCGCCAACACGGTAAAGGGATGGTGATTGGCACCACCGGCTTTGATGACGCGGGTAAACAGGCTATTCGTGATGCCGCGCAGGAGATTGCTATCGTTTTCGCCGCGAACTTTAGCGTCGGCGTGAACGTTATGCTTAAGCTGCTGGAGAAAGCGGCGAAAGTGATGGGCGATTACACTGATATTGAGATTATTGAAGCCCACCACCGCCATAAAGTTGATGCGCCGTCAGGCACTGCGCTGGCGATGGGCGAGGCGATTGCCTGGGCGCTGGATAAAGATCTGAAAGACTGCGCAGTCTATTCACGTGAAGGTTACACTGGCGAGCGCGTACCGGGCACGATCGGCTTTGCCACGGTGCGGGCGGGGGATATCGTTGGTGAGCATACCGCGATGTTTGCTGATATTGGCGAGCGTATTGAGATCACGCATAAAGCGTCCAGCCGCATGACCTTTGCTAACGGTGCGGTGAGATCGGCAATTTGGCTAAAATCAAAGTCAAATGGTCTTTTTGATATGAAAGATGTGCTTGATTTACGTAATTTATAGCTTTTTCTACCCTTCGTGATGTGGTTATTGTAATCATAATTAATTGATTACATGGGGCAATATTTTATTGCCCTTTCATTTTTTCGCTTTTAAATGTGTTTTTTCTTTTAAATGAGTGTTTGTATATATTTTGTTGGGTGTTTATGTTATCTCAATGTAAATTTTGACCAAATGGTCCACTTTTTTCTCTCCCGTATTCTGTTTTTACACTCTTTGCCTACCGCAAGCGTTTTCCACCCCGAGTTAGCTGATCTTTTTGCCTGTTAAATCGTGTGATTTATCCCAGTGGCGCAAAATAATAATAAAAATTACCCTTTTGGGTAGACTTTTACGTGGGCTATCTCTAGAATGCCGCCGTTTGCCAGAAATCCATAGGTAAGCAAATTTGCATTGATTCATGAAGTGTTAATGAATTAATATGCAAATAAAGTGAGTGAATATTCTCTGGAGGGTGTTTTGATTAAGTCAGCGCTATTGGTTCTGGAAGACGGAACCCAGTTTCACGGTCGGGCCATAGGGGCAACAGGTTCGGCGGTTGGGGAAGTCGTTTTCAATACTTCAATGACCGGTTATCAAGAAATCCTCACTGATCCTTCCTATTCCCGCCAAATCGTCACTCTTACTTATCCTCATATCGGTAATGTCGGCACCAATGAAGCCGATGCAGAATCTTCACAGGTACATGCGCAAGGCCTGGTCATCCGCGACCTGCCGCTGATTGCCAGCAACTTCCGCGATACCGAAGACCTCTCTTCTTACCTGAAGCGCCATAACATTGTGGCGATTGCTGATATCGATACTCGTAAGCTGACGCGTTTGCTGCGTGAAAAGGGCGCACAGAACGGCTGCATCATCGCGGGCGATAACCCGGATGCGGCGCTGGCACTGGAGAAGGCAAAAGCTTTCCCTGGCCTGAACGGTATGGATCTGGCGAAAGAAGTGACCACCGCGGAGCCTTATAGCTGGACGCAGGGGAGCTGGACGCTGGCGGGTGACCTGCCGGAAGCAAAATCTGCCGATGAACTGCCGTTCCACGTTGTGGCTTACGATTTCGGCGCTAAACGTAACATTCTGCGTATGTTAGCGGACCGCGGCTGCCGCCTGACGGTTGTACCGGCGAAAACCTCAGCAGAAGACGTTCTGAAGATGAATCCGGACGGTATCTTCCTGTCCAACGGCCCTGGCGACCCGGCGCCGTGCGACTATGCGATTACCGCGATTCAGAAATTCCTCGAAACCGATATTCCGGTATTTGGCATCTGCCTCGGCCATCAGCTGTTGGCGCTGGCGAGCGGTGCGAAGACCATTAAGATGAAGTTTGGCCACCACGGCGGCAACCATCCGGTAAAAGATATTGATAACAACACCGTGATGATCACCGCGCAGAACCACGGTTTTGCTGTAGATGAAGCCTCCATGCCTGCCAACCTGCGCGTGACCCACAAGTCACTGTTCGACGGCACCTTGCAGGGGATTCATCGTACCGACAAACCGGCATTCAGCTTCCAGGGGCACCCTGAAGCGAGTCCGGGTCCGCACGACGCTGCACCGCTGTTCGACCACTTTATCGAGTTAATTGAGCAATACCGTCAGTCCGCGAAATAATCAGGAGTAAAAGAGCCATGCCAAAACGTACAGACATAAAAAGTATCCTGATTCTGGGCGCGGGTCCGATTGTTATCGGTCAGGCGTGTGAGTTTGACTATTCCGGCGCACAGGCGTGTAAAGCCCTGCGTGAAGAGGGTTACCGCGTTATTCTGGTGAACTCCAACCCGGCAACCATCATGACCGACCCGGAAATGGCCGATGCCACCTACATCGAGCCAATTCACTGGGAAGTAGTACGCAAAATTATTGAGAAAGAACGTCCGGACGCGGTGCTGCCAACCATGGGCGGTCAGACGGCGCTGAACTGTGCGCTGGAGCTGGAGCGCCAGGGCGTACTGGCTGAATTCGGCGTGACCATGATTGGCGCAACGGCGGATGCCATTGATAAAGCGGAAGACCGTCGTCGCTTCGATATCGCGATGAAGAAGATTGGTCTCGACACCGCGCGTTCAGGTATCGCTCACACCATGGAAGAAGCGCTGGCGGTTGCCGCTGACGTTGGCTTCCCGTGCATTATCCGCCCTAGCTTCACCATGGGTGGTACCGGCGGCGGTATCGCCTACAACCGCGAAGAGTTCGAAGAAATCTGCGAACGCGGTCTGGACCTTTCCCCAACCAACGAGCTGCTGATTGATGAATCGCTGATTGGCTGGAAAGAGTACGAGATGGAAGTGGTGCGTGATAAAAACGACAACTGCATCATCGTCTGCTCCATCGAAAACTTCGACGCGATGGGCATCCATACCGGTGACTCCATCACCGTAGCACCTGCCCAGACGCTGACCGACAAAGAATATCAAATCATGCGTAACGCCTCGATGGCGGTACTGCGTGAAATCGGCGTGGAAACCGGCGGTTCTAACGTCCAGTTTGCGGTAAACCCGAAAAACGGTCGCCTGATTGTCATCGAGATGAACCCGCGCGTATCCCGCTCCTCGGCGCTGGCGTCCAAAGCTACCGGCTTCCCGATTGCGAAAGTCGCCGCCAAGCTGGCCGTAGGTTACACCCTCGACGAACTGATGAACGACATCACCGGCGGCCGTACTCCGGCCTCGTTTGAGCCGTCCATCGACTACGTTGTGACGAAAATTCCACGCTTCAACTTCGAGAAATTCGTTGGTGCTAATGACCGTCTGACCACGCAGATGAAATCTGTTGGTGAAGTGATGGCGATTGGCCGCACCCAGCAGGAATCGCTGCAGAAAGCGCTGCGCGGTCTGGAAGTGGGCGCGACCGGCTTTGACCCGAAAGTCAGCCTGGACGACCCGGAAGCACTGACTAAAATCCGTCGCGAACTGAAAGACGCTGGCGCTGAGCGTATCTGGTACATCGCCGATGCCTTCCGTGCTGGCCTGTCCGTCGATGGCGTGTTCAACCTGACCAACATCGACCGCTGGTTCCTGGTGCAGATTGAAGAGCTGGTGCGCCTGGAAGAAAAAGTCATTGACCTTGGCATCAACGGCCTCGACGCTGACTTCCTGCGCGTACTGAAGCGCAAAGGCTTCGCTGATGCGCGTCTGGCAAAACTGGCTGGCGTTCGCGAAGCGGAAATCCGCAAACTGCGTGACCAATATAACCTTCACCCGGTCTACAAGCGCGTGGATACCTGTGCGGCGGAATTCGCGACCGACACCGCTTATATGTACTCCACTTATGAAGATGAGTGTGAAGCGAATCCGTCCGTCGACCGCGATAAAATCATGGTGCTGGGTGGTGGTCCAAACCGTATCGGTCAGGGCATTGAGTTCGACTACTGCTGCGTACACGCCTCTCTGGCGCTGCGCGAAGACGGTTACGAGACCATCATGGTCAACTGTAACCCGGAGACCGTCTCTACTGATTACGACACTTCCGACCGCCTGTACTTCGAGCCGGTCACGCTGGAAGACGTACTGGAAATCGTGCGCATTGAGAAGCCGAAAGGCGTCATCGTACAGTACGGCGGCCAGACCCCGCTGAAGCTGGCGCGTGCGCTGGAAGCGGCAGGTGTACCGGTTATCGGCACCAGCCCGGATGCCATCGACCGCGCGGAAGACCGTGAGCGTTTCCAGCAGGCGGTTGACCGTCTGAAGCTGAAGCAACCGGCGAACGCTACCGTAACGGCTATCGAACAGGCTGTTGAGAAGGCGAAAGAGATAGGCTACCCGCTGGTGGTGCGTCCGTCGTATGTTCTTGGCGGCCGCGCGATGGAAATCGTCTACGATGAAGCCGACCTGCGTCGCTACTTCCAGACTGCGGTCAGCGTTTCTAACGATGCGCCGGTACTGCTGGACCGTTTCCTTGACGATGCGGTTGAAGTGGACGTGGACGCTATCTGCGACGGCGAAATGGTGCTGATTGGTGGCATCATGGAGCACATCGAACAGGCGGGTGTACACTCCGGTGACTCCGCATGTTCACTGCCAGCGTACACCCTGAGCCAGGAAATTCAGGATGTGATGCGTCAGCAGGTGCAGAAACTGGCCTTCGAACTGCAGGTTCGCGGTCTGATGAACGTTCAGTTTGCGGTGAAGAATAACGAAGTTTACCTGATTGAAGTGAACCCGCGTGCGGCGCGTACCGTTCCGTTCGTCTCCAAGGCAACTGGCGTACCGCTGGCGAAAGTTGCGGCGCGCGTGATGGCCGGGAAAACGCTGACACAGCAGGGCGTAACCAAAGAAGTTATCCCGCCGTACTACTCAGTAAAAGAAGTAGTGCTGCCGTTCAACAAATTCCCGGGCGTTGACCCGCTGTTAGGGCCAGAAATGCGCTCTACCGGGGAAGTGATGGGCGTGGGCCGTACCTTCGCGGAAGCGTTCGCCAAGGCACAGCTGGGCAGCAGCTCCACCATGAAAAAACAGGGGCGTGCGCTGCTCTCTGTTCGCGAAGGCGATAAAGAGCGCGTGGTTGACCTGGCGGCGAAACTGCTGAAGTTTGGTTTTGAGCTGGATGCAACGCACGGCACGGCGATTGTGCTGGGCGAAGCGGGTATCAATCCACGTCTGGTGAACAAGGTGCATGAAGGGCGTCCGCACATTCAGGACCGTATCAAGAATGGTGAGTACACTTACATCATCAACACCACCGAAGGTCGTCAGGCGATTGAAGACTCTAAGCTGATTCGCCGTAGCGCCCTGCAGTACAAAGTGCATTATGACACTACCCTGAACGGCGGTTTCGCGACGGCGATGGCGCTGAATGCCGATGCCACTGAGAAGGTGACCTCGGTACAGGAAATGCACGCGCAGATCAAAAAGTCATAAACAAAGAGTCCGGTGATAATTGCGTTAACCGGACCTGCAATATAATCTTGAAAGGGTTTCTGTAAAGAAACCCTTTTTTTATCTCTCGTAAGGTCATTCCTGGCCAAATGCAGTTTCATAACCACATTTTCAATGTAATAAGCACGATATTGCTCACACTAATCAACATTCAAGTCGCATACTATCTTTTATATCCACAATTTTAATATGGCTTAGTTTTTATTAATTTGGACAGGCCGTAGCCAGATTTTTAATTTGTGAAATGGTGTGCTTATGTGTGAAAAATATGTTGAAAGACCGCTTTATTTGTTAATTGCTGACTGGATGATGGCTGAAGATCGTTGGATCACCGCAAAAGAAATTTCCCGCCATTTTGATATTGAACACTGCAAAGCAATTAATACGCTCTCTTATATTCTGTCGGAAGTGGGAGAAATTGTTTGTGAAGTTAAGATGATCCCTAATCAGATTGCAGGCCGGGGCTGCCAGTGCCAGCGTCTGGTAAAAGTCATCAGTATTGATTCTCACCTCTACAACCGATTGAGCCACAATTTGCAGGAAAAAAAGGTGAGTGTGGCGAAAACGCCGCGGCTGTCTGCCGTTCCCCCAACAGAGCTCAACCGTGAGCAGAAATGGCAGATGATGCTCTCCAAGAGTATGCGTCGCTAATTGTCAGTTGCCTGATGGCGGCATAAACGGTGGTTGACGCGTAGGCCGGATAAGCGTGAGCGAATCCGGCATCAATTACTGTGCTGATTTGGGTTTTACGTCCGTCGTGCCTTTCAGGCGCGGCCGGTGTTCTTCGACCCGCGTTAATGGCTGCGTTTCGCGTAAACCTGCCCGGCAGCGGACCGCAAGATCCTGATACTCTTTGGTGTTTAACCGTTTCCAGTGCAGTTCCTGGTCCGTGACTTCACGCAATACGCGAGCGGGTGAGCCCACCAGCATCTGCCTTGCCTCCCCCTGAAATCCGGCTTTGACAAAGCTCATGGCGGCGACAATGCTCTCTTCACCAATCACTGCGCCGTCCATAATGACGCTGTTCATGCCGATCAGCGCATCTCTGCCCACCACGCAACCGTGCAGGATTGCGCCATGGCCGATATGCCCATTCTCATGCACGATGGTGTCAGTGTCGCAATAACCGTGCATGATGCAGCCATCCTGCAAGTTAGAACCTGCCTCCAGAATCAGTCGACCATAGTCACCGCGCAGTGAGGCATGCGGGCCGACGTAGACGCCAGCCCCCACGATTACATCACCAATCAACACGGCGCTGGGATGAACATACGCCTCTGGATGCACTACCGGAATCAGGCCTTCAAAGGCGTAATAGCTCATCGGTTATCAGCGTCCTTTCCACTCCGGATCGCGTTTTTCTGCAAACGCCTGCGGTCCTTCAAGCGCATCTTCGGAGTGCAGCACTGACGGATAGTGCTTCAGCACGCCGCTGCGGATGTAGCGGTAGCCTTCTTCCACCGGCATTTCGCTGGTCGCACGATAAATCTCTTTCAGCGCGGCGATCGCCAGCGGGGCGCTATTCACTAGCTGCTGCGCCAGTTCGCGCGCACTATCCATCAGTTCGCTCTGGCTGACAACGCGGTTGACGATACCCCAACGCAGCGCTTCTTCGGCACTCATTCGTCTGCCGGTCATCATCATTTCGTTGACGATAGCCGGTGGCAGTAGCTTCGGCAGACGCAGAACGCCGCCGCTGTCAGGCACGATCCCGAGCTTGGCTTCCGGTAGCGCGAAGCTGGCATTTTCCGCGCAGACGATAAAATCCGCCGCCAGCGCCAATTCAAAACCACCGCCAAACGCATAGCCGTTTACCGCAGCGATGACCGGTTTATTGAGGTCGAAAATTTCGGTTAAACCGGCAAAGCCGCCTGGGCCAAAATCGGCATCCGGCGCTTCACCTTCAGCTGCCGCTTTTAAGTCCCAGCCCGCAGAAAAGAATTTCTCACCGCCGCCGGTGATTATCGCTACGCGTAATTCCGGGTCATCACGAAAATTAAGAAACGCTTCACCCATGGCAAAACTGGTTTTTGCATCAATGGCATTGGCTTTAGGCCGGTCGAGGGTAATTTCCAGAATCGGGCCGTTACGGGTCAGATGTAATGATTCACTCATAGTTCATCTCCAGATAAATAGATTTCCCGGCAGGAGGAATTCCTACCGGGAGGGTTATTTCAGATTTTTTTTGATTATTTTTCCTGAACAATTGCGCGGCAGGTCGGTTCTTATCTCCATAAACGAGGGAACCTTGAATTTCGCCATATTGTTTTCGCAGAAGCTGAAGAACTCGGCTTCGCTTAATGTTTCACCCTCATTAAGGACGATAAATGCTTTAATGGCTTCATCACGGATTGAATCTTTAATACCGACAACCACAATGTCCTGAATTTTCGGATGCGCGGAAATAATATTTTCCAGCTCGACGCAGGAGACATTTTCTCCGCCGCGTTTAATCATGTTGCAGCGTCTGTCGACGAAATAAAAATAGCCATCCGCATCCTGATAGCCCGAATCTCCGGTATGTAACCAGCCTTCAGGTTCCAGCGCTTTGGCGGTAGCCTCCGGCTGGGCATAGTACTCTTTGAAGATTGTTTTGCCCGGCACGCCTTTAATACAGATTTCGCCAATTTCTCCGGCGGGCAGGGGACGGTTGTGATCGTCACGGATTTCGGCTTCATAGCTAAATCCCACGCGGCCAATGGAGGGCCAGCGTCGTTTGTCACCGGGACGGTCGCCGATAATACCGACGATGGTTTCAGTCATACCGTAGGAGGTCAGCAGCCTGACGCCAAAGCGTTCGGTAAAGGCGTCTTTTTCCTGTGCGGATAAATTGAGATAGAACATCACTTCGCGCAGGTGATGCTGTCTGTCGGTTGGCGCGGCAGGTTGTACCATCAGCGTTCTGATCATCATCGGAATGCATTCGGTAACTGTCGCCTTATATCTATGCACCTGATTCCAGAACGCCCTGGCACTGTACTTCTCTAGCAGCACAAAGGTGCTGCCAGCGGAGAATGCGGGCATTGCGGCGGTACACTGACAGTCGATATGAAAAGCGGGCATCACCGTCATGTAGACGTCATCATCGCGCAGAGCGATTTGCCAGGAAGTGTAGTAGCCTGCAAAACGCAGGTTGTAGTGGGTAATCACCACCCCTTTAGGCCGTGAAGTGGTGCCTGAAGTAAACAGAATTTCCGCCGTATCGTCAGTGGATAACGCAGGTGTATAGCACAGCGTGGCGGACTGGCGGGATTGCAGTTGGGTAAAGTGGCTCACGCCGTCGTCAGCCGGAAGCTGTTCGCCAATCAGACAGATATGATTAAGCGGCGTGGTATTTTCCAGCCGTATCTGGCGGTACATAGGATAAAACTGGGCGCTGGTGACCAGCAGGCTTACCTGGCTGTTTTGCAGGATCCAGGCACTTTCTTCGCCCAGTAAGCGGGCATTAATCGGTACCATAATGGCGCCAATTTTTGCCAGCCCAAACCAGCAAAAAATGAATTCCGGACAGTTATCCAGATGCAATGCGACCTTATCGCCCTTGCGGATCCCTAAGGAATGGAACAGGTTTGCCGTGCGGTTAATCTCTTCATTGAGCGAGGCATAGCTAAACTGCCGAACGACTCCTTCGCAGGATTCGAAAATTAACGCCGTTTTATCTCCGTACACCCCGGCCAGGTCGTCCCACATCTGACGTAAGTTTTGTCCGCCAACGATATCCATATTGCTTTATCCACTGAAATCAGGCGTGAGCGCTAACCAATGAGCGGTCAGCGCGTCGCGTTTATTCCTCAACTCTGGCCAGGCCTTTGCCGACCAGCTCATTTATGTCTGCTTCGCTATAACCAATGTTTTTCAGAATGGCGGCAGTATCCATGCCATGTGACGGCATGCCACGCCAGATTTTCCCCGGGTTGTTTTTAAATTTCGGCATGATGTTCGGACCTTTGCAGGTGCGACCGTCCATCGTTTGCCACTGAGTAATGGATTCACGGGCAACGTACTGCGGGTTGCCTTCCAGTTCCGGAATGGTCAGCACCTTCGCGCAGGCGATATTCAGCTCAGCAAAACGCGCCTGGACTTCGGCGATGGTGTGTGTTGCCAGCCACGCGTCCAGTTTCTCTTCCACGAGCGGGCCGTAAGGGCATTCCACGCGATGGATAAGCTGGGTGCCTTCCGGGACTTCCGGTGTGCCAAGAATGTGGGCGAGGCCAATATCTTTGAAGCACTCGTTGATTTGCGTGATGCCGACCAGCTCCATGACGATATAGCCATCGGCGCATTTATACAGGCCGCAGCCAGCGTAATACGGGTCTTTGCCTTTGGTCATACGTGGGCAAATTTCGCCGCCGTTGAAGTAATCCATCATGAAATACTGACCCATGCGCAGCATCACCTCGTACATGGCGATATCGATGCTTTCACCTTTACCCGTTTCGCGGACTTTGTGCAGAGCCGCCAGCGCCGCTGTCGTCGCGGTCATCCCGGAGAAGTAATCGGCGGTGTACGGGAAGGCTGGCATTGGCTGATCCACGTCACCGTTTTGGATCAGATAGCCACTGAACGCCTGTGCGATGGTGTTATACGCCGGAAGATTGGTGTACTCCTCGGTACCAAACTGGCCGAAGCCGGAAAGGTGGGCGATAACCAGTTTCGGGTTATGTTCCCACAGCACTTCATCGGTAATACCGCGGCGGGCAAAGGCCGGGCCTTTACTGGCTTCAATGAAAATATCGGTGGTTTCCATAAGCTTCAGAAACGCTTCCCGGCCTTCATCTTTGAAAATATTCAGCGACAGGGCATGCAGATTACGGCGTGAGAGCTGCGGATAGTTAGGTTGCACACGGATGGTATCGGCCCATGCGACGTTTTCAATCCAGATAACCTCAGCACCCCATTCGGCGAACATCTGTCCGGCGAACGGACCGGCAATTTCGATCCCTGAAAAGACAACGCGTACCCCGGAAAGCGGGCCGAAGGCTGGCATTGGTAAATGATTCATCATTTTTCTCCTGGCATTTTTTTTGTAGGCCCGGTAAGCGCAGCGCCACCGGGCATATTGCCGGATGGTGGCGTAAACGCCTTATCCGGCCTACGAAACGAACGAATCAACGGTATTGCTTCAATACCGCACGACCCAACGTCAGGATCTGCATTTCGTCAGAACCACCAGAAACACGGTCAACGCGCAGGTCACGCCAGAAGCGCGTGATGCGATGGTTACCCGCGATACCCACGCCACCCAACACCTGCATGGCGGTGTCTACCACTTCAAATGCCGCGTTGGCGCAGAAGTATTTGCACATGGCCGCGTCGCCCGAGGTAATAGTGCCGTTATCCGCTTTCCATGCGGCTTCCAGCAGCATGTTTTTCATGGAGTTCAGTTTGATCGCCATGTGCGCGAACTTCTCCTGAATCAGCTGGAAACGGCCGATCGTTTCGCCAAACTGTACGCGTTGGTTGGCATAACGCGCTGCGTCTTCAAAAGCGCACATTGCCGTACCGTAGTTGGTCAGTGCGACGAGGAAGCGTTCATGGTCAAACTCTTCTTTCACACGATTGAAGCCATTACCTTCCCGACCGAACATGTCTTTCTCGTCCAGTTCAACGTCATCAAAGGTGATTTCACAGCAGCTATCCATGCGCAGACCGAGTTTCTCCAGTTTGTTGACCTTGATACCCGCCTTGCTCATGTCAACAAACCACTCGGTATAAACAGGTTTATCCGGCGATGCACCATCTCTCGCCATCACTACGATGTACGGGGTATAGGCGCTACTGGTGATAAAGCACTTACTGCCATTAAGATAAACCTTACCATTTTTGCGTGTATAAGTGGTTTTCAGACTGCCAACATCCGATCCCGCTCCCGGTTCGGTAATTGCAGAGTTCCACATCTGCTTACCTGTTCCCTGGAACGCCATGATTTTATCGATTTGTTCCTGAGTCCCTTCACGCAGGAAGGTGTTAAAACCCCCCGGTAACTGGTACAGCACATAGGTTGGCGCGCCCAGGCGGCCGAGTTCCATCCAGACGGCGGCAACGGTGACAAAACCGGCTTCCAGCCCGCCGTGTTCTTCCGGGATCAACAGGCTATCGATGCCCATATCTGCCAGTGCTTTTACAAAACGCTCAGGGTAGACGCTGTCGCGATCGCACTCGGCAAAATAAGCTTCCCAGTTCTCACTGGCCATCAGTTCACGAATACCGGCGACAAACAGTTCCTGCTCGTCATTTAAGTTGAAATCCATCTTTCAGCCTCTTGATCAATTGGGTTAATAAGAATTACTTGTCTTTCCAGTGCACTTTGGCGTCTTTAATAAAGGACAGCGTCACCATGATGTTGACGAAGAACAGCGGACATCCTCCGGCGATAATTGCGGTCTGAATGGGCTTCAGCCCACCCAGCGCCAGCAGAACGATGCCGATGACGCCGACCAGAACGGACCAACCGATACGCACCAACAGCGGCGGTTCTTCACCATCGCGAACTTCGCGACAGGTGGACATCGCCAGGGTGTAGGAGCAGGCGTTAATTAGCGTGACGGTGGCAATAAAGCAGAGGATAAAGAAGCCCCACATGGTGGCGGTGCTGAATGGCAAGGCGGCCCAGGTTTCGATAATGGCGCGCGCCACGCCGTGTTGTTCAATCAGCTGCGGGATGTTGAGAATGTTTTTATCCATCAGCAGCAGCGTGTTGCTGCCAAGGACTGTCCACAGGATCCAGGTGGAAGCGGTCAGGCCCAGCACCATCCCAAAGCACAGTTCACGTACGGTACGACCTCGAGAAATACGCGCCAGGAAGATACTCATCTGGATGGCGTAAATGACCCACCACGCCCAGTAGAAAACAGTCCAGCCCTGCGGGAATCCGCCTTTGCCGATGGCATCGGTATAGAACAGCATGCGCGGCAGATACATCAGCAGCATGCCGACCGAGTCGGTGAAGTAGTTCATGATGAAGCTGGCGCCGCTGACGATAAACACCCAGCCCAGCATCAGGAAGCTCAGGTAGCTACGCACGTCGCTGGCGATTCTGACTCCTTTTTGCAGGCCACAGGCTACGCAAATGGCGTTCAGAATGATCCAGCAGGTAATGATGATGGCATCTAATTGCAGCGTATGCGGAATACCGAACAGCCATTGCATACACTCGGTTACCAGCGGCGTCGCCAGACCGAGGCTGGTACCCATCGCGAAGATCAGCGCCACCAGGTAGAAGTTATCAACGATGGTGCCGAACAGCCCTTTCGCATGCTTTTCGCCCACTAACGGTACCAGCGTAGAGCTGGGACGGATGACGTCCATCTTGCGCACAAAGAAGAAATAGGCGAAGGCCACAGAAAGGAAGCTGTAGGTTGCCCACGGCAACGGCCCCCAGTGGAACAGGCTGTACGCCAGACCGATCTCTTTCGCACCCGTGGAATTGGGCTCCAAAGCGAACGGCGGGGTAGAGATATAGTAGTAGATCTCGATGGAACCCCAGAACAGCACCGCGGCGGATGTACAGGAGGCGAACATCATAAAAATCCAGCTGGCGGTACTAAACTCGGGTTTTTCGTCGCCTAATTTCTTTTTGGCATACGGGCCAAAGACTAACCAGAACCATCCGAAGAGCATGACGACCATATACCATTCGAATGCCCAACCCCAGACGTTGGTGACATAACTGAATACCGCATTAATAACGACGTTAGCGGCATCAAGATCTCTTACTGTTAGCCAACAAAGTATCCCAACAATTATTAATGGCGGAAAAAAAACCTTCGGTTCAATTCCCGATTTTCTCTTTTCATTTTTCATAAGTGAATTCCAGTGTGAAAACGAAATTTATTTAGCGTGCCCGTATGTGATCGTTTGTTTATTTATTATTAATGATTTGTTGATGACTTTTTAACCTCTGGGGCGCCTCAGTGAGTAACTCATAATGGGTATTCATTTCCGGCTATTCTGTTATCTTTGTCACACTTTTTTATGCTGGTTATTTTGTCTGGAAATCTAGATAATTTCTTTATTAATCATGATATTGGCATTTGTTTTTTAACTTTTTTAAGTGACTGGCGTTCAATATTGTTGAACCAGCAGACAATATTGAAAATTTTCATATTTGACGTGATTCTTTCAATATTGGTGAGGCATGTAACACTATTGAAAGTTACGAATTTCAATGTGTGACATTTTCAATATTGGTGATTAAGGTTTTATTTCCGAATTAAAGAGCGTGATATCTGTATTTAACACCGCCGATATAAATACGTTTCCTTCATGATTTCTGGAGATGCAATGAAGATAATTACTTGCTACAAATGCGTACCTGATGAGCAGGATATTGCGATTAATAATGCTGATGGAACACTCGATTTCAGCAAAGCAGATGGCAAAATCAGCCAATATGATCTGAATGCGATCGAAGCGGCTTGCCAGTTAAAACAGCAGGTGGGAGAGGCTCAGGTTGTGGCCATGAGCGTCGGAGGCAAAGCGCTGACCAATGCAAAAGGGCGCAAAGATGTGCTTTCCCGTGGCCCTGATGAACTGATTGTTGTCATTGACGATCAATTTGAACAGGCGCTGCCGCAACAAACTGCCACTGCGCTGGCTGCCGCCGTGCAAAAATCCGGTTTTGATCTGCTTATTTGCGGCGACGGTTCTTCCGATCTTTATGCTCAGCAGGTTGGTCTGCTGGTGGGCGAAATGCTGGACGTGCCGGCGATAAACGGCGTGAGCAAAATCCTCTCTCTTACCGACAGCACTCTGACGGTAGAGCGTGAACTGGAAGATGAAGTTGAAACCCTGAGTATCCCGCTTCCGGCGGTTATCGCGGTCTCTACTGACATCAACACCCCTCAAATCCCTTCCATGAAAGCCATTCTTGGTGCGGCGAAAAAACCGGTTCAGGTTTGGTCACCTGCAGACATTGGGCTGAACAGCGTGCAGGCGTATTCCGCACAACAGGTTGCTGCGCCGAAACAGCGCGAGCGCCAGCGCGTTGTAATTGAAGGTGACGGTGAAGAACAGATTGCCGCGTTTGTCGAGAATCTTCGCAAAATCATTTAATTATCAGGGGATGTTATGAACAAATTTTCCAGTATCTGGGTATTCAGCGATACCCCTTCTCGTCTGCCGGAACTGATGAATGGTGCGCAGGCTTTAGGTGAAAAAGTTAACACGTTTGTGCTCAGCGATGCGGACAGCGCAACGGCATGTCATTTAGGCGCGGATCATGTCTGGCTGCTCAGCGGCAAACCAGAAGACCGTATGGTTGAAGACTACGCCGATGTGATGGCTCAGACCATTCGTCAGCACAGCGAGGGCGGCGCGGTGCTGCTGCCGAATACACGTCGGGGCAAGCTGTTAGCGGCAAAGCTGGGCTTTCGCTTGTCGGCTGCAGTCTCAAATGACGCCAGCGCAGTCGCGGTGCAGGATGGAATAGCGGCGGTCAAACATATGGTCTACGGTGGCCTGGCGATGGGAGCAGAAACAATCGCTTCACCGTTTGCCGTGATAACTCTCAGTAGCGGAACGTTTGACGCGCAGCAACCGGATACCACCCGCAGCGGCGAGATGCATACCGTACAGTGGCAGGCTCCGGCCATTGTCGTGACCCGTACGGCAACTCAGGCGCGTCAGAGCAACAGCGTCGATCTCGACAAAGCCCGTCTGGTGGTCAGCGTGGGACGCGGTATTGGTAGCAAAGAAAATATCTCGCTGGCAGAAGCGCTGTGCCAGACGATTGGCGCTGAGTTGGCCTGTTCCCGTCCGGTGGCGGAAAACGAGAAGTGGATGGAGCATGAACGCTACGTCGGCATCTCCAACCTGATGCTTAAGCCTGAACTGTATCTGGCCGTGGGGATCTCCGGGCAGATCCAACATATGGTCGGTGCCAACGGCGCACAGACGATTTTCGCCATCAACAAAGACAAAAATGCGCCGATTTTTCAGTATGCAGATTATGGCATTGTTGGCGATGCGCTGAAGATCCTGCCTGCGCTGACGGCTGCCTTAGCGCGTTAAACCATTCGGGCAGGATGCGAAGGTATCCTGCCGCTGACAGGAGTACGTATGTCCGAAGATATCTTTGATGCCATCATCGTGGGTGCAGGTCTGGCTGGTTCGGTTGCGGCGCTGGTGCTGGCTCGGGAAGGTGCACAGGTGCTGGTTATCGAGCGCGGCAATTCTGCTGGCGCGAAGAATGTCACCGGTGGGCGCATGTATGCGCATAGCCTGGAGCGCATCATTCCCGGTTTTGCTGAGCAGGCCCCCATTGAACGCATAATCACCCACGAAAAGCTCGCCTTTATGACCGACAAAGGGGCGATGACCATCGACTATTGCAATGGTGAAGAGGCCGCATCGTCGCAGGTTTCTTATTCCGTCTTACGTAGCAAATTTGACGCCTGGCTGATGGAGCAGGCCGAGGAGGCTGGCGCCCAGCTTATCACCGGTATTCGTGTGGATAACGTTGTGCAGCGCGAGGGTAAAGTCGTGGGCGTGGAAGCCGACGGCGATATTCTGGAAGCCAAAGTGGTGATCCTCGCCGACGGGGTGAATTCTCTGCTGGCTGAAAAGCTGGGTATGGCAAAGCGCGTCGAGGCATCGCATGTTGCCGTCGGCGTAAAGGAGCTGATCGAACTGCCAAAATCGGTAATTGAAGATCGTTTCCAGTTACAGGGGAACGAAGGTGCAGCTTGCCTGTTTGCCGGATCGCCAACCGATGGATTGATGGGCGGTGGCTTTCTCTATACGAATGAAACGACCCTTTCTCTGGGGCTGGTCTGCGGCCTTCATCACCTGAAAGACGCGAAAAAATCGGTTCCGCAAATGCTGGAAGATTTCAAACAGCATCCGGCGGTTGCCCCACTGATCGCCGGTGGCAAGCTGGTGGAATATGCCGCGCACGTGGTACCTGAAGCCGGTATGAATATGCAACCTGAACTGGTGGGGGACGGTGTGCTGATTGCCGGTGACGCTGCCGGAATGTGTATGAACCTCGGCTTTACCATTCGCGGTATGGATCTCGCCATTTCCGCAGGCGAAGCGGCGGCGAAAACGGTGCTTTCAGCGATGAAGCGCGACGACTTTAGCAAGCAGTCGCTGGGTGAATACCGTCAGCATCTGGACGATGGCCCGATTCGCGATATGCGTATGTACCAGAAGCTTCCTGCTTTTCTTGATAACCCGCGCATGTTTACCGCCTATCCCGAAATGGCGGTCAGTATCGCACGCGACCTGTTCACCGTAGATGGTTCCGCCCCGGTGCCAATGCGTAAAAAAATCCTGCGCCATGCGAAGAAAGTGGGCTTCATCAACCTGATGAAAGATGGCCTGAAAGGAGTGACCGTATTATGACATCTCCCGTCAATGTGGACGTCAAACTGGGCGTCAATAAGTTCAATGTCGATGAAGACAGCCCACATATCATTCTCAAAACCGATCCTGATAAACAGGCGCTGGAAGTGCTGATTAAGGCCTGTCCAGCGGGGCTGTATAAAAAGCAGGACGACGGCAGCGTACGGTTTGATTACGCCGGATGTCTGGAGTGCGGAACGTGCCGTATTCTCGGGCTCGATACAGCGCTGGAAAAGTGGGAATACCCGCGTGGGACATTTGGCGTGGAGTTTCGCTACGGTTAATAAGTACGAGGTTGTGCACCCGTAGGCCGGATAAGACGCGCTAGCGTCGCCATCCGGCAATCATGTGACGCCAGTGCCGGATGGGGGCGTAAACGCCTTATCCGGCCTATAGATGACGCTTTGCCCGTGTTGAAACAGGAAGTCGCTATGCAGCAGCCCAGGAACTTTGATGACATCAAATTTACCTCTATTCACCGCCGGATAATGCTGTGGGGAAGCGGTGGGCCATTTCTGGATGGTTATGTGCTGGTGATGATTGGCGTGGCGCTGGAACAGCTCACGCCAGCATTGAAACTGGACGCACAGTGGATTGGTCTGCTGGGCGCCGGCACGCTCGCCGGTCTGTTTGTGGGGACGTCGCTGTTTGGCTACATTTCCGATAAGGTCGGGCGGCGCAAAATGTTCATCATCGATATTATCGCCATTGGCGTGATATCGGCAGCAACCATGTTTGTTTCCTCGCCCGTTGAGCTGTTGGTGATGCGCGTGCTGATCGGCATTGTGATTGGTGCCGATTATCCGATTGCTACCTCGATGATTACCGAGTTCTCCAATACCCGCCAGCGCGCTTTCTCCATCGGTTTTATCGCCGCGATGTGGTATGTCGGCGCCACCTGTGCCGATCTGGTCGGTTACTGGCTGTATGATGTTGAGGGAGGGTGGCGCTGGATGCTGGGCAGCGCGGTGATCCCCTGTATTTTGATCCTGATTGGGCGCTTCGATCTTCCTGAATCGCCGCGCTGGCTGCTGCGTAAAGGTCGGGTGAAAGAGTGTGAAGCGATGATGATTAAACTGTTCGGCGAACCGGTGGTGTTCGACGAAGAGGCGCCGCAGGAGACGCGTTTTCTCCAGCTGTTTAACCGCCGTCATTTCCCGTTTGTCCTGTTTGTTGCCGCTATCTGGACCTGTCAGGTGATCCCGATGTTCGCCATTTATACCTTTGGTCCGCAGATTGTTGGACTGTTGGGGCTTGGTGCCGGGAAAAGCGCCGCGTTGGGCAATGTGGTGATAAGCCTGTGCTTTATGCTGGGGTGCATTCCGCCCATGTTCTGGCTCAATAGCGCGGGTCGCCGACCGCTGTTGATTGGCAGTTTTATTATGATGACGCTGGCGCTGGCTGTACTGGGGTTAATTCCTGATATGGGGGCGTGGCTGGTAGTGCTGGCGTTTGCCGTGTACGCGTTTTTCTCGGGGGGACCGGGAAACCTGCAGTGGCTATACCCAAACGAGCTGTTCCCTACCGACATTCGCGCGTCTGCCGTCGGGGTGATTATGTCCTTAAGCCGCATCGGTACTATTGTTTCAACCTGGGCGCTGCCGGTATTCATCACCAAATACGGTATCAGCAATGTCATGCTGATGGGCGCAGGAATTTCGCTGATTGGCCTGCTTGTGTCCATCGCTTTCGCCCCGGAAACGCGAGGTCTGACGCTGGCGCAAACCAGTCAAATGACGATTCGCAGTAAGCCCGTGACCAGGGCGGGCTATTAGGAGTGTTCTGTATTTTCCCTGCAACTCAGTCAGTTAGCCTACAGTTAACTGGGTATATCACTGAAAACAACTGAAAAGCAGGGAGAACACCATGCAAA
Source organism: Citrobacter sp. Cf132 (assembly GCF_030333885.1). NCBI lineage: Bacteria > Pseudomonadati > Pseudomonadota > Gammaproteobacteria > Enterobacterales > Enterobacteriaceae > Citrobacter > Citrobacter sp. Cf132. The sequence goes on from NZ_JAOWFA010000049.1 coordinate 28,916, forward strand.
AACATATCCTGATCACCTCAATTTTTACCGCAGCAGCACTGTTTACCGTGGTCGGTTGTTCCTCAAACCAGGCGGTTAAAACCACCGATGGTAAAACAATCGTCACTGACGGCAAACCGCAGGTTGATGATGATACTGGTCTGGTGTCGTACAAAAATGCCCAGACGGGTAAGACGGAACAGATTAACCGCGATCAGGTTAAGGATATGAGCGAACTGGACAACTAGTTCAGTTTTCTCCATTCAGCCACTCAATAATATTGACTGTTAGCCTGTGGATTAAGTGACTAAACTCACTGTTATTACAATAATGCAGTGACACAGGCTAATCATGATTCTCATCATTTATGCGCATCCCTATCCGCAACATTCGCATGCGAATAAGCGGATGCTTGAACAGGCAAGGACGCTGGAGGGCGTGGAGATACGCTCGCTCTACCAGCTCTACCCCGACTTCAATATCGATATTGCCGCTGAACAGGATGCGCTGGCGCGCGCTGATTTGATCATCTGGCAGCATCCGATGCAGTGGTACAGCACACCTCCATTACTCAAGCTGTGGATGGATAAAGTCCTTTCGCACGGCTGGGCGTATGGCCATGGTGGTACTGCGCTGCACGGTAAACAACTGCTGTGGGCGGTGACGACCGGCGGCGGTGAAAACCACTTCGATATTGGCTCCCATCCCGGATTTGATGTGCTTTCTCAGCCTTTACAGGCAACAGCGCTCTATTGCGGCCTCAAATGGCTGCCGCCGTTTGCGATGCACTGTACGTTTATCTGTGATGATGAAACGCTGCAAGCGCAGGCGCGTCACTACAAACAGCGTCTGATGGAATGGCAGGAGGCACACCATGGATAGCCATACGCTGATACAGGCGCTGATTTATCTCGGATCGGCGGCGCTGATTGTACCCATCGCCGTACGGCTGGGATTAGGGTCGGTACTGGGGTATCTCATCGCCGGATGCATTATCGGGCCCTGGGGTCTGAGGCTGGTGACGGACGCCGAATCCATCCTGCATTTTGCGGAGATCGGTGTGGTACTGATGCTGTTTGTCATCGGTCTGGAGCTGGATCCGCAACGTTTGTGGAAATTGCGGGCATCGGTGTTCGGCGGCGGTGCGCTACAGATGGTGGTTTGCGGCGGCTTAATTGGTTTGTTCTGTATGTTCCTTGGCCTGCGCTGGCAGGTAGCGGAACTGATCGGCATGACGCTGGCGCTTTCCTCAACGGCGATCGCTATGCAGGCAATGAATGAACGCAACCTGATGGTTTCGCAAATGGGCCGCAGCGCGTTTGCCGTGCTGCTGTTCCAGGATATCGCCGCTATTCCATTGGTGGCGATGATCCCGTTACTGGCGGCGAGCGGCGCATCGACTACGCTTGGGGCGTTTGCATTGTCAGCCCTGAAGGTAGCGGGCGCACTGGTATTAGTGGTGGTATTGGGGCGTTATGTCACACGTCCGGCCTTGCGTTTTGTTGCGCGTTCGGGCCTGCGGGAAGTATTCAGTGCCGTTGCGCTGTTCCTCGTGTTTGGCTTCGGTCTGCTCCTGGAAGAGGTTGGCCTGTCGATGGCGATGGGGGCCTTTCTGGCCGGGGTGCTGCTGGCAAGCTCTGAGTATCGCCACGCGCTGGAAAGCGACATTGAGCCATTTAAAGGATTGCTGCTGGGACTGTTTTTCATTGGCGTGGGGATGTCTATCGACTTTGGTACGCTGATTGATAATCCCTTGCGCATTATCATTTTGCTGGTCGGTTTCCTGGTTATCAAAACCGTCATGCTGTGGTTGATAGCGAAACCGTTGCAGGTGCCGAACAAGCAGCGTCGCTGGTTTGCCGTATTGTTAGGGCAGGGCAGTGAGTTTGCCTTTGTGGTGTTTGGCGCGGCACAAATGGCAAATGTGCTCGATCCTGACTGGGCGAAATCGCTGACGCTGGCGGTGGCGTTGTCGATGGCGGCTACGCCGATTTTGCTGGTGATTTTGACGCGTCTGGAAAAATCGGCGACTTCGGAAGAGCGGGAAGCCGATGAAATCGATGAGGAGCAACCGCGGGTGATCATCGCTGGATTTGGGCGATTTGGCCAGATAACCGGTCGTCTGTTGTTGTCGAGTGGGGTCAAAATGGTGGTTCTTGATCATGACCCGGACCATATCGAAACGCTGCGTAAATTCGGGATGAAGGTTTTCTATGGCGATGCGACCCGGATGGATCTGCTGGAGTCTGCCGGGGCGGCGAAAGCTGAAGTCATTATTAATGCCATTGACGATCCGCAAACCAGCCTGCAGTTAACCGAAATGGTGAAAGAGCATTTCCCGCATCTGCAAATTATTGCTCGTGCGCGCGATGTGGATCATTACATCCGTCTGCGCCAGGCGGGCGTGGATATGCCGGAACGTGAAACCTTTGAAGGTGCACTGAAGACCGGACGTCTGGCGTTGGAAGGTCTCGGGCTTGGGCGCTATGAGGCACGTGAGCGGGCCGACGTATTCCGCCGATTCAATACCATGATGGTAGAGGAGATGGTGAAAGGGGAAAATGACGCGACTTCCCGCGCGGCCGTTTATAAACGCACCAGCGCAATGCTGAGTGAAATTATTGCGGAAGATCGTCAGCACTTATCGTTAATTCAACGCCATGGCTGGCAAGGCACGGATGAAGGTAAGCATACGGGCGACGTCGCCGATGAGCCGGAAGTGAAACCGTCAGCATAGGGTAAAAAATGTGATGTTCTGCAAACTTTACTGCTAATTGGCTGTTTTTGAACTACTGTAATGCTGGCGTACCACCTTAAATAGGTCGGTTCGCCAGCAGAACGGAAAATTTTCCTGTTCATCCTCTTTCCGCCAGTCGACGAAAGATTGCGCTTTCCGTATAGTGGCGACAATTTTTTTGTATCCGGGAAATATTCAATGATCAGTCTGATTGCGGCGTTAGCGGTAGATCGCGTCATCGGTATGGAGAACGCCATGCCGTGGAACCTCCCTGCCGATCTCGCCTGGTTTAAACGTAATACCTTAAACAAGCCGGTTGTCATGGGACGCCACACCTGGGAATCCATCGGGCGACCGTTACCTGGGCGTAAAAATATCGTCATCAGCAGCAAGCCTGGCACTGACGATCGTGTGCAGTGGGTGAAGTCTGTTGATGAAGCCATTGCGGCCTGCGGTGATGAACCAGAGATTATGGTGATTGGCGGTGGGCGCGTGTATGAGCAGTTCCTGCCAAAAGCGCAGAAGCTGTATCTGACGCACATTGATGCTGAAGTCGAAGGGGATACGCATTTCCCGGACTACGAACCGGATGACTGGGAGTCGGTGTTCAGTGAATTCCACGATGCCGACGCGCAAAACTCTCACAGCTACTGCTTCGAGATTCTGGAGCGTCGTTAATCCTGTAAGTGCCGGATGGCGGCGAAACGCCTTATCCGGCCTACTCTTGTGCCAGATGTAGGCCTGATAAGCGTAGCGCCATCAGGCATAAATCTCTCAGGCGTTGACCGCTTCGCCAGGATCCAGATTCAGATGGCGATTTGATGGCTGCACAAAGTACTGTTTGTCTTCCCAGCGCAGACAGGTGAGATCGCCTCCCCAGCAACACCCCGTATCCAGCGCGTAAATACCTTCTGGTGTGCCTTTGCCTTCCAGCGATGCCCAGTGCCCGAATGCAATGCTGTACGCTTCACTGACAGGTCCAGGAATGGCAAACCACGGCTTCAGCGGGGCAGGTGCGTCTTCTGGTGACTCTTTGCTGTACATATCCAGTTGACCGTTGGGGAAGCAGTAACGCATGCGGGTAAAGGCGTTGGTAATAAAACGCAGGCGTGCCAGCCCGGTCAGTTCCGGGGTCCAGTTATTGGGCATGTCGCCGTACATCGCATCAAGGAAGAAGGGATATGAGTCGCTCGACAACACGGCTTCAACATCGCGAGCACAGTCTTTTGCCGTCTGCAGGTCCCACTGTGGGGTGATACCGGCATGTGCCATCACCAGTTTCTTCTCTTCGTCTACCTGCAACAGCGGTTGACGGCGGAGCCAGTTAAGTAATTCGTCGGCATCCGGTGCTTCGAGCAGCGATGTGACCCTGTCTTTAGGTTTATTACGACTGATACCAGCAAATACGGCCAGCAGGTGTAAATCGTGATTACCCAATACCAACCGTACGCTGTCGCCCAGTGATTTCACGTAGCGCAAAACGTCCAGCGAGCCCGGCCCACGAGCGACCAGATCGCCGGTGAGCCATAGGGTGTCTTTTTGGGAATTAAAGTCTACCTGATGCAGCAAGGCTACCAGTTCATCGTAACAACCGTGAACGTCGCCAATAAGGTATGTCGCCATAGTTATTGTTTTAATGAATGAGTGTTGGAACGGCGAGTCGGAATACGGGAATGTCGATGGTAAAGGCGATGCCTTGTTCATCGATCATTTCGTAGTGACCCTGCATGGTGCCCAGCGGCGTTTCAATCACCGCACCGCTGGTATACTGGTACTCTTCGCCGGGTTCGATATGGGGCTGGACGCCAACCACGCCTTCACCCTGGACTTCTGTTTCGCGGCCATGACCATTAGTGATTAACCAATAACGCCCCAACAGCTGCACAGGCGCTCGCCCCAAATTGCGGATAGTTACGGTGTAAGCAAAAACGTAACGTTCATCATCAGGTGAGGATTGCGCCTCAATGTAGACGCTTTGTACCTGAATGCACACTCGGGGCGAATTGATCATGTTTAACTCTCCTTCGATGGCGCGTTTTCTGACAGATAGTTAGCCATCCGGCAGTATTGCGCGACAGAGATATTTTCCGCTCGCATCGCCGGATCAACGCCCAGCTCTGTCAGTACTTCAACGCTAAATAGGTTGCCGAGACTGTTACGTACCGTTTTACGGCGCTGATTAAACGCTTCGGTGGTAATACGGCTCAGCACACGAACATCTTTAACCGGGTACGGCATCGTCGCGTGAGGGACCAGACGCACAACAGCTGAATCAACTTTAGGCGCTGGCGTAAATGCGGAAGGCGGTACTTCAAGTACCGGGATCACATTGCAGTAATACTGCGCCATGACGCTTAATCGACCATACGCTTTACTGTTTGGCCCTGCAACCAGACGATTGACCACCTCTTTTTGCAACATGAAATGCATGTCGGCAATGGCATCAGTATAGGAAAAAAGATGGAACATGAGTGGCGTGGAGATGTTGTACGGCAGGTTGCCGAATACGCGCAGCGGCTGACCCATCGTTTGTGCCAGTTCGCCGAAGTTCATGGTCATGGCATCTTGCTGATAAATCGTCAGCTTCGGCCCTAAAAACGGGTGCGTTTGCAGGCGCGCGGCGAGATCGCGGTCCAGTTCAATGACCGTGAGCTTGTCCAGACGTTCGCCTACTGGTTCGGTCAATGCCGCCAGGCCTGGGCCGATTTCGACCATAGCCTGACCTTTCTGCGGGTTGATAGCAGAGACAATACTTTCGATCACAAACTGATCGTTGAGGAAGTTCTGCCCGAAACGTTTACGGGCTAAATGGCCCTGATGGACTCGATTATTCATTGGTATTAACAATCATTTTGATGGCGAGATTAAGCGCCGTAATAAAACTGCCGACATCTGCTTGTCCACGGCCCGCGAGTTCAAGTGCGGTGCCGTGATCGACGGATGTGCGAATAAAGGGCAGGCCCAGCGTGATATTCACACCGCGACCAAATCCCTGGTATTTTAGCACGGGTAGACCCTGATCGTGGTACATTGCCAGCACGGCATCCGCGTGGTCGAGATATTTGGGCTGAAAAAGCGTATCTGCGGGCAGCGGGCCGTTTAATTTCATCCCCTGCGCACGCAGTTCATCGAGTACCGGAATGAGGGTGTCTATCTCTTCCGTTCCCATATGACCGCCTTCACCAGCATGCGGGTTAAGACCGCACACCAGAATATGTGGATCGGCAATGCCGAACTTAGTGCGTAAATCATGATGTAAAATGCCGATCACTTCCTGAAGTAGGGCGGGCGTAATGGCGTCGGCAACGGCTCTGAGCGGCAAATGCGTGGTTGCCAGGGCAACGCGCAGTTCTTCGGTCGCCAGCATCATAACAACTTTCTTTGCCTGTGAGCGCTCTTCAAAAAACTCGGTATGCCCGGTAAACGGAACGCCTGCGTCATTGATTACGCCCTTGTGAACCGGACCGGTGATCAACGCCGCAAACTCACCTTGCAGGCAACCATCGCAGGCGCGAGCCAGCGTATCCACCACATATTGCCCGTTTTCTACCGCCAACTGACCCGCGACAGCAGGTGCCCGCAGCGCAACCGGTAACAGCGTCAATGTGCCTGCTGATTGCGGTCTGGCTGGGGTATCTGGAGAGTAGGGGAGGAGTGAAAGCGGTAAACCGAGCATTGCTGCCCGGTCACTGAGAAGTCCTGCATCCGCACAGACAACGAGTTCTACAGGCCAATCGCGCTGGGCGAGCTGAACCACCAGGTCCGGGCCAATCCCGGCGGGTTCGCCGGGAGTGATAACAACGCGTTGAGTACGAGCCATTAGTTGCTCAGAACTTTAACGTAAGCGCTGGCGCGCTGTTCCTGCATCCAGGTTGCTGCTTCTTCCGAGAATTTACGGTTCATCAGCATACGGTAAGCTCTGTCTTTCTGCGCCGCGTCAGTTTTATCAACGTTACGCGTGTCCAGCAGTTCGATCAGATGCCAACCGAAAGAGGAGTGCACCGGGGCGCTCATCTGGCCTTTATGAAGTTTGGTCAGCGCATCGCGGAAAGCTGGGTCGAAAATATCCGCTGCAGCCCAACCCAGATCGCCGCCCTGGTTGGCAGAGCCTGGATCCTGAGAAAACTCTTTAGCGGCTGCCGCGAAGGTAGTTTTACCGCTCTTAATATCTGCCGCGATTTGTTCCAGCTTCAGACGCGCCTGCTGATCGGTCATGATCGGCGACGGCTTAAGCAGAATATGGCGGGCGTGAACTTCAGTCACGGAGATGCTCTGGCTTTGGCCACGCATATCATTGACTTTCAGGATGTGGAAGCCGACACCTGAACGAATTGGGCCGATGATATCGCCTTTTTTCGCAGTGCTTAACGCCTGGGCGAAGATACCCGGCAGCTCCTGAATACGTCCCCAACCCATCTGGCCGCCTTTTAGCGCCTGCTGGTCAGCGGAATAAGTAATAGCCAGTTTGCCGAAATCACTACCGTTACGCGCTTCATCAACAACAGAGCGCGCCTGGCTTTCAGCCGCGTTAACCTGCTCGGAAGTTGGGTTTTCCGGTAATGGGATCAGAATGTGGCTCAGGTTCAGTTCGGTGCTGGCATCGTTTTGGTTGCCTACCTGTTGCGCCAGGGCATCCACTTCCTGAGGCAGGATAGTGACGCGACGGCGAACTTCGTTGTTACGCACTTCAGAGATGGTCATCTCTTTGCGGATCTGGCTACGATAGGTCGAATAGCTTAAACCATCCTGTGCCAGACGACTGCGCATCTGATCCAGCGTCATGTTGTTCTGCTTGGCGATGTTGGCAATAGCCTGATCCAACTGCTCGTCAGAGATTTTAACACCCATCTTCTGACCCATTTGCAGGAGGATTTGATCCATGATCAAACGTTCCAGGATCTGATGACGCAGCGTGGCGTCGTCCGGTAACTGCTGACCAGCCTGACCCGCATTAAGTTTTACTGACTGCATTAAGCCATCGACGTCGCTTTCGAGAACGACGCCGTTATTGACGACGGCTGCGACTTTATCGACTACCTGTGGGGCAGCGAAACTGGTATTCGCGATCATGGCGATACCGAGAAGCAGCGTTTTCCAGTTCTTCATACTTTTTCCATTTCAATTAACCGCGATGCGGATTACGTTGTAAATCAATCAGATCATAAAGAGCTTTGATACGGCAAAATGTTTGAACGCAACATTTGGTTGGTGCCGAGACCGTAGTTGGAGCTCAGGCCGCGCAGTTCGATATTAAAGCCGATCGTGTTGTCATAAATCGCGTGTTTCTGGGTGTTATCCCAGCCGTTCAGCTTACGTTCGTAACCGAAGCGAATGGCGTAACAGCAGGAGTTGTACTGCAGCCCCAGCATTGAATCTGCTTCTTTGTTCACGTTGGTATCGAAGTAGTAAGCGCCAACAATCGACCAACGGTCGGCGATTGGGAAGCTTGCCACTGCGCCCACCTGTGAGATCCCGTTTTTATACTGCTCTGCCGTAGAGTAGTAAGACGGCAGAGTAGCCTGGATATACTCCGAGCTGGCATAACGGTAGTTCAACTGCAGCATACGGTTTTCGTCGCGACGATATTCGATACTGCTGCTACTGGTTGCAACGCTGTCCAGACGGGTATCGTACTGGATCCCACTGCGTAAACCCCAGCGATCGGAGATGCGCCAGTAGGTGTCACCCGCCCATACCAGTGAGCCCGTTTTGTCGTCATTCTCCCATTTAATGTTGTCATCGCCGGTGCGAGACTCGGTGAAATAGTAGATTTGACCCACGGATATATTAAAACGTTCAACGGCTGCGTCATCATAAACGCGAGATGTGACCCCAGTCGTGACCTGGTTGGCGGAGGCAATGCGGTCCAGACCGCCATAGGTACGGTCACGGAACAGGCCGCTATAGTCAGATTGCAGCAGGGACGAGTCATAGTTATAGATATGACTTTGGTCGCGATACGGTACGTACAGGTACTGCGCGCGCGGCTCCAGCGTCTGGGTATAACCCGGCGCCAGCATTTGCATGTCACGCTCAAACACCATCTTGCCGTCAACTTTAAACTGCGGCATGACGCGGTTAGCTGAATCATCGAGCTTGGTGGTGTTATTCGCGTTGTACCAATCCAGATTAGTCTGCTGATAGTGCGTTGCCAGCAGTTTTGCTTCGGTATTGATACTTCCCCAGTTGTTCGACAATGGCAGATTGATGGTCGGTTCAAGGTGAACGCGCGTCGCTTCCGGCATGTTGTCGTTGGTGTTAACGAAGTGCACCGCCTGACCATAAATACGGGTATCAAACGGACCAACGTCATTCTGGTAGTAGTTGACGTCTAACTGCGGCTGCGCAGAGTAGCTGTTACTGTTTTGCGCGTCGAAGACCTGGAACTGCTTGGTCGAAACCGTGGCATCAAAGTTCTGTACCGCGTAGCCGACGCTGAATTTTTGCGTGGCGTAGCCGTCGGTACTGGAACCGTATTTGTTATCGAAATCATTAAAGTAGCTGGTGTCGCTGACCTTGGTATAGTCGACGTTGAAACGCCACACCTGGTCCAGTACACCGGCGTGCTGCCAGTAGAACAACCAGCGACGCGAATTGTCATCCTTCGGATGTTCGTCCTCATACACTTTATCGGAGTTCAGATAGTCGAACTCCATCAGGCCCGCACCTGCTTGCGTCAGGTAGCGGAATTCGTTCTCCCACATGATCCCGCCACGACGGTGCATATAATGTGGCGTGATGGTGGCGTCCATGTTGGGCGCAATGTTCCAGTAATACGGCAGGTAGAACTCAAAATAGTTATTGGTGGAATATTTTGCGTTCGGGATCAGGAAACCGGAACGGCGCTTATCGCCGACGGGTAACTGTAAATAAGGACTGTAAAAGACCGGAACCGGACCCAGTTTAAAACGGGCGTTCCAGATCTCTGCGACCTGTTCTTCACGGTCGTGGATCACTTCGCTACCGACGACGCTCCAGGTATCGGAACCTGGCAGACAGGAGGTAAAGCTACCGTTTTCCAGAATGGTATAACGGTTTTCCCCACGCTGTTTCATCAGATCGGCTTTCCCGCGCCCCTGACGGCCCACCATCTGGTAATCACCTTCCCAGATGTTGGTATCTTTGGTATTCAGATTAGACCAGCCCTTCGGTCCCTTCAGAATAACCTGATTGTCATCATAATGGACGTTGCCCAGCGCATCGACGGTACGTATTGGCTCCGGCTGGCCTTCAGCCTGCTTCTGATGAAGCTGTACTTCGTCGGCCTGCAGGCGGCTGTTACCCTGTGCGATGTCCACGTTGCCGGTAAACACCGCGTCATCGGGATAATTCCCTTTAGCGTTGTCGGCATTGATGGTGACGGGTAATTCATTAGTCTCGCCCTGTACCAGAGGACGGTCATAGCTCGGCACGCCCAGCATACACTGTGAGGCGAGATCGGCTGCCAGGCCCTGATGGCTATAGAGGGCACTGGCAATCATGGTGGCCAGAAGAGTGGGAATACGTTTTTTCATACGTTGTATTTATTGTTCCATCATCAGTAGCGTCGCGCGTGACAAACGGTCACAGCCTAACTTATCTCATCTTCACTGCGCTAGTGTTAATCCTGCCCATTTAGGCATCCGTGGTGTTAGGCACGGCATTGAATGACAGGTATGATAATGCAAATTATAGGCGATGTCCCACAATTGACCGCAGCCGTAAATCGGTAAAAGCACCTTATATTGTGGGACATAGCCTGGCTGAGAGCATAAAGATTTGGGGAGTCTATGCAGTATTGGGGAAAGATAATTGGTGTAGCCGTGGCCTTAATGATGGGTGGCGGCTTCTGGGGTGTGGTTCTGGGGCTGTTAGTTGGCCACATGTTCGACAAAGCCCGCATGCGCAAAATGGCGTGGTTTGCCAACCAACGTGAACGCCAGGCGCTGTTTTTTGCCACCACTTTTGAGGTGATGGGACATCTGACCAAATCCAAAGGTCGCGTCACGGAAGCCGATATTCATATCGCCAGCCAGTTGATGGATCGGATGAATTTGCACGGTGACTCGCGAACGGCTGCACAACACGCCTTCCGGGTAGGAAAATCGGATAATTATCCATTACGTGAAAAGATGCGTCAGTTTCGCAGCGTCTGTTTTGGTCGATTCGATCTGATCCGCATGTTTCTGGAAATTCAAATCCAGGCGGCATTTGCCGATGGGTCGTTACATCCTAATGAGCGTGAAGTGCTGTATGTGATTGCTGAAGAGTTGGGGATCTCACGTACCCAATTTGATCAGTTCCTGCGCATGATGCAGGGCGGCGCACAGTTTGGCGGCGGATATCAGCAGCAGTCTGGCGGCGGTGGCTGGCAGCAGGCGCAACGCGGCCCAACGCTGGAAGACGCCTGTAATGTGTTGGGTGTGAAAACGACCGATGATGCGACTACCATAAAGCGCGCTTACCGTAAGCTGATGAGCGAGCACCATCCGGACAAACTGGTCGCGAAAGGTCTGCCGCCAGAGATGATGGAAATGGCGAAGCAAAAAGCGCAGGAAATCCAGAAGGCTTACGAGTTAATCAAAGAACAAAAAGGCTTTAAATAATAATTATGCCGGATGCGGCTAGCGCCTTATCCGGCCTACGGTAATGAATGTAGGCCGGGCAAGCGAAGCGCCCCCGGCATAAATTGGCTCAGAATTTAAAAGTCCGCCGGGACTTTAAACGTCATACTGTTGCCGTATTCGGGATGCGTGATGGTTAGCATCTCGGCGTGCAGCAGCAGGCGGGGTGCCAACGCCAGCGCTTCGGGCGGAGCATAGAAGCGATCGCCGAGGATTGGATGCCCTAACGCCAGCATATGCACACGCAGCTGGTGGGAGCGTCCGGTAATCGGTTTAAGCACGACCCGGGCGGTGTTATCCGCCGTGAACTCCACCACCTCATACTCTGTCTGCGCTGATTTCCCGGTCTCATAACACACTTTTTGCTTTGGCCTGTTCGGCCAGTCGCAAATCAGCGGTAAATCAACCAGACCCTCGGCCGGAGCGGGATGCCCCCAGACGCGTGCAACATACTGTTTTTTCGGTTCGCGCTCGCGAAACTGGCGTTTTAGCTCGCGCTCTGCCGCTTTGGTTAGCGCGACTACAATCACGCCGCTGGTGGCCATATCCAGACGATGGACGGATTCAGCCTGCGGATAATCGCGCTGAATACGCGTCATCACGCTGTCTTTGTGCTCATCCAGACGACCCGGCACAGACAACAAACCGCTCGGCTTGTTGACCACCATAATGTGCTCATCCTGATACAGGATGACCAACCAGGGTTCCTGCGGCGGATTGTAGTTTTCCATCCCCATGTATGGCTCCGTTACTGATGCGTCACGACGATCAGGCGCAGGGCATCCAGACGCCAGCCCGCCTGATCCAGGCTTTCCATCACCTGCTGACGGTTGCTTTCAATTGCGCTGAGTTCGTCATCACGGATGTTCGGGTTAACGGCACGCAGCGCTTCCAGACGGGAGAGTTCCGCAGTCAGTTTTTCGTCCGCTTCTTTACGCGCCGCGTCGATCAGCGCGCGGGCTGATTTTTCCACCTGTGCTTCACCGAGTTGCAGAATAGCATGAACGTCCTGCTGCACGGCGTTGACCAGTTTACTGCCGGTGTGGCGGTTAACGGCGCTGAGCTGACGGTTAAAGGTTTCGAACTCAACCTGTGCAGCGAGGTTATTGCCGTTTTTATCCAGCAGCATACGTACCGGCGTTGGCGGCAGGAAGCGGTTCAGCTGCAGCTGTTTCGGCGCTTGCGCTTCAACCACATACACCAGCTCAACCAACAGAGTTCCGACCGGTAATGCTTTATTTTTCAACAACGAAATGGTGCTACTGCCGGTGTCGCCAGAGAGGATAAGATCCAGACCATTACGGATTAACGGATGCTCCCAGGTAATAAACTGAGCGTCTTCACGCGACAGAGCGACATCACGCTCAAACGTAATGGTGCAGCCATCTTCCGGCAATCCAGGGAAATCTGGCACCAGCATATGATCGGACGGTGTCAGCACGATCAAATTGTCACCACGGTCATCCTGATTAATACCAACGATATCAAACAGGTTCATGGCGAAGGCGATCAGGCTGGTATCATCGTCCTGTTCTTCAATACTCTCAGCCAGTGCCAGCGCTTTTTCACCGCCGTTAGAGTGGATCTCCAGCAGACGATCGCGACCTTGCTCCAGCTGAGCTTTCAGCGCGTCATGTTGTTCGCGACAGGTTTTGATCAGATCGTCAAAGCCATCGGTATTTTCTGGTTCAGCCAGGTAGCCGATCAGATTGTTATAGACCGTGTCGTAGATGGTACGGCCGGTCGGGCAGGTATGTTCAAACGCATCCAGACCTTCATGGTACCAGCGCACCAGCACGGATTGTGCGGTTTTTTCCAGGTACGGAACGTGGATCTGAATATCATGTGCCTGACCAATACGGTCCAGGCGGCCAATACGCTGTTCCAGCAGGTCCGGGTTGAACGGCAGGTCAAACATCACCAGATTGCTGGCGAACTGGAAGTTACGCCCTTCGGAGCCGATTTCAGAACACAGCATTACCTGGGCGCCGCTATCTTCTTCGCTAAACCAGGCTGCGGCGCGGTCACGCTCAATGATCGACATCCCTTCATGGAACACGGCAGCGCGGATACCTTCGCGCTCGCGCAGAACCTGCTCCAGCTGAAGCGCGGTGGTGGCTTTTGCACAGATAACTAATACTTTTTGCGAGCGGTGGCTGGTCAGATAGCCCATCAGCCATTCCACGCGCGGGTCAAAGTTCCACCAGGTGCCGGTATCGCCTTCGAATTCCTGATAAATCTGTTCCGGGTAGAGCATATCGCGCGCCCGGTCTTCCGCGCTTTTACGCGCACCCATAATGCCGGAGACTTTAATCGCCGTCTGGTATTGGGTCGGCAGCGGCAGCTTGATGGTGTGCAGCTCGCGTTTTGGGAAGCCTTTCACACCATTACGGGTGTTACGGAACAGCACGCGGCTGGTGCCATGGCGGTCCATCAGCATCGAAACCAGCTCCTGACGCGCGCTCTGGGCATCTTCGCTGTCGCTGTTTGCCGCCTGCAATAGCGGCTCAATGTCCTGCTCGCCAATCATGTCGCCTAACATGTTCAGCTCACTGTTACTCAGCTTGTTGCCTGCCAGTAACATAGCGACGGCGTCGGCGACCGGACGATAATTTTTTTGCTCTTCAACAAACTGGGCGAAATCGTGAAAACGGCTGGGGTCCAGCAGGCGCAGACGAGCAAAGTGACTTTCCATGCCCAGCTGCTCCGGTGTAGCGGTTAGCAGCAGGATGCCCGGCACACGTTCTGCCAGTTGTTCAATGGCCATATATTCGCGGCTGGGCGCGTCTTCGCTCCACACCAGGTGATGCGCTTCATCGACGATCAGCAGATCCCATTCGGCGTCACACAGATGCTCCAGGCGCTGTTTACTGCGACGGGCAAAGTCCAGCGAGCAGATGACCAGTTGTTCGGTTTCAAATGGGTTGTAGGCATCGTGCTGCGCTTCTGCATAACGCTCATCATCAAACAGTGCAAAACGCAGGTTGAAGCGACGCAGCATTTCGACCAGCCACTGGTGCTGTAATGTCTCCGGGACGATGATCAGCACGCGCTCTGCGGCGCCGGACAGCAGTTGTTGATGCAGGATCATCCCGGCTTCAATGGTTTTACCTAAACCCACTTCGTCTGCCAGTAAAACGCGAGGGGCATGACGACGGCCAACATCATGGGCAATGTTCAGTTGGTGAGGGATCAGGCTGGTACGTTGACCACGCAACCCACTCCACGGCATACGGTATTGTTCGCTCTGAAATTTACGGGCGCGATAGCGCAGAGCAAAGCGATCCATGCGGTCAATCTGGCCGGCAAACAGGCGATCTTGTGGTTTGCTGAATACCAGTTTGCTGTCGAGTAGTACTTCACGCAGCATGACACCGGTTTCTTCGGTATCCAGGCGGGTTCCGATATAGGCAAGCAGGCCGTTTTCTTCTTTTACTTCATCGACATGCAGTTGCCAGCCTTCATGGCTTGTTATCGTATCGCCAGGATTGAACATCACGCGGGTCACGGGGGAATCACTGCGCGCATACAGACGGTTTTCGCCCGTCGATGAGAAAAGTAATGTGACGGTTCGCGCATCCATGGCGACAACGGTACCAAGTCCCAATTCGCTTTCTGTATCGCTGATCCAGCGTTGACCAAGTGTAAAAGGCATATATGTTCGGCTCTATATCTTTAGTTGCAGGCAATACTCACCCTCTGCCAGAGTAAAGTGGCAGCAAGTGTATTGGGGTCCAGGAATGGAAAGGGCGCTATGGTACTGGATGGCGACGGTTTCGTCACGCGTCAAAATAACCCCAGTTGCCCTGTGAGTAGTGTAGCAAAATTATCGTCAATAAAGGGAAGAATTCCCTCGGCAACGGGTTGGATCTGGCGTGTCAGATAATGCTCGTAATCGAGCGCAGATAGCTGATAATCAACAGGTTCTGGGCCATTGACCGTCCAGACATATTTTATGGTTCCGCGATTTTGATACTGCGGTGGACGCCCCAGCTTTACATTCTGCTCATCGGCGAGGCGCGCGGCGCGCACGTGTGGTGGAACATTTCGCTGGTATTCGCTTAACGGGCGGCGCAGGCGCTTGCGGTACACCAGTTGTTCATCCATTTCACCGGCCATCAGACGGTCAATAGTCTCGCGAACAAACTCCTGATAAGGTTCGTTACGAAAAATTCGCAGGTATAGCTCCTGCTGAAACTGTTGGGCCAGCGGCGTCCAGTCGGTTCGTACCGTTTCCAGTCCCTTAAACACCATACGTTGCTCAGCGCCGTCCTGAATCATCCCTGCATAGCGTTTTTTACTGCCGGTATCTGCACCGCGAATGGTCGGCATCAGAAAGCGACAAAAATGGGTTTCAAATTCCAGCTCCAGCGCACTGGTCAGGTTTTGTTGTTTCAGCGACTGCGCCCACCAGTCGTTGACGTAGCTCACCAGCTCACGGCCAATCCGGGCGGCATCATCTTCTGAGTGCGCCTTTTTCAGCCAGACAAAGGTCGAGTCGGTATCGCCATAGATAACGTCGTAACCCTGAGCTTCAATCAGCGCTTTGGTCTGGCGCATGATCGCATGGCCGCGCATGGTAATGGACGAGGCCAGTCTCGGGTCGAAAAAGCGACAGGCGGTGGTTCCCAGCACGCCGTAAAATGCGTTCATGATGATTTTCAGCGCCTGCGAGAGCGGCTTATTGCCGCGGCGTTTTGCTTCATCGCGACCATGCCAGATCCGGGTCACGATTTCCGGCAGGCAGTGCTTTTCACGTGAGAACCAGGCGTCAAGGAACCCTTCGGTGCTGTGCTCCGGATCCGGCTGCGCCATTCCTTCGATAAGCCCCACCGGATCGATTAAAAAAGTACGAATTATTGAGGGGTACAGGCTTTTGTAATCCAGCACCAGTACCGAGTCGTATAAGCCGGGGCGCGAGTCCATCACGTAGCCACCGGGGCTGGCGTGCGCGGGGACTTCACCCAGGTTCGGTGCCACATAACCCGCCCGGTGCATTCGTGGCAGGTAGAGATGTCCGAAGGCGGCAACTGAACCACCGTGCCGGTCGACCGGCAGACCGTTGACCGTGGATCGTTCCAGCAGAAATGGCATGATCTCGGTTTTATGAAAAATACGCGTGACCAACTCACAGTCTTTGAGATTGTAGGTGGCGAGCGCGGGCTTATCCTGGGCAAACCGGCGATCGATTTCGTCCATCCTGTCCCAGGGATTATCAATTGACTTCCCTTCGCCCAGTAGCTCCTGCGACACCGTCTCCAGCGAAAATGACGAGAAATTCCAGAATGCGGATTTGAGCGCCTCAATGCCGTCGATAATCAGGCGACCTTTAGCCTGCGCGAAGAACACGCCGTTTTTGAAGCCATGCTCGCGCCACTCCAGCTCGCTATTGTCACGACCAAAACGCAGGGGAATGCGGTAACGTTCGGCGTGCTTTTGCAGGACGCGTAAATCGAATTGCACGACGTTCCAGCCGATTATCACATCAGGATCGTGACGGGCAATCCAGTCATTGAGCTTTTCCAACAACTGCGGGCGGCTTGCAACGTACTCAAGTTCAAAATCCAGCGCAGAGGCATCACCGTTTGCCGGGCCGAGCATATAGACAATACGCTGCCCACAGCCCTCAAGACCGATGCAGTAGAGTTCGCCGTGGCGCGTGGTTTCGATATCCAGCGATACCCATTTTAGCGGTGGTCGATAGTCAGGGTTCGGCTTCAGGCGGGCATTAACCAGCATGTCGTCATGTCTGTCGCCTTCGACCCAAACAGGGGAGGTGATAAAGCGCTCCATTAGATACCGCTCCGGCGGCCGTACGTCAGCTTCGTAGACGGTGACTGCGTTTTCGCGCAGCAGTTTTTCCAGCCGCATAAGCTGGCGATGTGAGCGGCAATACAGGCCGGAAACGGGCTGGCGGTGGAAGTCTTGCAACTGAAGAGGCGTCAGGCGATAGCCGTTTTCAGTACGTAATAGTGAGGTGACGCGAGGAACCTGACTGGTGGGAATAAACGCGACTGACTCCTGTGGCGCAAGCGTGACCTGCAGCGGCCCATCGTCTGTAGCCAGCCAGAATGAGACCTCAGTTCCCTGCGGAGTGTCCCGCCAGTGTCGGGTTAGAATAAAGCCTGCCTGCGCCACGCTGTGTATCCATTAAAAAACCAGGCATTATTATAGCCTGGTTCTGATAGATTGGCTGTGATTTTATACAGTTGTTATGTGTCAGCAGGGACTATTGCCCGTAGTAGGCTTTAGCACCATGTTTACGCAGGTAATGCTTATCTAACAGGGTTTGTTGCATATCTGGCAATTGCGGCGCGAGCTGGCGACAGAAGATCCCCATGTAGGCGACTTCTTCCAGCACGATGGCGTTATGCACCGCATCTTCGGCATTTTTTCCCCAGGCAAACGGACCGTGAGAGTGCACTAGCACGCCAGGCATCTGCGCGGCGTCAATACCTTGTTTCTCAAAGGTTTCAACGATTACATTGCCGGTTTCCCATTCATATTCGCCGTTGATTTCTTCGTCGGTCATTTTCCGTGTGCAGGGAATCGAACCGTAGAAATAGTCCGCATGGGTGGTACCCGTGGCCGGAATCGACTGACCCGCCTGCGCCCAGATGGTTGCATGACGCGAATGGGTGTGAACAATGCCGCCAATGGTCGGGAATGCCTGATACAGCAGTCGGTGCGTTGGGGTATCGGAAGAGGGCTTCTTCTGGCCTTCGACTACTTCACCCGTGGCGATACTGACTACCACCATATCGTCTGCGGTCATTACGCTGTAATCGACCCCGGAAGGTTTAATCACAAACACGCCGCGCTCGCGATCGACGGCGCTGACGTTCCCCCAGGTCAGGGTGACCAGATTGTGCTTAGGCAACGCCAGATTGGCTTCCAGTACCTGACGTTTAAGATCTTCTAGCATGTTAACTCCTGAATGCCGGATGGCGCTTCGCTTATCCGGCCTACGGTGATTTGTAGGCCCGGTAAATGAAATGCCACCGGGCAATCCGTTTCGACAATTAACGTTTGAACCCGTAATACACTTCGTTCCAGCGCAGCGCGTCCTTAAAGGCCGGCAGGCGGGTATCGTTATCGATCACCGCGATCTCGATATCGTGCATTTCAGCGAACTGGCGCATATCGTTCAGATCCAGCGCGTGGCTGAACACGGTGTGGTGCGCGCCACCAGCCAGGATCCAGGCTTCAGATGCAGTTGGAAGATCCGGGTGAGCTTTCCACAGCGCGTTAGCTACAGGCAGTTTCGGCAGGGAGTGCGGTGTTTGTACCGTGTCGATGCAGTTAACCAGCAGGCGAAAACGATCGCCGAGATCGATCAAGCTGGCAACCACGGCCGGGCCGGTTTTAGTGTTGAAGATCAGACGGGCGGGATCGTCTTTACCACCAATGCCGAGGTGTTGTACGTCGAGGATCGGTTTCTCTTCCACCGCGATGGACGGGCAAACTTCCAGCATGTGCGAACCGAGTACCAGATCGTTGCCTTTCTCGAAGTGGTAGGTGTAATCCTCCATAAATGAGGTGCCGCCCTGCAGACCGGTTGACATCACCTTCATGATGCGAAGCAGAGCGGCGGTTTTCCAGTCGCCTTCGCCCGCAAAGCCATAGCCTTGCTGCATCAGACGCTGTACGGCCAGACCCGGGAGCTGTTTCAGGCCGTGTAAATCTTCAAATGTGGTGGTGAAGGCGTGGAATCCACCCTGTTCCAGGAAGCGCTTCATCCCCAGTTCAATACGGGCCGCTTCCAGGACGTTCTGACGTTTTTCACCGTGGACTTGCGTCGCCGCCGTCATGGTGTAGGTGCTTTCGTACTCATCGATTAGCGCGTTGATTTCGCCGTCGCTAATTGCGTTCACTACCTGCACCAGATCGCCCACGGCCCAGGTGTTTACCGAGAAGCCGAACTTGATCTGCGCAGCGACTTTATCGCCATCGGTGACCGCAACTTCACGCATGTTGTCGCCAAAGCGACAGACTTTCAGGTGGCGGGTATCCTGTTTGGACACGGCCTGGCGCATCCAGGAGCCAATGCGTTCATGCGCTTGTTTATCCTGCCAGTGACCGGTGACCACGGCATGCTGCTGACGCATACGTGCGCCGATGAAGCCGAACTCACGACCGCCGTGCGCAGTCTGGTTCAGGTTCATAAAGTCCATATCAATGCTGTCCCACGGCAGGGCGGCGTTGAACTGGGTGTGGAACTGCATCAGCGGTTTGTTGAGGATAGTCAGGCCGTTAATCCACATTTTGGCCGGGGAGAAGGTATGCAGCCAGACCACCATCCCTGCACAGCGATCGTCGTAGTTAGCGTCACGACAGATAGCGGTAATCTCGTCAGGGGAAGTGCCCAGCGGTTTTAATACCAGCTTACAGGGCAGTTTGGCTTCAGTATTCAGTGCGTTAACGACGTGCTCCGCATGTTGGGTTACCTGACGCAGGGTTTCAGGGCCATACAGATGCTGACTACCAATCACAAACCACACTTCATAGTTATCAAAAATCGTCATTGTCGTGTCCTTAATGTGTCAGGGTTGCCAGGTCTACCGGGGCTTGTTGCGCCGGAGCGGCAGTCGGAAGGTATTGTTGTTCAGCGCTTACCGCCCAGTGCTGATAGCGGCGGTAGAGTTGTTCAAAACGTTGAGCCTGCTCTGGGCGAGGTTGCAGCGTGTTTTCCACGGCGCTTGCCATTTGCTGCTGAGCGGCTGGGATATCGACGTGTACTTTCGCGGCAACGGCAGCGAAGATAGCCGCACCGAGTGCGCAGCACTGGTCTGAAGCGACAATCTGTAGCGGGCGGTTCAGCACGTCACAGCAGGCCTGCATGATGACCGGGTTTTTGCGCGCGATACCGCCAAGCGCCATTACGTTGTTAACCGCAATGCCTTGTTCGGTGAAGCATTCCATAATGGCGCGTGCGCCAAAGGCCGTGGCGGCAATCAGCCCACCGAACAGCGCTGGCGCGTCAGTTGCCAGGTTCAGATCGGTAATTACCCCTTTCAAACGCTGGTTGGCATTGGGCGTACGGCGACCGTTGAACCAGTCGAGCACCACTGGGAGATGCTCCAGTGATGGATTTTTCGCCCAGGCTTCAGTGAGTGCAGGCAGCAGCTGTTTTTGACTGGCTTTAATCTGGGGCTGCAGTTCCGGATGCTGTGCGGCAAGCTGTTCCAGAGGCCAGCTCAGCACGCGGCTAAACCAGGCATAGATATCGCCGAATGCGGACTGGCCAGCTTCGAGGCCAATAAAATCAGGCACTACGCTGCCATCAACCTGGCCGCAAATGCCTTTCACCGCGCGTTCGCCAACGCTGTGTTTGTCGGCAATCAGAATGTCGCAGGTCGACGTGCCGATGACTTTCACCAGCGTGTTAGGCTGTGCGCCTGCGCCAACCGCGCCCATATGGCAGTCAAAAGCACCGCCTGCAATCACCACGCTTTCCGGTAGCCCCAGGCGCTGTGCCCACTCGGCGCATAGGGTGCCAACCGGCAGATCCGCGGTGAAGGTATCGGTAAACATTGGGTATTGCAGATGGCGGTTGAGGATGGGATCGAGTTCGTCAAAGAAACTGGCTGGCGGCAGACCACCCCAGCTTTCATGCCACAGTGATTTATGTCCGGCGCTGCAGCGACCGCGACGAATATCCTGTGGGCGTACGGTGTTGGAGAGCAGGGCCGGAACCCAATCGCATAGCTCAATCCACGAGACCGCAGCTTCGGCTACCGCATGGTCCTGACGAGTTACATGCAGGATTTTGGCCCAGAACCATTCGCTGGAATAAATGCCGCCGATATAGCGGGAGTAATCGATCTTGCCCGGTGTGTGGCACAGGCGGGTGATTTCTTCGGCTTCTTCTACTGAGGTGTGATCTTTCCACAGGACAAACATTGCATTCGGGTTTTCCGCGAACTCCGGACGCAGTGCCAGTACGTTACCGTCTGCATCGATGGGCGCCGGGGTTGAGCCGGTACTGTCAACGCCGATCCCGACCACTTCCGCGCGCTGTTCAGCGCTCAGTTCGGCCAATACGGTTTTCAGCGCCGCTTCCATGGATTCAATGTAGTCGCGCGGATGATGGCGAAACTGGTTGTTTGGGCCATCGCAATACTGCCCTTCCTGCCAACGTGGATACCACTCAACGCTGGTGGCGATCTCTTCGCCGGTGGCACATTCCACCGCCAAAGCGCGTACTGAATCACTACCAAAATCGAGGCCAATTGCAATCGCCATCGTCTTACTCCATCCAAAAATACGGGTATGGATAAACAGTAGTGAGTAGCGATAAAAACCGTCAGGCAGGATCCGCTAATCTTATGGATTAAAATGCTGTGGCATCACAAAGTGTGACGCTGTGCAAATAATCAATGTGGACATTCCTGCCGTAGTTATAGACACTTTTGTTAGCCGATTTTGACGTTGGCGTAGTACATGTTTTTTACAAAGAGCTTTTCACAAGCGGGATTGGTGGTCCATTACCGCAAATACAGCGGCCCGCAGGGGCGACAGCGATGATGTCTGGCGTAATATGGACAAATTGTTTCTTGGCAGGACATAGGGAGTATTGAAATTATGGCTGAAACGCAAAACGATCCCCTGTTGCCAGGTTATTCGTTTAACGCGCATTTGGTGGCCGGATTAACCCCCATTGAGGCGAACGGATACCTGGATTTTTTTATCGACAGGCCGCTGGGTATGAAGGGTTATATCCTCAATCTCACCATCCGTGGCGAAGGGGTTATCAATAATCAGGGCAAGCAGTTTGTCTGCCGGCCTGGCGATATTCTGTTGTTTCCACCTGGAGAAATTCACCACTACGGACGCCACCCTGACGCCAGCGAGTGGTATCACCAGTGGGTTTACTTTCGCCCGCGCGCCTACTGGCAGGAGTGGCTGACCTGGCCAGCCATTTTTGCCCAGACCGGTTTTTTCCGCCCGGATGAAGCGCATCAGCCGCATTTTAACGAGCTGTTTGGGCAGATAATTAACGCCGGGCAGGGAGAAGGTCGTTATTCCGAACTGCTGGCGATTAATTTACTGGAACAATTATTGCTCCGACGTATGGAAGCCATCAATGAATCGCTACACCCGCCCATGGACAACCGCGTCCGCGATGCCTGCCAGTACATCAGCGATCACCTGGCGGACAGCAATTTTGATATCGCCAGCGTCGCGCAGCACGTCTGCCTGTCGCCTTCCCGTTTGTCGCATCTGTTCCGTCAGCAGTTAGGTATCAGCGTATTAAGCTGGCGCGAGGACCAGCGCATCAGCCAGGCGAAGCTATTACTGAGTACCACACGTATGCCCATTGCCACCGTAGGTCGCAATGTTGGCTTTGACGACCAGCTCTATTTCTCTCGTGTTTTCAAAAAATGTACCGGCGCCAGTCCGAGCGGGTTTCGTGCTGGATGTGAATAAAAAGTGAATGATGTATCCTGAAAGTTGTCATAACTCGCAATCTATTCAGACAATTGATGGCTTGACGAAGTTGAGAGGGGTTATCAAAATCCCTGCTTCGTAAATTTGACGGACACATTATGCAAGCATTGCTGGAACACTTTATTCTCCAGTCCGCCCTGTACTCTCTGATCGCCGTACTTCTGGTGGCTTTTTTGGAGTCGCTGGCGCTGGTTGGCCTGATTCTACCCGGGACCGTGATGATGGCGGGGCTGGGGGCGCTGATTGGCAGCGGCGAACTGAACTTCTGGCATGCCTGGCTTGCGGGCATTATAGGTTGCTTATTGGGGGATTGGATCTCTTTTTGGCTGGGCTGGCGCTTTAAAAAGCCATTGCACCGTTGGTCGTTCATGAAAAAGAACAAGGCGTTGCTGGATAAAACCGAGCACGCCCTGCATCAACACAGCATGTTTACTATTCTGGTAGGGCGTTTTGTCGGACCGACGCGTCCGCTGGTGCCGATGGTAGCAGGCATGCTGGATCTGCCTGTCGCTAAATTTATCGTCCCGAATATTATCGGCTGCGTGCTGTGGCCACCGTTCTACTTCCTGCCGGGGATCCTGGCGGGAGCGGCAATTGATATTCCTTCTGATATGCAGAGCGGGGATTTCAAATGGTTGCTGCTGGCGACGGCGGTGTTGCTCTGGGTGGGCGGCTGGTTTTGCTGGCGGCTATGGCGCAGTGGCAAAGCGGCTGTCGATCGCTTAACGGCGTATTTCCCCCGCAGCCGTTTGCTGTATCTGGCGCCGTTGACGCTCGGGATCGGCGTGGTCGCTCTGGTGGCGTTACTGCGCCATCCGCTGATGCCGGTGTATATCGATATTCTGCGCAAAGTGGTGGGTTACTGACGATTCCTTTGCCGGATAAGGCGTTCACGCCGTCATCCGGCAACGCATTATGCTTTAATGCCCAATAGCGCCGAGGCGCTAGCGTTACCGCTTAACAGATCGTCCGTATCGCCCTGCCAGGCGATGCGCCCGTCGGCGACCACAATCGAGCGGGGCGCAATTCGCGCCGCATCTTCTACGCTGTGGGAAACCATCAGTAACGTCAGTTGCTTCTCGCGACAGACTTCGGCCACCAGCGTTAGCATCTCCTGGCGCAGCGCGGGATCAAGTGCAGAGAACGGTTCATCAAGCAGTAAAATAGGTTGTTCCCGCACCAGACAACGCGCCAGCGCCACGCGCTGCCGCTGCCCGCCGGAAAGCTCACCGGGGAGGCGTTCCAGCAGAGAGTCGATCCCCATTTGCTGGGCGATGTGGAGTATTTTCTCCCGCTGCGATGCGTTAAGCTTCAATCCAGGATTCAGGCCCAGGCCGATGTTTTGCTGTACGCTCAGATGGCTGAACAGGTTGTTTTCCTGAAACAGCATAGAAACAGGACGGCGCGAGGGTGGTGTCGTGGTGTGATCTTCACCGTCAATCACCATGTTACCGCTGGCAGGCGTGAGAAAGCCGGCAATCAGATTCAGCAGCGTACTTTTCCCGGCGCCGCTGGGCCCGAGTATCGCTATCTGCTCACCGTGCGCGACCGACAGCGTAAAGCGCATGGGCAGATGGTGATAAAGCCATGTGATATCAATCAGTTTTAACATTTCGACCCGGCAATTTCTCAATAACGGTAAACAGCGTAAAGCACAGGATCAGCAGTAATAACGCCGTAACTGCGCCATCCTGACTGCGATAAGAGCCAATCTGCTGATATAAATAAAACGGCAGGGTGCGGAAATCCTCATTACCAAATAACGCCACTACGCCAAAATCGCCAATCGACAGCACGCAGGCAAACGCCATCGCCTGTGCCAGCGGGCGCTTCAGGGCGCGCAGTTCAACCACTTTCAGGCGCGACCATCCCTCAATGCCCAACGACTGGCACAACATACTATAGCGCGCAGTGACGTCACGCATTGGGTTTTCCAGCACCTTCAAAGCATAAGGGATCGCCATCAGCGCATTGGTAAAAATGACAATGCCGTCGGCAGATTCGGGAAGCCCAATAGTGTTATTGAGCAGCAGAAAGAAGCCGGTTGCCAGCACGATACCCGGCATGGCGAGGATCATCATGCCGCTCAGTTCCAGCATCTGACCTGCCAGCACCTGCTGTCGTGCACGAAGTTCACGGCTGCTCCATAACAGCATCATGGTGAGTATGACGCATAACGCTCCTGCTGCTAATGCGATGCGCAGCGAGGTTCCCAGCGCCTGCCATAGCACTGGCTGCATCAGTACATCCAGAATATGGCGGTTTAAGCCATCGACAATCACCGCCAGCAGAGGCGGCAGCAACAGCAACAGGGCCAGAATAATCAGGATTGCGTCAGTCAGTCGGCTGTGCAGGCGATCGTCAGGATCGCGCCAGCCTTGTACCAGGGTAGCACCGGGAGCAATCGCGCGGCTCAGACGTTGACTGAGGAGCACCAGCGCCAAACAACAAACCATCTGGATCAACGCCAGCATGGCTGCGCGGGCAGGATCGTAATCAAAATTCAGCGCCTGATAGATAGCCAGCTCGATGGTCGTAGCCTGTGGCCCGCCGCCCAGCGACAGAACGGTGGCGAAGCTGGCGAAGCACAGCATAAAGATGAGTGCTGCGACGGGCAGGATCTGACGACGCAGCCACGGCCATTCAACAAAACGGAAGAAATGCCAGCCACGCATACCCAACTGAGCGGCTAACTGCCGCTGTTCGCCGGGAATACTCTCCAGCGATTGTAACAGCAGGCGGCTGGCCATCGGCAGATTGAAAAAGACATGCGCCAGCAGAATGCCCTGTAAACCGTATGGCGAAAACGTCCACTCCAGCCCGAATGTATGCCAGAGTGAGGCCAACCAACCCTGGCGACCGTAGACGCTAAGAATACCGAATACCGCGACCAGCACCGGCAGGATTAACGTCATTGCGCACAGACGCAGCAGCGCCAGACGTCCTGGAAAACGGCGACGATAGAGCGCTCTGGCAAGGAAAATCGCCGGGACAACCGACAGCACAGCGGATAGAAAAGCCTGCCAGAAAGAAAAGCGCACCACGTGCCACAGGTAGTCATCTTGCCACAGCGAGAACCACTCTCCCTGCGGGGCGTTAAACCACAGTGCCAGAAACGCGGCCAGGGCAACGGCCACCATCAGCGTGGCGGCGGTAAGCCCTGGAACCAGCCAGCAGGGGATTAACGGCTGACGGCGCGTTGCCATTCGCTAATCCATGCCTGACGTTGAGTCGCAACCTGCTGCGGCGTAAATTCCAGCGCGGTGGTCGGTTTATTCAGTTGCTCGAATCCTGACGGCAGGGCGACTTGCGTCACGGGATACATCCAGTTGCCGGTCGGAATCGC
Organism: Citrobacter sp. Cf132; assembly: GCF_030333885.1. Lineage (NCBI taxonomy): Bacteria > Pseudomonadati > Pseudomonadota > Gammaproteobacteria > Enterobacterales > Enterobacteriaceae > Citrobacter > Citrobacter sp. Cf132. Next base: position 55,032 of record NZ_JAOWFA010000049.1, read on the forward strand.
ATTCTGGAATGCCGGAGACACCATGAACTTCAGGAATTTCTCGGCCAGTTCCGGCTGCTTGCTGGCCGCGGTGCGGGCGGCGACTTCCACCTGCAAATAGTGGCCTTCACTAAAATTAGCAGCGGCGTAGTTGTCTTTTTTCTCGGCGATGATGTGATAGGCCGGAGAGGTGGTGTAGCTGAGCACCAGATCGCTTTCACCTTTCAGGAACAGGCCGTAGGCTTCGCTCCAGCCCTTGGTGACGGTGACGGTTTTGGCTGCCAGTTTCTGCCACGCCTCTGGCGCTTTATCACCATAGACTTTCTGCATCCATAGCAGCAGACCCAGACCTGGCGTGCTGGTGCGTGGATCCTGATAAATGACGCGCCATTTTTGGTCGCTCTCTACCAGTTCTTTCAGGCTTTTGGGCGGATTCTTCAGCTTGTTCTTATCATAAACGAAGGCGAAATAACCGTAGTCAAACGGCACGAAGGTATCGTTTTTCCAGCCGCCGGGTACGTTAACGGTGTCGTTGGTTACACCACTTTTGGCAAACAGTTTGGTTTGTGTGGCGGCTTCCAGAAGGTTGTTATCCAGACCCAGCACGACGTCGGCTTTGCTGTTTTTTCCTTCCATGCGCAGGCGGTTAAGCAGCGAGACGCCATCTTCCAGCGCGACCAGTTTCAGCTCGCAATTGCAGTCAGCTTCAAAGGCTTTTTTGATTGTTGGGCCCGGGCCCCAGTCCGCTGCGAACGAGTCGTAGGTATAGACGGTCAGTACAGGTTTGGCGAAGACAGGCGCTGCACACAGCAGTAAAAGCGGAAGACATTTTTTAAACACTTTGCACCTCAAGAGTTGGGTGGCAAAGGACTTGAGATAAGCCTCAAATCCCTTCGCCGGCATTATCCGGATCAGGTTCGACGGGTATCTCTCAGCCCATACGCAGATCGAATGATTTTGTGTATGTTTTTATTTAGCACCCCGTTGAGAACGGCGTTAGTGTAATGATTTTGTTGCTTAGCAGCAATTAAGGATCCGGCGGAGCAAACCACGCCGATTTAAAATCAAACCAGCCGAGGGTATTCATGCGCAGCCCGCGCATACTGCGCTGTCCCTGAATGATCAGCCAGTGGTGGATTAATGGCACAATGGCCTTTGTGGCGAGCAGCTGTTGGCACCATGCTGCCAGGCTCATTTCGCCCGTTCGCCAGCGAGCCGCATCGTTTTCCCAGTCCCGCGAGATACAGTTTTGCAGCAACGGGACTTCGCACAAATGGGCGAACAGTGAGAAGTCGAGCGGTAGGGTAAAGTTGGCGCTGTTGAGCCAGATATCGCTGACGATTTCACCTGCATGCCATTGATCGTAGTCGATCTCCTGAATATTCAACTGCACCTGATGTTGCGCGAGCAATGTCTTCATGATCTGCGCGATAATCCGGTGTTCGATGTGATCGCGATAGTAAGTGATTGTCAGCGTTTCCAGCCCGGCGGGTTTTTCACCATGGCCGGGTTTTGCGTGATGCCAGCGGGGGAGTAAACCATACGCGGGAAACCACAGTCGCTGGTACTGTTCGTCGGCGTGGCAGATTAAATTCGTTGGTGAGAGAATGCGGCTTACCCATTCACGGACCTCCTGGTTAGTGCCACGGTGGCTACGCGCATCAAACAGCAGGTAGTAGCAACCTTCTTCGAGGCGGCTTTCGATCGCCTTTTCATCCTCTGTGGGACCTTTTAGCGTTAACCCGCCGCCAGGCTCTTCTCCGATGTCGGGTAATACCCAAACGTTAACTTCGTCGATCAGGGCCCGGTAGCCAAAGTAATCATCAAATGCATGAATTTTCAGTTGGTTATTGGTGTTTCGTATTACCGCATACGGACCGGTACCAATCGGGTGACTGGAGAAGTTGTTTAGCGTTTCCCATTCCCGCGGCAGGATCATGGCGGGGACCTGCCCCAATAGCCAGGGAAGCCAGCGGTCTGGCTGGGCCAGATGGATATCCAGCGTCCAGGCCGTGGGAGAGACGATCTGCGTGATGTGTGAGTACAGCGGCAGGCTGTTAATGCGCATCAGTGAGGCGATAACATCTGCCATTTCCAGCTCGCGGCCATGATGAAAATGGATCCCCGGACGCAGGAAGAATCGCCAGTGTAAAGGTGAAATTTGCTGCCAGTGATGGGCAATGTCCGCTTCCAGTTCCCCATTTTCCTCATTTACCCGAATTAAGGCGCTGAAGATTTGCCGGGCGATATGGGTTTCGGAGCGGCGTAATGCCGTGCCGGGGAGCAGGTTGTGCATGGGGCGATAATAGAGAACGCGCATGATATGCCGACCCTGGCGAAAGCTGCGACCCAGATGGGAGACCAGCATTTGCCGTACGGCCGTTTTATCACCGACCAGTTGCACCAGTTGATCGATGCGATCCTGTTCCAGTAGGTCTTCCGCGCGCTGCTGCTGGAGCGCCAGCCCGGTATAGAGGAATGTCAGTCGCGAGCGTTTACCTCGTCCAACTTCAGCTTCCCACGTTAACCAGCCGCGATCTTGCATGGTATTAAGCAGCGTACGCATATGGCGGCGCGAGCAGCTCAGCAGATCCGCCAGCTCGTTGAGCGTCGTGTCTTGCGTTTTGCCGTCACAGCATTGCCACAGACGGATGAACTGTTGTTGCAAACGACCAGAAGACATAAAAGGGGAACTCCTGCGGAAAACTCAGCAATTTTATAATCCCTATATTAAGCCAATAATAGATTCCGATGAAGCGATGAGACAACGAAGGGGTCATCTATGCGTCAGTTCTGGTTGAAGTACTTTACCACGACGGAAAAATCGTCCTGGTTGGCTTGCCTGAGCGCACCGCAGCGCTTAAAGATGCTCGAAGAGCTGATGCAGTGGGAGATGACATCTGACTCCTGAATTGGAAATTGCAGACATCATGTGTGACTGAGTATTGGTGCAGGCTGTATCCTGCCATTATATCTGAGCATCGCTGGTGGCTATTTTTTCACATGGCAAGGCGCGAACAGTGAAATTTGATGAACCAAATAAGGTGTGAGCAACACAGCTATGTGAAAAAATGGCCCCAGCCCTCCGGGACGCGTGTAAAAAACGCATACTCTGCGTTGTCAGGCTTGGGAATAGATTTCTATACCCAGCGCCCTCCGCCTGGATTATGCGTTTTTTACCCAGCGTCGATGCCAGATATAATGGCAGGATACAGCCTCGTTCACCCGCCAGCAGGTATTATCTGCTGGCTTTTTTCGTTTCAGCTGCGCTTAAAAGGAAAGATATGCTCTGGATTATGACCATGGGACGGCGCCTCAACGGCGTTTACGCGGCATTTATGCTGGTCGCTTTTATGATGGGCGTGGCGGGGGCATTGCAGGCACCCACCCTGAGTCTGTTCCTGAGCCGTGAAGTCGGGGCGCAGCCATTTTGGGTCGGGCTGTTTTACACCGTCAATGCGATTGTCGGGATCGTCGTCAGCCTTTGCCTGGCGAAACGATCCGACAGCCAGGGCGATCGGCGTAAGTTGATCATGTTCTGCTGTCTGATGGCAATTGGCAATGCGCTGCTGTTTGCCTTTAATCGCCACTATCTCACGCTGATCACCTGCGGTGTGCTGCTGGCCTCGCTGGCGAACACCGCCATGCCGCAGCTGTTTGCGCTGGCGCGAGAATATGCTGATAACTCCGCGCGTGAAGTGGTGATGTTTAGCTCGGTGATGCGTGCGCAGCTTTCGTTGGCCTGGGTGATAGGACCGCCACTGGCATTCATGCTGGCGCTGAATTACGGCTTTACGGCGATGTTTTCCATTGCCGCAGGTATTTTTGCCATTAGCCTGGTGCTGATTGCGCTGATACTGCCGTCTGTCGCGCGGGTGGAGCAGCCTGTAGACGTGCCGCTGGAACAGACCGGCGGTTGGCAGGACAAAAATGTGCGTATGTTGTTTATTGCCTCCACGCTGATGTGGACCTGCAACACCATGTACATCATTGATATGCCACTGTGGATAAGTCTTGAACTGGGCTTGCCGGACAAGCTGGCCGGGATCCTGATGGGGACGGCGGCTGGGCTGGAAATTCCGGCGATGATTCTGGCAGGCTATTACGTGAAGCGCTTTGGTAAACGGCGAATGATGATCGCGGCCGTAGCGGCAGGCGTGCTGTTTTATATTGGTTTGATCTTCTTTCACAGCCGTACGGCGCTGCTGGTGCTGCAACTGTTTAACGCGGTATTTATCGGTATTATCGCCGGGATAGGCATGCTGTGGTTTCAGGATCTGATGCCCGGACGTGCGGGGTCAGCGACCACATTATTTACCAACAGTATTTCAACGGGAGTCATTCTGGCAGGGGTGATTCAGGGGGCAGTTGCGCAAAGCTACGGTCACTATGCCGTCTATTGGGTGATTGCGGTGATTGCGGTGGTTACGCTGTGGATGACCGGGCGGGTGAAGGACGTTTAGTCCGGCGCAGTCCTGGCGTCGCAGTGCCCGGACTGGCGATATTTTGCATTAGTTTTTGTCGTTTTTGTAGGCCGGATAAGGCGTTTACGCCGCCATCAGGCAACCTGTCCCTACGGCCTGAACGCGTTACGCTTATCAGGCCTATCCCTCTTTTTTTATCTTGCACGTAAATGTAACGTTGATCACATAACGATCATTTTCCTCTTCCTGGATCTTCTGTTTTCTACTGTTACGCGTATACAGTTACGCGTAACAGTTATCAAAAAAGGAGTTTTTTATGAAAAACCTATTCGACCTGACAGGTAAACGCGCGCTGATTACCGGTTCCGCTCAGGGCATTGGTAACCTGCTGGCCAGCGGTCTGGCGGCGCACGGTGCTGAGATTGTTATTAACGACATTACCCAACTGCGTGCTCAGGTGGCGGCGGACAAACTGGTGGCCGAAGGCTATCGCGCTGTTGGCTATGGATTTGATGTTACCAACGGGGAAGAGGTGGCGTGCGCCATCGCGCAAATTGAAAAGGACGTTGGGGCCATTGATATTTTAATTAACAATGCCGGAATCCAGCGTCGTTATCCCTTCACCGAATTCCCGGAGGCTGAATGGGACAAAGTGATTGATGTAAACCAGAAATCGGTCTTTCTGGTATCGCAACAGGTTTCCCGCTACATGGTGCAACGCCGCCGCGGGAAGATTATTAATATCTGCTCAATGCAAAGCGAATTAGGACGTAAAACCATTACCCCCTACGCGGCGTCAAAAGGCGCGGTCAAAATGTTAACCCGTGGCATGTGCGTGGAACTGGCGGAATACAATATTCAGGTCAACGGCATTGCTCCCGGCTATTTCGCTACCGACATGACTACCGCGCTGGTCAACGATGAAGCATTCTCCGCCTGGCTGTTCCAGCGCACGCCCGCCGCTCGCTGGGGTAACCCGGAAGAGTTGATCGGCGCGGCGGTTTATCTTGCTGCACCGGCCTCTGACTTTGTGAATGGGCATCTTCTGTTTGTAGACGGCGGCATGCTGGCCGCGGTTTGATCGCTAACGAGGCCGCGGGAAGCGACCTCATCCTTTAATGATAATCCAAGGAGTGAGTATGAATATGCTCGCAAAACTGCCGGCGCGTCGCTGGTGGTATTTAATGCCGATTATTTTTATTACCTACAGCTTAGCTTATCTCGACCGCGCCAATTACGGCTTTGCCGCTGCCGCTGGTATCGAACACGATTTAGGGATTACTCAGGGAACTGCATCGCTGATTGGCGCGCTCTTTTTCCTGGGATATTTCTTTTTCCAGGTGCCTGGCGCCATGTATGCCGTTAAACATAGCGTCCGTAAAATGATTTTCTACAGCCTGATCCTCTGGGGGCTTTGTGCCGCGGCGACCGGCTTTGTCAGCAATATCCCAACGCTGATGGCGATCCGCTTTATTCTCGGCATCGTCGAAGCGGCGGTGATGCCCGCGATGCTGATTTATATCAGCAACTGGTTTACCAAAACTGAACGCTCGCGCGCCAACACCTTTTTAATTCTCGGTAACCCGGTCACAGTGCTGTGGATGTCGATTGTCTCTGGCTACCTGATTGAAGCCTGGGGCTGGCGCGAAATGTTTATCATTGAAGGTATTCCTGCGGTCATTTGGGCATTCTGCTGGGTGATTCTGGTGCGCGATAAACCGGCGGATGCGGGTTGGTTGAGCGAGCAGGAGAAGCAGGCGTTACAGCAGGCGATGGACCGCGAGCAGCGGGACATCAAACCGATGCGCAACTACGGTGAAGCGATGCGTTCACGCAGCGTCATTATGCTTTGCGCGGTGCATGCGCTGTGGAGCATCGGGGTGTATGGCTTCATGATGTGGATGCCGTCGATTCTGAAAAACGCGGCGCAGATGGATATTGTGGCGGTGGGCTGGCTGGCGGCAGTGCCGTATCTGGCGGCGATCTGCCTGATGCTGACGGTTTCCTGGCTATCCGATAAATACCAGAACCGTAAGCTGTTTATCTGGCCGCTGCTGCTGATTGCCGCCATCGCGTTCTTTGCCTCGTGGCTGTTGGGCAACCAGTCCTTCTGGCTCTCTTACGTGCTGCTGGTCGTTGCCGCTGCCTGTATGTATGCGCCTTACGGACCGTTCTTCGCGCTGATCCCCGAACTGCTGCCGCGCAACGTCTCCGGCGTGTCGATGGGAATGATCAACAGTTTTGGCGCGTTAGGGGCATTCCTCGGCGCATGGCTGGTGGGTTACCTCAACGGCGTGACCGGCGGGCCGGGCGTCTCCTACACCTTCATGGCGATTGCTCTGCTGTCATCGGTGGTGCTGATGTACTGCGTTCGTGCGCAAAATGAAACCACGTCGTCGTCGGCTGAGGTGGTAACGCGTTAAGGTTGAGCGAGGAGTGCAGTCGCTAACCGGCTGTGATAAGGTTCTTTGCGAGCATAATGGGATGTTGGTCGTAGAGAACCTCATGAAAAACAATCGGATGACATTACAGGATATCGCTAATCTGGCCGGTCTGAATAAGATGACGGTCAGCCGTTATCTGCGTGACCCGAATCAGGTGTCGCAACGCAGCCGTGAATTGATTTCGAAAGTGATGGAAGAGAACAACTACATTCCTAACCGCGCGCCGGAAATATTGCTCAATGCGCGCAGTAAAACCATCGGCGTGTTGATCCCTTCTTTTCGTAACCAGATTTTTGCCGACGTGCTGGCGGGAATTGAATCCGTCACCTCGGCTTGCCAGTACCAGACGTTGATCGCCAACTACGAATATGACGCCGAGCGTGAAGAACGCGAGGTGCTGAATCTGCTCTCTTACAATATCGACGGCCTGATCCTCACGGGAAAGCTGCATACCGAGCGGATGATCCAGTACGTGCGCGCCAGCGGCGTACCTGTGGCGGAACTGATGGATATTAGCGGCCAGTATCTTGATATTCAGGTTGGGTTTGATAACGAAAAAGCCGCGTTTGAAATGACGCAGGCTTTTATCGACAGTGGAAAACGTCACATTGCGTTCTTTGGCTCGATGGACGACCCTCGCGATTTGAGTCGTTACCGCGGTACCGAGAATGCGCTGGCTGCGCAGGGGCTGGAGGCGTATCACCTGGCGCCAAAAACGATTTCGTCGGTGGCGCTGGGGCGCAAAATGTTCCAGCAAGCGATGGCGGAAAAGCCGGATATTGACGCTATTTTCTGTACCAACGATGACCTGGCGGTTGGCGTGCTGCTGGAGTGTCAGGCACAGCAGTACGATGTGCCGGGAAAAATGGCGATTGCCGGTTTCCACGGGCTGGAAATTGGCCGCGCGCGGCTGCAAAAAATCGCCAGCGTGATTACACCACGCTATGAGATTGGCAAAACGGCGGCAGATATTCTGATTAAGCGTTTGAACGGTAAAGATGCGCCGGGCAGCGTTAACCTCGGTTACCAAATCTATTACGGCGATACGCTGTAGGCGGGAAGAAGAGGCTGGCCACCGTACGGTGACCAGCGGGAGAGATTACTGCATAAACGCTGGCTGCTTGTCTTCGTATTCGGTGATGGCCGCTTCATGCTGCAGCGTCAGCCCGATGCTGTCCAGACCGTTCAGCATGCAGTGGCGGCGGAAGTCGTCGATTTTAAAGCTGTAGGACTTATCGCCTGCTTTCACCACCTGCGCTTCCAGATCCACTTCAAATTTAATGCCCGGATTGGCTTTCACCAGGGTAAACATTTCATCTACTTGCGCGTCGCTCAGAGTCACCGGCAGCAGTTGGTTATTGAAACTGTTGCCGTAGAAGATGTCGGCGAAGCTTGGGGCAATCACCACTTTAAAACCGTAATCGGTCAACGCCCACGGCGCATGTTCGCGTGACGAACCGCAACCGAAGTTTTCGCGCGCCAGCAGAATTGATGCCCCTTTATATTCCGGGAAGTTCAAAACGAACTCAGGATTTGGCTGTTGCCCTTTTTCGTCCAGAAAACGCCAGTCGTTGAACAGATGAGCGCCAAAACCGGTGCGCGTAACCTTCTGCAAAAACTGTTTGGGAATGATTGCGTCGGTATCAACGTTGGCGGCATCCAGTGGGACAACCAGGCCGGTATGTTGGGTAAATTTCTCTGCCATGGTAGTTTCCTTATTTGATGCTGCGAATGTCGGCAAAATGACCGGTAACGGCGGCAGCGGCGGCCATGGCCGGGCTGACTAAATGCGTGCGGCCACCGCGGCCCTGACGGCCTTCAAAATTACGGTTGCTGGTGGAGGCGCAGCGCTCGCCCGGATTCAGGCGGTCATTGTTCATGGCCAGACACATGGAACAGCCTGGTAAACGCCATTCGAATCCTGCTTCGATAAAGATCTTGTCCAGACCTTCTGCTTCCGCCTGCGCTTTCACCGGACCAGAGCCCGGCACCACCAGTGCCTGTACGCCTGGCGCAACTTTACGTCCTTTGGCGATTTCTGCCGCAGCGCGTAAATCTTCAATACGCGAGTTGGTGCAGGAACCAATGAACACTTTATCGATAGCCACTTCCGTTAACGGAATACCTGGCTTCAGCCCCATGTAAGCCAACGCTTTCTCAGCCGATGCGCGTTCTACCGGATCGGCAAATGACGCCGGGTCGGGAATATTATCGTTCACCGAGATGACCTGACCCGGATTCGTTCCCCAGGTGACCTGTGGCGCGATCTCTTCTGCCTGCAGGGTGACGACGGTATCAAAGGTGGCGTTGTCGTCGGTTTTCAGCGTTTTCCAGTACTCAACCGCGTGGGTAAAATCTTCGCCCTTCGGTGCGTGTAAACGCCCTTGCACATAGTTAAAGGTGGTTTCATCCGGTGCGACCAGGCCCGCTTTGGCACCCATTTCAATGGCCATATTGCACAGGGTCATGCGGCCTTCCATGCTCAGCGCGCGGATGGCTTCGCCACAAAACTCAACTACGTGTCCGGTACCGCCTGCACTACCGGTTTTACCGATAATCGCCAGCACAATATCTTTGGCGGTAATGCCAGGGGCTGCTTTACCGTTGACTTCAATCTTCATGGTTTTGGCGCGCCCCTGTTTCAGGGTCTGCGTCGCCAGAACGTGTTCAACTTCAGAGGTGCCAATGCCAAACGCCAGCGCGCCGAACGCGCCGTGTGTAGCGGTGTGGGAATCGCCGCAGACGATGGTCATACCCGGCAACGTCACGCCTTGTTCTGGCCCCATCACGTGAACGATACCCTGATACGGATGGTTCAGGTCATACAGCTCGACACCAAATTCGTTACAGTTCTTAATCAGCTCCTGCATCTGGATGCGTGCCATCTCACCCGACGCGTTGATGTCTTTGGTCTGGGTAGAGACGTTGTGATCCATGGTGGCAAAGGTTTTACCCGGCTGGCGTACCTGACGGCCATGCGCGCGCAGGCCATCAAACGCTTGCGGAGAGGTCACTTCATGCACCAGATGTCTGTCGATGTACAACAGCGGGGTTTCGTTTTGCGCTTCAAAGACGACGTGCGCATCAAACAATTTTTCGTATAACGTTTTGGCCATGATTACACCCCTTCTGCGACGTAACGGGCAATGATGTCGCCCATTTCATCGGTACCGACTGCGGCAGCGCCACGGGCTAAGTCACCGGTGCGGATGCCTTCTTCTAATGCGCGGTTGATGGCGCTCTCAATTGCGGTTGCCGCATCATTGGCATCCAGGCTGTAGCGCAGCAGCAGCGCCAGCGACAGGATCTGGGCGATAGGGTTGGCAATGTTTTTCCCGGCGATGTCCGGAGCGGAGCCGCCAGCAGGCTCGTACAAACCGAAGCCCTGATCATTCAGGCTGGCGGACGGTAACATGCCCATAGAACCGGTGATCATGGCGCACTCGTCAGACAGAATGTCGCCAAACAGGTTAGAGCACAGCAACACGTCGAACTGGGAAGGATCTTTGATCAATTGCATCGTCGCGTTGTCGATGTACATATGCGCCAGTTCAACGTCCGGATATTCATTCGCAATTTCATTGACGATTTCGCGCCACAGAATCGATGTTTGCAGCACGTTGGCTTTATCTATCGACGTGACTTTACGGCGACGCTGGCGAGCGGATTCAAACGCGATACGCGCAATACGCTCGATCTCGAAACGGTGATAAACCTCGGTATCAAAGGCTTTTTCATGTTGTCCGCTGCCTTCGCGGCCTTTTGGTTGACCGAAGTAAATTCCGCCAGTCAGTTCGCGTACGCACAGGATGTCAAAACCGTTCGCGGCAATATCTGCGCGCAGAGGGCAAAACGCTTCCAGACCCTGATAGAGTTTAGCCGGGCGCAGATTGCTGAATAATTTGAAGTGCTTACGCAATGGCAGCAGTGCGCCACGCTCTGGCTGCTGGTTTGGCGGCAGGTTTTCCCATTTCGGGCCGCCAACGGAGCCAAACAGAATGGCGTCAGCTTGTTCACAGCCTTCAACCGTTGCAGGCGGCAGCGGCTGACCGTGGTTATCGATAGCGGCACCACCCACGTCGTAGTGGCTGGTGGTAATGCGCATGTTAAAGCGGTTACGGATTGCGTCCAGTACCTTCAGGGCTTGCGCCATCACTTCCGGGCCAATACCGTCACCCGGCAAAACAGCAATATGATAATTCTTCGACATCACACGGTTTCCTTGTTGTTCTCGTTGTTCTGAGCTTTGCGTTGCAATTCTTTTTCGACTTCTTCGGCGCGCCAGATGTTGTTCAGCACATGAACCATTGCTTTAGCGGAAGATTCGACGATATCAGTCGCCAGACCGACGCCGTGGAAACGACGACCATTATAGTTGGCAACGATATCCACCTGACCCAGCGCATCTTTACCGTGCCCTTTGGCGGTCAGGCTGTATTTCACCAGTTCGACGTTGTACTCAGTTACACGGTTGATTGCCTGATAAATGGCATCGACCGGACCGTTACCGTTCGCCGCTTCGGCTTTGACTTCTTCACCACAGCCCAGCTTGACGGAGGCGGTGGCGATGTCGTTTGAGCCGGACTGCACGCTGAAGTAATCCAGACGGAAATGCTCCGGTTCTTCCTGCTGTTTATTAATGAAGGCCAGCGCTTCCAGGTCGTAATCAAATACCTGACCTTTTTTGTCCGCCAGTTTCAGGAATGCGTCGTACAGATTGTCCAGGTTGTATTCATTTTCTTTATATCCCATCTCGTCCATACGGTGTTTCACCGCGGCACGTCCGGAACGGGAGGTCAGGTTCAGCTGTACCTGGTTCAGGCCGATGGATTCAGGCGTCATGATTTCGTAGTTTTCACGATTTTTCAGTACACCGTCCTGATGGATGCCGGAAGAGTGGGCAAAGGCGCCGCTACCGACAATGGCTTTGTTAGCAGGAATAGGCATGTTGCAGATTTGGCTGACTAATTGACTGGTGCGCCAGATCTCCTGGTGATTGATGCGGGTCTGTACATTCAGGATATCTTTACGCACCTTGATCGCCATGATCACTTCTTCCAGTGAGCAGTTACCGGCACGTTCGCCGATACCGTTCATCGCGCCTTCCACCTGACGCGCTCCGGCGTGAACGGCTGCCAGTGCGTTGCCTACGCCCAAACCTAAATCATCATGGGTGTGTACAGAGATGATGGCTTTATCGATATTTGGTACGCGTTCATACAGGCCAGAAATGATTGCTCCAAATTCGAAAGGCATGGTGTAACCGACGGTATCGGGGATGTTAATGGTTTTGGCTCCCGCGTTAATGGCAGCTTCAACCACGCGAGCCAAATCGGCGATAGGGGTACGGCCTGCATCTTCGCAGGAGAACTCCACGTCATCGGTATAATTACGCGCACGCTTAACCATGTAGACCGCGCGCTCAATGACCTCATCCAGCGTACTGCGTAATTTCGTCGCGATGTGCATCGGCGAGGTGGCGATAAACGTATGAATACGGAAAGCCTCAGCGACTTTCAGAGATTCTGCGGCAACGTCGATATCTTTTTCTACGCAGCGAGCTAAGGCACAAACGCGGCTGTTTTTAACCTGACGAGCGATAGTCTGAACTGACTCAAAGTCGCCCGGTGAAGAAACGGGGAAACCCACTTCCATCACGTCAACGCCCATACGCTCAAGGGCCAGCGCAATCTGCAGTTTTTCTTTCACACTCAGGCTTGCCTGTAACGCCTGTTCACCATCGCGTAAGGTGGTATCGAAAATAATGACTTGCTGGCTCATGGTTTAGGTCCTTGGTTTCTTAGGGCGCCTTGCTTCGAGCATAAAAAAACCCGCGCAACGGCGCGGGTTTTTTGTCTTAACTGGAGCTGACTTAATGCTGAATGTCGTCCACCAGTCTACCGCGCAACGAAGATGCGTTTAGTAGTAGTAGACCGTTGAAACGAGCAATGTAAGTCATCAATTAAGCTCCAGGCGAATGCGATATGCTTTTAGTGGTACTGGATATGAAGACTGATGTCAACCCTCACCCCAGCAAATGCCTCGTTAGAGGGGGGAAGTTTCTGCAAAACTTAAGCGAATTGTGCTGAATTTTTCGGGGTACATAAAATTAATCAGTTGATGGTTGTACATAATTTTCATGGTTTGACATATTTGAGCATAGTTATTTGCATTTATTGTAACGGCGAACTGAAGGAAAAGTCGCTCTTGGGATTTCATATCTTAATGATTTATCTGTTTTTATAGTAATTATGAATGGCTATGGGTAGTGTGACACCACAAAATTGATAAATTAATGTTAACTTTTAATGTATTAATAATATAAACATTTAATTAAAACTTAAATACACATTCACGATACGTATGATTGTATATTCGCCATGCTTATGGTTATATTGTTTTTGAAATTTAAACATATGAATTACCGTGCAGTGACACCAGCCACACTGCGATCGCATTGGTCTTTGTTCATTTAGGTTTGTGCCTTTATGTTTTCCTAATTTTAATGTTTTTTCTTTTTCTCATCTTATATGTATGGTAAATCATATTAACGGAGATTATTTCTTCACTCCGTCTGGGAAAAGGGAGTTTAGAGTGACAGTGGAGTTAAATATGCCAGAAGTAAAAATAACAGATAAAACAAATATTATAGATATTGGGAAACCACAGCTTCGCATGGTTGATCTTAATTTATTAACCGTTTTTGATGCGGTGATGCAAGAACAAAACATTACCCGTGCCGCGCATACTTTGGGGATGTCGCAACCTGCTGTCAGTAATGCGGTCGCGCGCCTGAAAATTATGTTTAATGATGAGCTTTTTGTTCGTTATGGACGCGGTATCCAGCCGACAGCAAGAGCCTTCCAGCTATTTGGTTCTGTTCGCCAGGCATTGCAATTAGTGCAGAATGAACTGCCTGGATCGGGTTTTGAGCCAGCCAGCAGCGAGCGCGTATTCAATCTTTGCGTATGCAGCCCATTGGATAATATTCTGACCTCGTTGATTTATAATAGAGTTGAGCAAGTTGCACCAAACATTCATGTCGTATTTAAATCTTCACTCAATCAAAATACAGAGCATCAATTACGTTACCAGGAAACTGAATTCGTTATTAGTTATGAAGAGTTCCGACGTCCTGAATTTACCAGTATTCCGTTATTCAATGACGAAATGGTGTTAGTGGCAAGTAAAAAGCATCCGCGCATTAGTGGTCCTTTACTGGAAAGCAATGTCTATAATGAACAGCATGCGGTGGTGTCACTTGATCGCTTCGCATCATTCAGCCAACCGTGGTATGACACACCGGATAAACAATCCTGCGTGGCTTATCAGGGCATGGCATTAATTAGTGTTCTAAATATTGTGTCGCAAACGCACTTGGTCTCTATTGCGCCGCGTTGGTTAGTAGAAGAATTTGCCGATTCTTTAGAACTACAGATCTTGCCTTTACCGTTAAAATTGAACAGCCGCACATGCTATCTTTCATGGCATGAAGCCGCAGGCCGGGATAAAGGACATCAATGGATGGAAGAGTTGTTAGTCTCCGTTTGTAAGCAGTAGCATTTAGCAGAGTAAACCGGACGGTGCATCCTGTTTATTCTGCTTTTAACTTTATAACTGAAATTTTATGCTGAACTCTATTTTTTACGTCTGTCCAAAAGTGTCAAAAAATAGAGTAATCGCTGTAAGTCCCCATTTTTAAGCGATTATTTATCATACTGATTGCTTATGCTGGTTTAATTCTCCGTTTATTCGCGTCTTTCCTCCTTTTTATTCTTATTTACTCCAGTGCCACCCCTTCGGAGTCAATTGCCATGCGTCATCGTCAGCGGTTAATGTGTTGTTAAACCGCAATTCATTATAAGAGTGAGGCAAGCCATGGAGATGTTGTCTGGAGCCGAGATGGTCGTCCGATCGCTCATCGATCAGGGTGTGAAGCAGGTATTCGGTTATCCCGGGGGGGCCGTCCTCGATATTTATGATGCCCTGCATACGGTCGGCGGTATTGATCATGTGCTGGTCCGCCATGAACAAGCGGCGGTACATATGGCTGATGGCCTTGCGCGTGCCACGGGAGAAGTGGGGGTCGTATTGGTCACCTCAGGGCCGGGGGCGACCAACGCGATTACCGGGATCGCAACGGCTTACATGGATTCCATTCCGCTGGTGATCCTCTCCGGACAGGTCGCAACGTCGCTGATTGGCTACGATGCCTTCCAGGAGTGCGACATGGTAGGTATATCCCGCCCGGTGGTGAAACATAGCTTCCTGGTCAAACAAACGGAAGATATCCCACAGGTGCTGAAAAAAGCCTTCTGGCTGGCAGCAAGCGGTCGTCCGGGGCCAGTGGTGGTGGATTTGCCGAAGGATATTCTGAATCCGGCGAAGAAACTGCCTTATAGCTGGCCGGACTCGGTGAGTATGCGCTCGTATAATCCGACGACGACGGGACATAAAGGACAGATAAAACGGGCGTTGCAGACGCTGGTCGCGGCGAAGAAACCGGTTGTTTATGTGGGCGGTGGCGCGGTCAATGCCGCTTGCCACGAGCAGTTAGCTCAGATTGCTGAAGCGCTGAATCTGCCGGTTGTCTCCTCGCTCATGGGGTTGGGCGCGTTTCCGGCCACGCATCGTCAGGCGCTGGGCATGTTGGGCATGCACGGTACCTACGAAGCCAATATGACCATGCATCATTCCGATGTGATCTTTGCCGTTGGCGTTCGCTTTGACGATCGAACGACGAATAACCTGGCAAAATATTGTCCGAATGCGACCGTGCTGCATATCGATATCGATCCGACCTCTATTTCCAAAACCGTTACTGCGGATATTCCGATTGTGGGGGATGCCCGCCTGGTGCTGGATCAGATGCTCGAACTACTGGAGCAGGAGAAATCTCAGCAGCCGCTGGATGATAATCGTGACTGGTGGCAACAGATTGAGCACTGGCGTGCCCGTCAGTGTCTGAAATACGACACGCAAAGCGAAAGTATTAAGCCGCAGGCGGTGATTGAAACCATCTGGCGTCTGACGAAAGGGGAGGCGTATGTGACTTCTGACGTTGGCCAGCACCAGATGTTTGCCGCACTTTACTATCCGTTCGATAAACCGCGTCGCTGGATTAACTCAGGCGGCCTCGGCACTATGGGATTCGGTTTACCTGCGGCGTTAGGGGTGAAAATGGCTTTGCCGGATGAAACGGTAGTGTGCGTCACCGGGGATGGCAGCATTCAGATGAATATCCAGGAGCTGTCGACGGCGCTGCAATATGAACTGCCGGTGCTGGTACTCAACCTTAACAACCGTTATCTCGGCATGGTCAAACAGTGGCAGGACATGATCTACTCCGGGCGTCACTCACAGTCTTACATGCAGTCGCTGCCCGATTTCGTGCGCCTTGCTGAGGCTTATGGACATATCGGTATCCAGATTAATCGGCCTGAAGAACTTGAGAGCAAGTTGGGCGAAGCGCTGGAACATGTGCGTAACCATCGTCTGGTGTTTGTCGATGTCACCGTCGACGGTAGTGAACATGTCTACCCGATGCAGATTCGTGGGGGTGGGATGGATGAAATGTGGTTAAGCAAAACGGAGAGGACCTGATTATGCGCCGGATATTATCAGTATTGCTTGAAAACGAGTCAGGTGCATTATCGCGTGTTATTGGCCTCTTCGCCCAGCGTGGTTACAACATTGAAAGCCTGACCGTCGCGCCGACCGACGATCCGACCTTATCGCGGATGACGATTCAGACGGTAGGGGATGAGAAAGTCCTTGAGCAGATCGAAAAGCAGCTCCACAAACTGGTGGATGTTCTGCGCGTTAGCGAGCTGGGGCAGGGCGCTCACGTTGAACGAGAAATCATGCTGGTGAAAATCCAGGCCAGCGGTTATGGCCGGGAAGAAGTGAAACGCAACACGGAAATTTTCCGCGGGCAAATCATCGATGTCACGCCGTCTATCTACACCGTACAACTGGCGGGCACCAGCGATAAGTTGGATGCGTTTCTGGCAACGCTGCGTGAAGTCGCTAAAATTGTGGAAGTTGCTCGCTCCGGCGTGGTGGGGCTTTCCCGCGGCGATAAAATCATGCGTTAATCATGATCGGGTTCTTAATTCGCAAGCCCAACGACTCAGGTTGGGCTTTTTTTTGCGAAATCAGCGGTAACCAGAGACAAAAGCGGTTGCCGGAGTCATTATTCTGCGCTTAGATGTTAATAAATTTAACCCATGCCATCACAAAGGTTATGGTTTGTACATTTTACGCAAGGGGCAATTGTGAAACTGGATGAAATCGCTCGGTTGGCCGGCGTTTCGCGAACGACTGCAAGCTACGTTATTAATGGCAAAGCAAAGCAATATCGCGTAAGCGACAAAACGGTTGAAAAAGTCATGGCGGTGGTGCGCGAGCATAATTACCACCCGAATGCCGTGGCGGCCGGGCTGCGTGCTGGACGCACACGTTCTATCGGGCTGGTGATCCCGGATCTTGAGAACACGAGCTATACCCGGATCGCAAACTATCTGGAGCGCCAGGCGCGTCAACGTGGGTATCAGCTGTTGATTGCCTGCTCTGAAGATCAGCCAGATAACGAAATGCGCTGTATTGAGCATCTTTTACAGCGCCAGGTCGATGCCATTATTGTGTCGACTTCCTTGCCGCCTGAACATCCGTTCTACCAACGCTGGGCAAACAGTTCATTCCCGATTGTGGCGCTGGATCGTGCACTGGATCGCGAACATTTTACCAGCGTAGTGGGTGCAGATCAGGATGATGCGGAAATGTTGGCGGAGGAACTGCGTAAATTCCCTGCTGAAACCGTGCTCTATCTGGGCGCGCTTCCTGAATTATCCGTCAGTTTCCTGCGCGAACAGGGTTTTCGTACCGCGTGGAAGGACGATCCGCGTGAAGTCCATTTCCTGTACGCCAACAGCTATGAGCGGGAAGCGGCCGCGCAGCTGTTTGATAAATGGCTGGAAACGCACCCAATGCCTCAGGCGCTGTTTACCACGTCGTTTGCCCTGTTGCAGGGGGTGATGGATGTGACCCTGCGTCGTGATGGGCAGTTGC
Organism: Citrobacter sp. Cf132; assembly: GCF_030333885.1. Classification (NCBI taxonomy): domain Bacteria; kingdom Pseudomonadati; phylum Pseudomonadota; class Gammaproteobacteria; order Enterobacterales; family Enterobacteriaceae; genus Citrobacter; species Citrobacter sp. Cf132. Next base: position 72,949 of record NZ_JAOWFA010000049.1, read on the forward strand.
CGTCTGATTTAGCGATTGCGACTTTTGGCGATCACGAACTGCTCGACTTCCTGCAGTGCCCTGTACTGGCAGTGGCACAGCGCCATCGTGATGTCGCGGAACGCGTGCTGGAGATTGTACTGGCAAGTCTGGACGAACCGCGTAAACCAAAACCAGGTTTAACGCGTATACGGCGTAATCTGTACCGTCGCGGTATTCTCAGCCGTAACTAAGTTCCCTCAATTGATGACGTCGGCGGGATAAGCCTCTGACGTCTTCAGTTTTTCTATTCTCAGAAATAACCGCATTATATTTAAGAATATTCTTTAGAATTATCTGAAATGTATTCTTGAAATACCCCGAATTAAAAATGCAACTATCCATTTTTGGGTTATTGATACGTAACGACGCGTTACGGTTGTATTATTTTGTTACATGCATGTGTGGATTTGCCGAATTAACAAACACTTTGCTCTCGTATTGCGGCCATCTGGTGCTTACCTTGGTCCTGCGCGGCGTACAGACCGATTAACTGGTACTGTTAACTCGCTGCATATTGTCCTAAAATGCCGCTCGCGTCGCAAACTGACACTTTATATTTTCTTCTGATGATATTCAGTTGTTTTAAACAATGATGAGTTGTTGGATTTTTTTCTTACAAATATTCATGACGTTAATTTGCTTCGTTTGCTGTACGGATTTTGTTCAACGCTGATATTAGCCGTAAACAATGGGTTTTTTGCTCCGCTAAGCGCCGCGACTTGCTTGACAAGGTTTTCCTCCGCTCCGTAAACTCCTTTAAGTGGGAATTTGTGGGATAAAGTGGTAATCGGGGGTGAGACTGGCATGTTCCGGGGAGCAACGTTAGTTAATCTCGACAGTAAAGGGCGCTTATCCGTGCCTACCCGTTATCGGGATCAACTGCTTGAGAGCGCTACCGGTCAAATGGTTTGCACCATTGACATCCATCACCCGTGCCTGCTGCTGTACCCCCTGCCTGAATGGGAAATAATCGAGCAGAAGCTATCGCGTCTGTCGAGCATGAATCCAGTTGAGCGTCGCGTACAGCGCTTATTGTTGGGTCATGCCAGCGAATGTCAGATGGATAACGCTGGTCGATTACTGATAGCGCCTATTCTGCGGCAACACGCAGGGCTAACGAAAGAAGTGATGCTGGTTGGGCAGTTCAATAAGTTTGAGCTGTGGGATGAAACGACCTGGTATCAACAGGTCAAGGAAGATATCGACGCTGAGCAGTCTGTTACTGGCGCGTTGTCGGAACGATTGCAGGATTTGTCTCTATAAAATGACGGAAAATTATAAACATACAACGGTGTTGCTGGATGAAGCCGTAAACGGCCTGAATATTCGTCCAGACGGCATCTACATTGACGGGACATTTGGTCGCGGTGGTCACTCACGTCTGATCCTCTCCCAGCTTGGCGAAGAGGGGCGTTTACTGGCAATCGATCGCGATCCGCAGGCTATTGCCGTTGCTAAAACGATTACCGATCCTCGCTTCTCCATCGTACATGGACCTTTCTCTGCGCTGGCTGACTATGTCGCTGAGCGTGGACTGACCGGTAAGATCGACGGGATTCTTCTCGATCTGGGCGTTTCTTCACCGCAGCTCGATGACGCAGAGCGCGGTTTTTCGTTTATGCGTGACGGTCCGTTAGATATGCGTATGGACCCAACACGCGGTCAGTCAGCGGCCGAATGGCTGCAAACCGCCGATGAAGCAGACATTGCCTGGGTGATTAAAACCTTTGGCGAAGAGCGCTTCGGCAAACGCATTGCGCGCGCCATCGTGGAGCGTAACCGCATCGAACCGATGACCCGCACCAAAGAACTGGCGGAAGTTATTGCGGCGGCAATGCCGGTGAAGGACAAATTCAAACATCCCGCGACCCGTACCTTCCAGGCGGTGCGCATTTGGGTGAACAGTGAACTGGAGGAGATAGAGCAGGCGCTAAAAAGCTCGCTCAGCGTGCTGGCTCCAGGTGGTCGCCTTTCGATCATCAGTTTCCATTCGCTTGAAGACCGCATTGTGAAACGCTTTATGCGTGAACAAAGCCGTGGTCCTCAGGTACCGGCTGGAATACCGATGACCGAAGCGCAGATCAAAAAACTGGGCGGCCGTGAGTTAAGAGCACTAGGCAAGATGATGCCGGGTGAAGAAGAGGTCGCTGAGAATCCTCGTGCCCGTAGTTCAGTTCTGCGTATTGCAGAGAGGACGAACGCATGATCAGCAGAGTGACAGAAGCCCTCAGCAAAGTTAAAGGATCGATAGGAAGCAACGAGCGCCATGCCTTGCCTGGCGTGATCGGTGACGATCTTTTGCGGTTTGGGAAGCTGCCACTCTGCCTGTTCATTTGCATTATTTTGACGGCGGTTACCGTCGTGACAACAGCGCACCATACGCGGTTACTGACTGCGCAGCGTGAGCAGCTGGTCCTGGAGCGAGATGCGCTGGATATCGAATGGCGTAACTTGATCCTTGAGGAGAACGCGCTCGGCGACCATAGCCGTGTTGAACGGATCGCAACGGAAAAGCTGCAAATGCAGCATGTCGATCCCTCACAAGAAAATATCGTAGTACAAAAATAAGGATAAACGCGACGCATGAAAGCAGCGGCAAAAACGCACAAACCAAAACGCCAGGAAGAACAAGCCAACTTTATCAGTTGGCGTTTTGCGTTACTGTGCGGCTGTATTTTGCTGGCACTGGGTTTTCTGCTGGGTCGCGTTGCCTGGCTGCAAATCATCGCGCCGGACATGCTGGTGCGTCAGGGTGATATGCGCTCTCTACGCGTCCAGGAAGTGTCTACATCGCGCGGAATGATTACCGACCGCTCTGGTCGTCCGCTGGCGGTGAGTGTTCCGGTTAAAGCTATATGGGCCGACCCGAAAGAAGTACATGATGCCGGCGGAGTGAGCGTTGGCGAACGCTGGAGAGCGCTGTCAACCGCGCTGAATCTCCCGCTCGATCAACTGGCTTCCCGCATTAACGCGAATCCGAAAGGGCGCTTTATCTATCTGGCGCGTCAGGTAAACCCTGACATGGCTGATTACATCAAAAAACTGAAGCTGCCAGGTATCCATCTGCGCGAAGAATCCCGCCGTTACTACCCTTCCGGGGAAGTGACTGCTCACCTCATCGGATTTACGAACGTCGACAGCCAGGGCATTGAAGGCGTTGAGAAGAGCTTCGACAAGTGGCTCACCGGACAACCGGGCGAGCGTATTGTACGTAAAGACCGGTATGGCCGCGTCATTGAAGATATCTCCTCTACCGACAGCCAGGCGGCGCATAACCTCGCGTTGAGCATTGATGAGCGTTTACAGGCACTGGTCTACCGTGAACTGAATAACGCCGTGGCGTTCAACAAGGCGGAGTCAGGCAGTGCGGTACTGGTGGATGTGAACACTGGTGAAGTGCTGGCAATGGCCAACAGTCCGTCCTACAACCCGAACAATCTCACTGGTACGCCAAAAGACGCGATGCGTAACCGCACCATTACCGACGTGTTTGAACCGGGTTCTACCGTTAAACCGATGGTGGTGATGACCGCGCTGCAGCGCGGTGTGGTACGCGAAAATACGGTCCTCAACACTATCCCTTACCGAATTAATGGTCACGAAATCAAAGACGTGGCACGTTATAGCGAATTAACCCTCACCGGGGTTTTGCAGAAGTCGAGTAACGTCGGTGTTTCCAAGCTGGCGTTAGCGATGCCGTCCTCAGCGTTAGTAGATACTTACTCACGTTTTGGGCTGGGAAAAGCGACCAATTTGGGGTTGGTCGGAGAACGCAGTGGCTTATATCCTCAAAAACAACGGTGGTCTGACATAGAGAGGGCCACCTTCTCTTTCGGCTACGGGCTAATGGTAACGCCGTTACAGTTAGCGCGAGTCTATGCAACGATCGGCAGTTACGGCGTTTATCGTCCACTGTCGATTACCAAAGTTGACCCTCCAGTTCCGGGCGAGCGTATCTTCCCGGAAGCGACCGTACGCACCGTGGTGCACATGATGGAAAGCGTGGCGCTGCCCGGTGGCGGCGGCGTGAAGGCGGCGATTAAAGGCTATCGCATCGCCATTAAAACCGGTACGGCGAAAAAAGTAGGGCCGGATGGCCGCTACATCAACAAATACATTGCTTATACCGCAGGTGTTGCGCCTGCGAGTCAGCCGCGCTTCGCGCTGGTTGTTGTTATCAACGATCCGCAGGCGGGTAAATACTACGGTGGCGCCGTTTCCGCGCCGGTCTTTGGTGCCATCATGGGCGGCGTATTGCGTACCATGAACATCGAGCCGGATGCGCTGACAACGGGCGATAAAAATGAATTTGTGAATAATCAAGGCGAGGCAACAGGTGGCAGATCGTAATTTGCGCGACCTTCTTGCTCCATGGGTGCCGGGTGCACCGGAGCGAGCACTGCGGGAGATGACGCTTGACAGCCGTGTGGCTGCATCGGGCGATCTCTTTGTCGCAGTATTAGGTCATCAGGCGGACGGGCGTCGGTATATCCCGCAGGCGATAGCGCAAGGTGTGGCTGCCATTATTGCAGAAGCGAAAGATGAAGCTACTGATGGTGAAATCCGTGAAATGCACGGCGTTCCGGTCATCTATCTTAGTCAGCTTAACGAACGTTTATCTGCACTGGCAGGCCGTTTTTACCACGAGCCTTCTGAGAAAATGCGTCTGGTCGGTGTGACCGGGACTAACGGTAAAACCACCACCACCCAACTGCTGGCACAGTGGAGCCAACTGCTTGGCGAAACCAGCGCGGTGATGGGAACAGTAGGCAATGGCCTGCTGGGCAAAGTGATCCCGACGGAAAATACCACCGGTTCAGCCGTTGATGTCCAGCATGTGCTGGCGGGGCTGGTTGCGCAGGGCGCAACGGTTGGCGCGATGGAAGTCTCTTCACACGGTCTGGTTCAGCATCGCGTGGCGGCGCTGAAGTTTGCCGCATCAGTATTTACTAACTTAAGCCGTGACCATCTCGACTACCACGGCGACATGGAACATTACGAAGCCGCGAAATGGCTGCTGTATTCCACGCACCATTGCGGTCAGGCCATCGTCAATGCGGATGATGAAGTCGGTCGTCGCTGGCTGGCGAAACTCCCGGATGCGGTTGCCGTTTCGATGGAAGACCACATCAACCCGAACTGTCACGGTCGTTGGTTAAAAGCGGTTGACGTGAAGTATCACGACAGCGGGGCAACGATTCGTTTTACCTCCTCATGGGGCGACGGCGAAATTGAAAGCCGCCTGATGGGGGCGTTTAACGTCAGCAATCTGCTGCTGGCGCTGGCAACGCTGCTGGCACTGGGCTATCCGTTAGCTGATTTACTGAAAACGGCGACACAATTGCAGCCGGTTTGCGGGCGTATGGAAGTGTTCAGCGCGCCGGGTAAAACCACCGTGGTTGTTGATTACGCCCATACGCCAGATGCGCTGGAAAAAGCGCTACAGGCGGCACGTTTGCACTGTACTGGCAAACTGTGGTGCGTCTTTGGCTGCGGCGGCGATCGCGATAAAGGCAAACGTCCGTTGATGGGCGCAATTGCCGAGCAGTTTGCCGATGTTGTTGTGGTGACCGATGACAACCCGCGTACCGAAGAGCCGCGCGCCATTATTAACGACATTCTGGCGGGGATGCTGGATGCCGGACAGGCGAAGGTGATGGAAGGTCGCGCAGAAGCGGTGACAAACGCCATTATGCAGGCGAAAGAAAATGATGTGGTGCTGGTGGCCGGTAAAGGTCATGAAGACTACCAGATCGTTGGTTCACAGCGCCTCGATTATTCTGACCGCGTCACGGCAGCGCGTCTGCTGGGGGTTATCGCATGATTAGCGTAACGCTCAGCCAACTGGCGGAGATCCTCCGTGGCGAATTGAAAGGGGCCGATCTGACCCTTGATGCCGTAACAACCGATACGCGTAAAGTGACGCCGGGCTGCCTGTTTGTGGCACTGAAAGGCGAACGCTTTGATGCCCATGATTTTGCAGACAAAGCGCAAGAGAGCGGGGCCGGTGCGCTGTTGGTCAGCCGCCCGTTGGACACCAACCTGCCGCAGCTGATTGTTAACGATACGCGTCTGGCGTTTGGTGAACTGGCTGCGTGGGTTCGCGCCCAGGTTCCGGCGCGCGTTGTCGCGCTGACCGGCTCATCCGGTAAAACGTCCGTCAAAGAGATGACGGCTGCCATTCTGAGCCAGTGTGGTAACACCCTATATACCGCGGGCAACCTGAATAACGACATCGGTGTACCGATGACGCTGCTGCGCTTAAACAACGATTACGACTATGCCGTGATTGAGCTCGGTGCCAACCATCAGGGCGAAATCGCCTGGACCGTCGGCCTGACGCGTCCGGAAGCGGCGCTGGTGAACAACCTGGCCGCCGCGCACCTGGAAGGCTTCGGCTCTCTGGCGGGCGTTGCGAAGGCAAAAGGTGAGATTTTTACCGGTCTGTCAGCGAACGGTATCGCCATTATGAATGCCGACAACAACGACTGGCTGAACTGGCAAAGCATCATCGGCGATCGCAAAGTCTGGCGTTTCTCCCCGAATGCAGCCAATAGCGACTTTTCGGCGACCAACGTTCATGTGACCTCGCATGGCACGGAATTTTCTCTGCAAACGCCGACCGGAAGCATTGATGTCCTGCTGCCGTTACCGGGTCGCCATAATATCGCTAACGCCCTTGCGGCGGCGGCGCTCTCTATGGCGGTAGGCGCGACGCACGAGGCGATCAAAGCGGGGTTGAAGGATCTGCAAGCGGTACCGGGGCGTCTGTTCCCGATTCAACTCGCGGAAAATCAGCTGCTGCTGGACGACTCCTATAACGCGAACGTCGGTTCGATGACCGCAGCGGTGCAGGTGCTGTCTGAAATGCCGGGCTATCGCGTACTGGTCGTTGGCGATATGGCAGAGCTTGGCGCAGAAAGCGAAGCATGCCATGTACAGGTGGGGGTTGCTGCGAAAGCCGCAGGCATCGACCGTGTATTGAGTACGGGAAAACTGAGTCAGGCAATTAGCGACGCCAGTGGCGTTGGCGAACATTTTGCGGATAAAAGTGCGCTGGCCGCGCATCTTAAAGCATTGATTGCAGAACATCAGGTCATGACGATTTTAGTGAAGGGTTCACGTAGTGCCGCCATGGAAGAGGTAGTACGCGCATTACAGGAGAATGGGACATGTTAGTTTGGCTGGCCGAACATTTGGTCAAATATTATTCCGGCTTTAACGTCTTTTCCTATCTGACGTTTCGCGCCATCGTCAGCCTGCTGACCGCGCTGTTCATCTCTTTGTGGATGGGCCCGCGCATGATTGCCCGCTTACAAAAAATGTCCTTTGGACAGGTCGTACGTAACGATGGTCCGGAATCGCACTTCAGTAAACGCGGTACGCCAACCATGGGTGGGATCATGATCCTCACCGCGATAGTTATCTCCGTACTGCTGTGGGCATATCCGTCGAACCCGTACGTATGGTGCGTGCTGGTGGTATTGATTGGCTACGGCATTATCGGTTTTGTCGATGACTACCGCAAAGTGGTGCGCAAAGATACCAAGGGCCTGATTGCCCGCTGGAAGTACTTCTGGATGTCGGTGATTGCGCTGGGTGTAGCCTTTGCGCTGTACCTCGCCGGTAAAGACACCCCAGCTACCGAGCTGGTGGTGCCGTTCTTTAAAGACGTGATGCCGCAACTGGGTCTGTTCTATGTTCTGCTAGCGTACTTCGTGATTGTGGGTACGGGCAATGCGGTAAACCTCACCGATGGTCTGGATGGCCTGGCGATTATGCCGACCGTGTTCGTAGCAGCGGGTTTTGCGCTGGTGGCATGGGCTACCGGTAACATGAACTTTGCCAACTATCTGCACATTCCCTATTTACGCCATGCAGGCGAACTGGTGATCGTCTGTACGGCGATTGTCGGCGCGGGATTAGGTTTCCTGTGGTTTAACACCTATCCGGCGCAGGTCTTTATGGGTGACGTAGGTTCGCTGGCGCTGGGTGGCGCGCTGGGCATTATTGCCGTGCTGCTGCGTCAAGAGTTCCTGCTGGTAATCATGGGCGGCGTATTTGTTGTAGAAACGCTGTCGGTCATTCTGCAGGTTGGCTCCTTTAAGCTGCGCGGACAGCGCATCTTCCGTATGGCGCCGATTCACCACCACTATGAACTGAAGGGCTGGCCGGAACCGCGCGTCATTGTGCGCTTCTGGATTATTTCGCTGATGCTGGTGCTGATTGGCCTGGCAACGCTGAAGGTACGTTAATCATGGCTGATTACCAAGGTAAAAAAGTCGTCATTATCGGTCTCGGATTGACCGGGCTGTCCTGCGTGGATTTCTTTCTGGCGCGTGGCGTGACGCCGCGCGTGATGGATACCCGTGCGACGCCGCCTGGTCTGGATAAATTACCGGAAGCAGTTGAGCGTCATGTTGGCAGCCTGAATGATGACTGGCTGCTGGCCGCCGATCTCATCGTCGCCAGCCCTGGTATTGCCCTGGCGCATCCTTCGCTGAGCGCCGCCGCTGATGCAGGGATCGAAATTGTCGGTGACATCGAGCTGTTCTGTCGCGAAGCACAGGCGCCGATCGTCGCGATCACCGGGTCCAACGGGAAAAGTACCGTCACTACGCTGGTCGGCGAGATGGCGAAAGCGGCCGGTGTGAACGTGGGCGTTGGCGGTAATATTGGCCTGCCTGCGCTGATGCTGCTGGATGACGAACGCGAGCTGTATGTACTGGAGCTGTCGAGCTTCCAGCTGGAGACAACCTCCAGCTTACAGGCCGTAGCCGCCACCATTTTGAACGTCACCGAAGATCATATGGATAGATATCCGTTTGGCTTGCAGCAGTACCGTGCGGCCAAACTGCGTGTCTATGAGAATGCGAAAGTGTGTGTGGTCAATGCTGATGATGCGCTGACCATGCCGATTCGCGGGGCGGATGAGCGCTGCGTGAGCTTTGGCATCAACATGGGTGACTATCATCTCAATCGTCAGCAGGGTGAAACCTGGCTGCGGGTGAAGGGTGAAAAAGTCCTGAACGTGAAAGAGATGACGCTTACCGGCCAGCATAACTATACCAACGCCCTGGCGGCGCTGGCGCTGGCGGATGCTGCGGGTCTGCCGCGGGCGTCCAGCCTGAAAGCGCTGACTACCTTTACCGGTCTGGCGCATCGTTTCCAGTTGGTACTGAATCATAACGGTGTGCGTTGGATCAACGATTCAAAAGCCACCAACGTCGGCAGCACCGAAGCGGCACTGAATGGTCTGCACGTTGAGGGTACGCTGCACCTGCTGCTGGGCGGTGACGGGAAATCCGCCGACTTTATGCCGCTGCAACGTTACCTGACTGGCGACAACATTCGTCTGTACTGCTTTGGTCGCGATGGCGCACAGCTTGCCGCTCTGCGTCCTGAGGTTGCGGAACACACTGAAACCATGGAGCAGGCAATGCGTCTGCTCGCACCGCGTGTGAAGTCGGGTGATATGGTGCTGCTGTCGCCAGCCTGTGCCAGCCTTGACCAGTTCAAGAACTTTGAGCAACGTGGTGACGTCTTTACCCGTTTGGCGAAGGAGTTGGGTTGATGCGCTTCTCTCTCCCTCGTCTGAAAATGCCGCGCGTACCGGGACTGGGTGTCCTGGCGTGGATCTTCGCGGCACTTAAAGGCTGGGTGATGGCTTCGCGTGATAAAGACGCGGACAGCCTGATCATGTATGACCGCATGCTGCTGTGGCTGACTTTTGGTCTGGCAGCGATCGGTTTTGTGATGGTGACATCGGCATCGATGCCCGTAGGGCAACGCCTGGCAGGCGATCCCTTCCTGTTCGCTAAACGTGACGCGCTGTATATCTTCCTCGCGTTCTGTCTGGCGATGGTGACGCTACGTCTGCCGATGGAGTTCTGGCAAAAGTACAGCACGACGATGCTGATCGCCTCGATCATCATGTTGTTGATCGTTCTGGTGGTGGGGAGCTCCGTTAACGGGGCATCGCGCTGGATCGCGTTGGGTCCACTGCGTATTCAGCCTGCGGAATTCACCAAGCTGTCGCTGTTCTGTTATCTCGCCAACTACCTGGTGCGTAAAGTCGATGAAGTGCGTAACAACCTGCGCGGCTTCTTAAAACCGATGGGTGTGATTCTGGTGCTGGCAATCTTGCTGCTGGCGCAGCCTGACCTTGGTACGGTAGTGGTGCTGTTTGTCACGACGCTGGCGATGCTGTTTCTCGCTGGAGCGAAACTGTGGCAGTTCATTGCCATTATCGGTATGGGGATTTCGGCGGTAGTGCTGCTGATCCTTGCCGAACCATATCGTATTCGCCGCGTAACCTCCTTCTGGAACCCATGGGAAGATCCGTTTGGCAGCGGCTACCAGTTAACGCAATCGCTGATGGCTTTTGGTCGCGGTGAGATTTGGGGGCAGGGGTTAGGTAATTCGGTGCAAAAACTGGAGTATTTACCGGAAGCGCACACCGACTTCATCTTCGCCATCATTGGGGAAGAGCTGGGTTATATCGGTGTGGTATTGGCACTTTTAATGGTATTCTTCGTCGCTTTTCGCGCGATGTCGATTGGCCGCAAAGCGCTGGAAATTGACCACCGTTTTTCAGGCTTTTTAGCCTGCTCCATCGGGATTTGGTTTAGCTTCCAGGCGCTGGTAAACGTAGGTGCGGCAGCTGGTATGCTGCCAACCAAAGGTCTGACGTTACCGCTGATCAGTTATGGTGGTTCCAGTTTGTTGATTATGTCGACGGCCATCATGTTTTTGTTACGTATTGATTATGAAACGCGTCTGGAAAAAGCCCAGGCGTTTACACGAGGTGCACGATGAGTGGTCAACCGAAGCGGTTAATGGTGATGGCAGGCGGTACCGGCGGGCATGTGTTCCCGGGGCTGGCGGTCGCGCATCATTTAATGGCTCAGGGCTGGCAAGTTCGTTGGCTGGGCACCGCCGATCGTATGGAAGCGGACTTAGTGCCGAAGCATGGCATTGAAATTGACTTTATTCGCATCTCCGGTTTGCGTGGCAAAGGTGTCAACGCGCTGCTTGCCGCCCCCGTGCGTATTTTTAATGCCTGGCGCCAGGCGCGCGCCATCATGAAGCAGTTTAAGCCTGATGTGGTGCTGGGTATGGGCGGCTACGTGTCCGGCCCTGGCGGTCTGGCAGCCTGGTCATTAGGCATTCCGGTTGTACTGCATGAGCAGAATGGCATTGCGGGATTAACCAACAAGTGTCTGGCGAAAATTGCCACTACGGTGATGCAGGCTTTTCCTGGCGCTTTTCCGAATGCGGAAGTGGTGGGTAACCCGGTACGCACCGACGTTCTGGCGCTGCCGTCGCCCGAAGTACGTCTGGCAGGGCGTGAAGGCCCGGTTCGCGTGCTGGTCGTCGGGGGGTCTCAGGGAGCACGCGTATTGAACCAGACGATGCCGCAGGTTGCCGCAGAGCTTGGTGACGCGGTGACTATTTGGCATCAGAGCGGCAAAGGTGCGCAGCAAACCGTTGAACAGGCATATGCTGACGCGGGACAACCGCAGCACAAGGTCACTGAGTTTATTGATGATATGGCAGCCGCCTACGCGTGGGCGGATGTCGTAGTTTGTCGCTCAGGTGCGCTGACGGTAAGTGAAATTGCTGCCGCAGGTTTGCCTGCGCTGTTTGTGCCTTTCCAGCACAAAGACCGACAGCAGTACTGGAATGCGCTGCCGCTAGAGAAAGCGGGCGCCGCCAAAATTCTTGAGCAGCCGCAGTTTACTGTGGATGCCGTCGCTAACACCCTTTCCGGGTGGTCGCGAGAAACCTTATTAACCATGGCAGAACGTGCGCGCGCCGCATCCATACCGGATGCCACAGAGCGTGTTGCTAATGAAGTGAGCCGGTCTGCCCGGGCGTAATTGTGGTGATGCCTTTTGCATCGCATGAACTAAGAAGTTAATGGCTAAAGAATGAATACACAACAACTGGCAAAACTGCGTTCCATAGTGCCCGAAATGCGTCGCGTTCGGCACATTCACTTTGTCGGCATCGGTGGTGCTGGTATGGGCGGTATTGCCGAAGTTTTGGCCAACGAAGGTTATCAGATCAGCGGCTCTGACCTGGCGCCGAATCCGGTGACTCAGCAGTTGACGAATCTGGGCGCCACGATTTTCTTCAACCATCGCCCGGAAAACGTGCGTGATGCGAGCGTGGTGGTGGTATCCAGCGCCATTTCTGCGGATAACCCGGAAATTGTTGCGGCGCATGAAGCACGTATTCCGGTGATCCGTCGTGCTGAAATGTTGGCTGAATTAATGCGTTTTCGTCACGGTATCGCCATTGCCGGGACGCACGGTAAAACCACGACCACAGCGATGGTCTCCAGTATCTACGCGGAAGCGGGGCTGGATCCGACGTTTGTCAACGGCGGTCTGGTGAAGGCTGCAGGCGTCCATGCGCGTCTGGGTCATAGCCGTTATTTAATTGCGGAGGCAGATGAGAGCGATGCGTCGTTCCTACATTTGCAGCCGATGGTGGCGATTGTTACCAATATCGAAGCCGATCATATGGATACCTACCATGGCGACTTCGAAAATTTAAAGCAGACGTTTATTAATTTCCTGCATAACTTACCGTTTTATGGTCGTGCGGTGATGTGCGTTGACGATCCGGTGATCCGCGAGTTGTTGCCGCGGGTCGGTCGTCAAACCACAACCTATGGTTTCAGCGATGATGCTGATGTGCGCGTTGAAGATTACCAGCAGATTGGTCCACAAGGGCACTTCACGCTGCTGCGTCTGGGGATGGCCGATTTACGTGTGACATTGAACGCACCGGGCCGCCACAATGCGCTGAACGCGGCGGCGGCGGTGGCAGTTGCAACAGAAGAAGGCATTGAAGACGACGCAATTCTGCGCGCGCTGGAAAGTTTCCAGGGCACCGGACGCCGTTTTGACTTCCTCGGCGAATTCCCGCTTGAGCCGGTAAACGGTAAAGTCGGGACGGCGATGCTGGTTGATGATTATGGCCATCATCCAACGGAAGTGGATGCCACGATTAAAGCTGCACGCGCGGGCTGGCCGGACAAAAATCTGGTAATGCTGTTCCAGCCGCACCGCTTTACGCGTACACGCGATCTGTATGACGACTTTGCCAACGTGCTGACTCAGGTCGATGCGCTGTTGATGCTGGATGTATACGCCGCGGGTGAAGCCGCGATTCCGGGGGCTGACAGCCGTTCGCTGTGCCGTACGATCCGTGGTCGCGGTAAGATCGACCCGATTCTGGTATCCGATCCGGCTCAGGTGGCAGACATGCTGGCGCCGGTATTAACCGGCAATGATCTGATTTTGGTGCAGGGCGCTGGAAATATCGGCAAAATCGCGCGTTCCTTAGCTGAAATCAAACTGAAGCCGCAAAACCCGGAGGAAGAACAACATGGCTGATAAAATCGCGGTCCTGTTAGGAGGAACCTCCGCAGAGCGTGAAGTTTCGCTGAATTCCGGCGCGGCCGTACTGGCAGGGTTACGCGAAGGTGGTGTCGATGCCCATCCGGTTGACCCTAAAGATATTGATGTCACTCTTCTGAAATCTATGGGTTTTCAGAAGGTGTTTATTGCGCTGCACGGTCGTGGCGGGGAAGATGGCACGTTGCAGGGCATGCTGGAGCAAATTGGCCTGCCATATACCGGCAGCGGCGTCATGGCGTCCGCAATTTCGATGGACAAACTGCGTAGTAAGCTGCTGTGGCAGGGCGCAGGTTTACCCGTCGCGCCCTGGGTTGCATTGACCCGCTCTGAGTTCGAAAAAGGTCTTAGCGATGAAGCGGTTACAAAAATCTCTGCGTTAGGTTTGCCGCTGATTGTGAAGCCAAGCCGTGAAGGCTCCAGCGTAGGGATGTCAAAAGTTGAAGAAGAAAATGCTTTGCAGGGTGCATTAGCATTGGCTTTTCAGCATGATGAAGAAGTACTGATCGAAAAATGGCTCAGTGGCCCGGAATTTACAGTTGCGATACTTGGTGAAGAAATTTTACCGTCAATACGTATCCAACCCGCGGGAACCTTCTATGATTATGAGGCGAAGTATCTCTCTGATGAGACACAATATTTCTGCCCTGCAGGTCTGGAAGCTGAACAAGAGGCCCGTTTGCAGGAATTAGTCCTGAAAGCATGGACCGCATTGGGCTGTAAAGGTTGGGGTCGCATTGACGTCATGCTGGACAGCGATGGCCAGTTTTATCTGCTGGAAGCGAATACCTCTCCGGGTATGACCAGCCACAGCCTGGTGCCGATGGCGGCACGTCAGGCTGGCCTGAGCTTCTCGCAGTTGGTGGTAAGAATTCTGGAGTTGGCGGACTGATATGTCGCAGGCTGCGCTGAACACGCGAAACGGTGATGAAGAAGAAGTAAACTCCTCACGCCGCAATAATGGAACGCGTCTTGCAGGAATACTGTTCCTGCTGACAGTGCTGTGCACCGTGTTTGTCAGCGGCTGGGTAGTGTTGGGGTGGATGGAAGATGCGCAGCGGTTGCCATTGTCAAAGCTGGTGTTAACCGGCGAACGGCATTACACGCGCAATGACGATATTCGTCAGTCCATTCTGGCTCTGGGCGCTCCGGGAACCTTTATGACTCAGGATGTGAACATCATTCAGAGTCAAATTGAACGTCTCCCCTGGATTAAACAGGCGAGCGTCAGAAAGCAATGGCCCGATGAATTGAAGATTCATCTGGTTGAATATGTGCCCATTGCGCGTTGGAATGACCAGCATATGGTGGATGCCGAAGGCAATACGTTCAGCGTCCCAACCGGTCGGGCCAATAAGCAGGTATTACCTATGTTGTACGGACCGGAAGGCAGCGCAAGTGAAGTGTTGCAAGGGTTCCGTGATATGGGGCAGGTGCTGGCTAAGGATAGATTCACCCTGAAGGAAGCGGCGATGACCGCTCGTCGTTCCTGGCAGTTGACGCTGAATAACGATATTAAGCTCAATCTGGGCAGGGGCGATACGATAAAACGTTTGGCTCGCTTTGTGGAACTCTACCCGGTTTTACAGCAGCAGGCGCAAACCGATGGCAAACGGATTAGCTACGTTGATTTGCGTTATGACTCAGGAGCGGCAGTAGGCTGGGTTCCCTTGCCTCCTGAGGAATCTAATCAGCAACAGAATCAGGCACAGGCAGAACAACAATGATCAAGGCGACGGACAGAAAACTGGTAGTTGGACTGGAGATTGGCACCGCGAAGGTAGCCGCTTTAGTAGGGGAAGTTCTGCCCGACGGTATGGTCAATATCATTGGCGTGGGCAGTTGCCCATCGCGAGGTATGGATAAAGGCGGGGTGAATGACCTTGAGTCAGTGGTGAAGTGCGTACAGCGCGCCATTGACCAGGCTGAACTGATGGCAGATTGCCAGATTTCCTCGGTGTATCTGGCACTTTCCGGTAAACATATTAGCTGTCAAAATGAAATTGGTATGGTGCCCATTTCCGAAGAGGAAGTGACGCAGGAAGATGTGGAAAACGTGGTACATACGGCAAAATCCGTACGCGTTCGCGATGAACATCGTGTTCTGCACGTTATTCCGCAGGAATACGCCATTGACTACCAGGAAGGCATTAAAAATCCGGTAGGTCTTTCCGGCGTACGTATGCAGGCAAAAGTCCACCTTATTACCTGCCACAACGACATGGCGAAGAACATTGTCAAAGCTGTTGAACGTTGTGGTCTGAAAGTTGACCAACTGATTTTTGCCGGGTTGGCAGCCAGTTATTCCGTGTTGACGGAAGATGAACGTGAGCTGGGTGTCTGCGTGGTGGATATTGGTGGTGGTACAATGGACATCGCCGTTTATACTGGCGGGGCGTTGCGCCACACTAAAGTTATCCCTTATGCAGGGAATGTAGTGACCAGTGATATCGCGTATGCCTTTGGTACGCCGCCGAGCGATGCTGAAGCCATTAAAGTGCGCCATGGCTGTGCGCTGGGGTCCATCGTGGGTAAAGACGAAAGCGTTGAAGTGCCAAGCGTAGGTGGTCGTCCACCGCGCAGCCTGCAACGTCAGACCCTGGCAGAAGTCATTGAGCCGCGTTATACCGAGCTGCTCAACCTGGTCAACGAAGAAATTTTGCAATTACAAGAACAGCTTCGCCAGCAGGGTGTGAAACATCATCTGGCGGCGGGGATTGTGTTAACCGGTGGTGCTGCGCAAATTGAAGGTCTGGCGGCCTGCGCACAGCGCGTGTTCCATACGCAAGTACGTATTGGCGCGCCGCTGAATATCACTGGTCTGACGGATTATGCTCAGGAGCCGTATTATTCAACGGCAGTGGGGCTGCTTCACTACGGAAAAGAATCCCATTTGAGTGGTGAGGCTGAAGTAGAAAAACGCGTAACGGCATCAGTTGGCTCGTGGATCAAACGACTCAATAGCTGGCTGCGAAAAGAGTTTTAATTTTTAAAGAGACCATCGCACATTAACGGTCTCAGGCGACAGGCACAACGGAGAGAGAAACTATGTTTGAACCTATGGAACTTACCAATGACGCGGTGATTAAAGTCATCGGCGTCGGCGGCGGTGGCGGTAATGCCGTTGAACACATGGTGCGTGAGCGCATCGAAGGTGTTGAATTCTTCGCGGTGAATACCGACGCTCAGGCGTTGCGTAAAACGGCGGTTGGACAGACCATTCAGATTGGTAGCGGCATCACCAAAGGTCTGGGCGCGGGTGCGAACCCGGAAGTCGGCCGTAATGCGGCAGACGAAGATCGTGAAGCTCTGCGTGCAGCGCTTGACGGGGCAGACATGGTGTTTATCGCAGCAGGCATGGGCGGCGGTACCGGTACCGGTGCAGCGCCAGTGGTTGCTGAAGTAGCAAAAGATTTAGGTATTCTGACCGTTGCTGTCGTGACTAAGCCTTTCAACTTTGAAGGCAAGAAGCGTATGGCATTCGCGGAGCAGGGTATCACCGAGCTGTCCAAACATGTGGACTCTCTAATTACTATTCCGAATGACAAACTGCTGAAAGTACTGGGCCGCGGTATCTCCCTGCTGGATGCGTTTGGCGCAGCGAACGACGTACTGAAAGGTGCAGTTCAGGGTATCGCTGAACTGATTACTCGTCCGGGCCTGATGAACGTCGACTTTGCAGACGTGCGCACCGTGATGTCCGAAATGGGCTACGCGATGATGGGTTCTGGCGTGGCGAGCGGTGAAGACCGTGCAGAAGAAGCGGCTGAAATGGCTATCTCTTCTCCGCTGCTGGAAGACATCGATCTGTCCGGCGCACGCGGCGTGCTGGTCAACATTACTGCGGGCTTCGACCTGCGTCTGGATGAGTTCGAAACCGTGGGTAACACCATCCGTGCCTTTGCATCGGATAACGCGACCGTGGTAATCGGTACCTCTCTGGACCCGGATATGAACGACGAACTGCGTGTGACCGTTGTTGCGACTGGAATTGGTATGGACAAGCGTCCTGAAATCACTCTGGTAACCAACAAGCAGGTACAGCAGCCGGTAATGGATCGTTACCAGCAACATGGCATGGCGCCGTTGACGCAAGAACAGAAGCCGGTAGCGAAAGTGGTTAACGACAATACGCCGCAAACCACTAAAGAGCCGGATTATCTGGATATCCCTGCATTCCTGCGTAAGCAAGCTGATTAAGAATTAGCTGGAATTTGGGAATCTGCGCTCTTTGTGCTAAACTGGCCCGCCGAATGTATAGTACACTTCGGTTGGATAGTTAATTTGGCGAGATTATACGATGATCAAACAAAGGACACTTAAACGTATCGTTCAGGCGACTGGCGTCGGTTTACATACCGGCAAAAAAGTCACGCTGACGCTACGCCCTGCGCCGGCCAACACCGGGGTCATCTATCGTCGCACCGACTTGAATCCTCCGGTAGATTTCCCGGCCGATGCCAAATCTGTGCGTGATACCATGCTCTGTACGTGTCTGGTCAATGAGCATGATGTGCGGATTTCAACCGTAGAGCACCTGAATGCTGCTCTGGCGGGCTTAGGTATCGATAACATTGTTATTGAAGTTAATGCCCCGGAAATCCCGATCATGGATGGTAGTGCTGCTCCGTTCGTATACCTGCTGCTCGATGCGGGTATTGAAGAACTGAACAGCGCGAAGAAATTTGTTCGCATCAAAGAGACTGTTCGTGTCGAAGATGGCGATAAGTGGGCTGAATTCAAACCGTTTAATGGTTTCTCGTTGGATTTTACCATCGACTTTAACCATCCGGCGATTGATGCCAGCACGCAGCGCTACGCGATGAACTTCTCTGCAGATGCGTTCATGCGCCAGATTAGCCGTGCGCGTACTTTCGGCTTCATGCGTGATATCGAATATCTGCAGTCCCGTGGCCTGGCCTTGGGCGGCAGCTTCGATTGTGCCATCGTTGTTGACGATTATCGCGTATTGAACGAAGACGGTCTGCGTTTTGAAGACGAATTCGTTCGTCACAAAATGCTCGACGCGATTGGTGACTTGTTCATGTGTGGTCACAACATTATTGGTGCATTCACCGCGTATAAATCCGGTCATGCATTGAATAACAAACTGTTGCAGGCGGTCCTGGCAAAACAGGAAGCCTGGGAATATGTGACCTTCCAGGACGATGCAGAACTGCCTCTGGCGTTCAAAGCACCTTCGACCGTACTGGCATAACGACATACGCTGTCGTATAAATTCGACTGGTAAATCTGGCACTCTCTCCGGCCAGGTGAGCCAGTCGTTTTTTTATGTACTCATTAACGCAGCCTTTTCCAACGCAAATATTTCCCTGCCACTAGGTTAAAATAGTGTGCGATCGCTGCTTTCTTGAGCATATTTACCCATGGCCGGTTGTCATTACTGCTGTGGAGCGTACGCTTTAATGATAAGATTCGTGCGCAAAAAAAATGTTTTGCATTCGTAACCCCAAACGCAGGGTATATCAGGTGGCAAAAACGTGAGTGGAATACTGACGCGTTGGCGACAGTTAGGCAGACGGTACTTCTGGCCGCATCTCCTGTTGGGGATGGTCGCGGCGAGTTTTGGCCTGCCCGCGCTCGGTAATGCTGCTGAACCCAATACCCCCGCGAAGGCGACCGCCAGCAATCACGATCAATCCGCTAAAGTTAACTTTAGCCAGCTTGCTTTGCTGGAAGCGACTAATCGCCGCCCAAATTTTACCGTCGATTACTGGCATCAACATGCCATTCGTACGGTTATCCGCCATCTTTCTTTTGCCATGGCGCCTCAGGCGTTGCCTGTTGCCGAAGAGCCGTTGCCAATCCAGGCACACCATCTTGCGTTACTGAATACGCTCAGCGCGATGCTGACGCAAGAAGGCACTCCGCCCGCGACAGTAAGTCGCGTGACATACGCCCACTTTACTTCTCAGGCCGCGTTTAGCGTTCCGGTCTGGATCAGCCAGCTGCAGGGTATCCGCGCTGGTCCTCAACGCCTCAGCTAAAAAAGAACCTTCCAACTTATAATTTTTGACTCCGCATCGCGGGGCGTTTGAGATTTTATTATGCTAATCAAATTATTAACCAAAGTATTCGGTAGCCGTAACGAGCGTACGCTGCGTCGTATGCGTAAAGTGGTCAATGTCATCAACGCAATGGAACCGGAGATGGAAAAACTCTCCGATGATGAACTGAAAGCAAAGACCGCTGAATTCCGCGCCCGTCTGGAAAAAGGTGCCAGCGTTGAGAGCCTGATCCCGGAAGCGTTCGCAGTGGTGCGTGAAGCGAGTAAACGCGTGTTCGGTATGCGCCACTTCGATGTTCAGCTGCTGGGCGGTATGGTGCTTAACGATCGCTGCATCGCGGAAATGCGTACTGGTGAAGGTAAAACCCTGACCGCGACGCTGCCAGCCTACCTGAACGCATTAAGCGGGAAGGGCGTACACGTGGTTACCGTGAACGACTACCTGGCTCAGCGTGATGCCGAAAATAACCGCCCGCTGTTTGAATTCCTCGGCATGACCGTTGGTATCAACATGTCTGGCCTGCCAGCGCCAGCCAAGCGTGAAGCCTACAACGCCGATATTACTTACGGTACCAACAACGAATACGGCTTTGACTACCTGCGCGATAACATGGCGTTTAGTCCGGAAGAACGTGTTCAACGTAAACTGCACTATGCGCTGGTCGATGAAGTTGACTCCATCCTGATCGATGAAGCGCGTACGCCGCTGATCATTTCCGGCCCGGCTGAAGACAGCTCGGAAATGTATAAAAAAGTGAACAAAATCATCCCACACCTGATCCGTCAGGAGAAGGAAGATTCCGACACGTTCCAGGGGGAAGGCCACTTCTCTGTTGATGAGAAAGCGCGCCAGGTTAACCTGACCGAACGTGGTCTGGTACTGATTGAAGAGTTGTTAGTTAACGAAGGCATTATGGATGAGGGCGAGTCTCTGTACTCTCCAGGCAACATTATGCTGATGCACCACGTGACTGCCGCACTGCGTGCGCACGTGCTGTTTACCCGCGATGTTGACTACATCGTGAAAGACGGCGAAGTTATCATCGTTGATGAACACACCGGCCGTACCATGCAGGGGCGTCGCTGGTCCGATGGTCTGCACCAGGCTGTTGAAGCTAAAGAAGGCGTAGAGATCCAGAACGAGAACCAGACGCTGGCATCTATTACCTTCCAGAACTACTTCCGTTTGTACGAAAAACTGGCCGGTATGACCGGTACAGCAGATACCGAAGCCTTTGAATTTAGCTCCATCTACAAGCTGGATACCGTAGTTGTACCAACTAACCGTCCGATGATCCGTAAGGATTTACCGGATCTGGTGTACATGACCGAAGCGGAAAAAATTCAGGCGATCATTGAAGATATTAAAGAGCGTACCGCAAATGGCCAGCCGGTGCTGGTGGGTACTATCTCCATTGAAAAATCTGAAGTGGTCTCTAACGAGCTGACCAAGGCAGGCATCAAACATAACGTTCTGAACGCCAAGTTCCATGCCAGCGAAGCGGATATCGTCGCACAGGCGGGTTACCCGTCTGCCGTGACAATCGCTACTAACATGGCGGGTCGTGGTACCGATATCGTGCTGGGCGGTAGCTGGCAGGCAGAAGTTGCCGAGCTGGAAAACCCAACTCCGGAACAAATCGAGCAGATCAAAGCCGAGTGGCAGGTTCGCCATGACGCGGTATTAGCTGCTGGTGGTTTGCATATTATCGGTACTGAGCGTCACGAATCTCGTCGTATCGATAACCAGCTGCGTGGTCGTTCGGGTCGTCAGGGGGATGCGGGTTCTTCTCGTTTCTATTTGTCGATGGAAGATGCGCTGATGCGTATTTTTGCCTCTGACCGCGTGTCCGGCATGATGCGTAAACTGGGTATGAAGCCTGGTGAAGCCATTGAACACCCATGGGTGACCAAAGCAATTGCTAACGCGCAGCGTAAAGTGGAAAGCCGCAACTTCGATATTCGTAAGCAGTTGCTGGAATATGATGATGTTGCCAACGACCAGCGTCGTGCTATCTACACCCAGCGTAACGAACTGCTGGACGTAACTGACGTTAGCGAAACCATTAACAGCATTCGCGAAGACGTCTTCAAAGCGACGATTGATGCCTATATTCCGCCGCAGTCTCTGGAAGAAATGTGGGATATTCCGGGTCTGCAGGAACGTCTGAAAAACGACTTCGATCTGGATATGCCGATTTCAGAGTGGCTGGATAAAGAACCTGAGCTGCACGAAGAAACGCTGCGCGAACGTATTCTGGCAAATGCAGTAGAAGTTTATCAGCGCAAAGAAGAAGTTGTGGGCGCGGAGATGATGCGTCACTTCGAAAAAGGCGTGATGCTGCAAACGCTCGACTCTTTGTGGAAAGAGCACCTGGCTGCGATGGATTACCTGCGTCAGGGTATTCACCTGCGTGGTTATGCGCAAAAAGATCCGAAGCAGGAATACAAGCGTGAATCCTTCTCTATGTTTGCATCAATGCTGGAATCACTGAAGTACGAAGTGATCAGCACTCTGAGCAAAGTTCAGGTGCGTATGCCTGAAGAAGTGGAAGCGATGGAGCAGCAGCGTCGCGAAGAAGCTGAGCGTTTAGCGCAGATGCAGCAGTTGAGCCATAAAGGTGATGATTCTGCTGCGGCAGAAGAGCTGGCGGCACAAACCGGCGATCGTAAAGTGGGTCGTAACGATCCGTGTCCTTGCGGTTCCGGCAAGAAATACAAACAGTGTCATGGCCGTCTGAGCTAAGAAAATAACTTATTGAAAAGGCGCAGACTTCTGCGCCTTTTTTATGGACGATGAAAATGAAAATATTGCAGATCGCCGTCGGGATTATTCGTAATCAGCACAATGAAATTTTTATCACCCAGCGTGCGGCTGATGCCCACATGGCCAATAAGCTGGAGTTCCCCGGCGGGAAAATTGAAGCGGGCGAAACGCCGGAGCAGGCGCTGATTCGCGAACTACAGGAAGAAGTAGGGATCACGCCGACTAAAAGTTCATTGTTCGAAAAGTTGGAGTATCAGTTTCCGGACAGGCATATCACTCTGTGGTTCTGGCTGGTTGAAAGCTGGGAAGGCGAGCCGTGGGGAAAAGAGGGGCAACCGGCGCAGTGGATTGCGCAATATGCTCTGAATGCGGAAGATTTCCCGCCGGCGAATGCACCGGTCATTGAAAAGCTGATTACTGGATAATGGTGTTCGTAGGCCGGATAAGGCAACACCGCCATCCGGCAAATTATGGCGGGGGTGCTACGCTTGCCCGCCCTACGTATTAGCACAATTACTTCTGCTCCTCACTCCAGTCGTCGCTTTCCGACAGATCGCCTGAGCTTGGGATGCGTTTCTCTTCTGCAGCCCACTCTCCCAGATCGATTAACTGGCAGCGCTTGCTGCAGAATGGGCGAAACGGACTGACTTCAGCCCATACTACAGGCTTGCCACAGGTTGGGCAGTTGACGATGGTTTGTTCAGACATGTTGACTCCTTAACAGCACGCCAGTTCAAAATCGAGGCGCTCAGGCACCTGACCATTCTCGCTATCCAGCGGCATAAAGCGGATGGCAAAACGGCTCTTATGACCAGAAATTTGCGGATAAAGCTGCGAATCTAGCGGCAGCTGCAAGCGCAGCAGATCTGCATCTTCGCCGTTGTCCTGATAAAAACCATTCAGGCTGGTTTGCTTACGAAACGGCGCTGAGTTGCGAATTAAATCCAGCACCAGCGACAGCGCTTGATTGAGCGGATTCAGGCTGGCAAGCCAGGTTTCAACCTGCGCGTCACGATACGATTGCGCCAGGTGTAACCAGATATGCAGAGTCGGCAGATCGAAACTGCAGCACCCGCCAGGAATACTTAAACGTTGACGTACGAGACCAATCAGACGATCTTCGCGCAGCGTCTGTCCAATACGCGGGGCAGAAATCAGAATGCTGCCTGCACTTTTTAACTGCTGGCGCAAAGAGTCGATTCTGCTTTGATCGACGCCGGGAACTTCGACCCAGGCCTGGAGTTTACGCTGCTGTCGCTCCAGTTCTTTGAGGAGTTCGGTACGGACTTCGCCGCGTTCAAATACATCCAGTAAATCTCCGATATTGCGGAAAAAATGCAGAGCGCCGGCATGGTCAGCAATGGGTAAATTAACGGAGAGCTGTTGGATTAAAAACTCAATGCGCAGCCATGTACGCATCTTCTCATTGAGAGGGTGTTCAAAAAGGACCTGGGTGTGCATTACGGTTTTTCCTGTGAGACAAACTGCGACGCGCATTGCAAATAGAGCGCGTGCAGGCGGGCGACATCCGAGGCGATGGCTTCCGGTGCGCCATTATTATCAATAACATCGTCTGCCACGGCCAGCCGCGCTTCACGCGTTGCCTGGGCAGCAAGAATTTGTTCAACATGCTCACGTGTGACGTCATCACGCTGCATGGTGCGTCTGAGCTGGGTTTCGGGCGTGACATCCACCACGAGTACGCGGTCGGCTTTTTTATACAGCGAATTTTCCACCAGCAAAGGGACAACCCATAACAGATAAGGTGAGGTCGCTTGCTGAAACTGGCGCTGCGTTTCCTGCTGAATAAGCGGATGGAGCAGGGCATTCAGCCAGCTTTTCTCCTCTGGGGCGGAAAAAATGCGTTCGCGTAAAATGCGCCGCTGCAACGATCCGTCTGCGGCGATAACCTCGGAACCAAAATGTTCTTCGATCGCCTTAAGAGCAAGTGTGCCGGGTTCAACCACCTGGCGCGCAATAATATCTGCATCAATGATGTTTATTCCGAGGTCAGCGAACGCATTTGCAACGGTGCTTTTACCACTGCCAATGCCGCCGGTTAAGGCTACCGTATACCTCATAGATGCCGATCCTGGAGTTTAAGTTTGATTATCAAACAGTTAAAAGTTAAGCGTGCGAAGGCGAGGCTGTTGCAGGATTAACCTACTATTCGCCAGGTAAATTTATGGGATTGTAGCGTAAAAAAAGAGAATTTCGCAGTCTTGCGCGGCATTGATTAGTGCGTATGATAGCGTCACTGGAGTTGTGAGTTTCGATTTTTCGCCATTAACCCCAGGAATCCGCACATGCGTATCGAAGAAGATCTGAAGTTAGGTTTCAAAGACGTTCTTATCCGCCCTAAGCGTTCTACTCTCAAAAGCCGTTCCGATGTTGAGCTGGAACGTCAATTTACCTTTAAGCATTCAGGTCAGACCTGGTCCGGCGTACCTATTATTGCCGCGAACATGGACACTGTCGGGACGTTTGCCATGGCAACGGCGCTGGCATCCTTCGACATCCTGACCGCTGTGCACAAACACTATTCTGTTGAAGACTGGGCCGCCTTCATCGCAGAGAGCTCTGCCGATGTACTCAAACACGTAATGGTTTCAACTGGCACGTCTGACGCAGACTTCGAAAAAACCAAACAGATTTTGGCGCTCAACCCAGCGCTGAATTTTATCTGCATTGATGTGGCAAATGGCTACTCAGAGCATTTTGTTCAGTTTGTGTCGAAAGCGCGTGAAGCATGGCCGACAAAAACGATTTGTGCGGGCAATGTGGTCACCGGTGAAATGTGTGAAGAGCTGGTGCTCTCCGGTGCTGATATTGTCAAAGTAGGTATTGGCCCAGGTTCTGTATGCACCACGCGTGTAAAAACCGGCGTTGGCTATCCACAGCTTTCTGCGGTTATTGAATGTGCGGATGCAGCCCACGGTCTGGGCGGCATGATTGTCAGCGACGGCGGCTGCACAATGCCGGGTGACGTTGCAAAAGCGTTTGGCGGCGGCGCAGACTTCGTTATGCTCGGCGGTATGTTGGCCGGTCACGAAGAAAGCGGCGGCAAAATTGTTGAAGAAAACGGTGAGAAATTCATGCTGTTCTACGGTATGAGCTCAGAATCTGCCATGACGCGTCACGTTGGTGGTGTTGCACAGTACCGCGCTGCAGAAGGTAAAACCGTCAAGCTGCCACTGCGCGGCCCGGTTGATAATACCGCTCGCGATATTCTCGGCGGTTTGCGTTCTGCTTGCACCTATGTAGGCGCATCCCGTCTGAAAGAGCTGACCAAACGTACAACGTTTATTCGTGTACAGGAACAAGAGAACCGCGTATTCAATAGCCTGTAAAACAGGTCGTTCTGTGAAATGCCGGATGGCGTTACGTCGCCATCCGGCATTTGAATTTATCCCACTCCGCTCATCGCATCTCCCAAATGGAAAATCGGTAAATACATCGCGACAACCAGCGTACCGATGATAAGCCCCGTGATGACCAGCAACGCAGGCTCAAGTAATGCAGCCAAATTCTCAGCTTGAGCCAGGGTTTTCTCACCATGGTGATGCGCGAGATTGCGCAGCATTGCATCCAGCGAGCCGGAAGCTTCACCAGTTCGGACCAGCTGTATGCACAATGGGCTAAATTCACCGCTATTTTTAAGCGCTAACCAGACCGGCTTTCCGGCGCTAATGTCGTGCTGAACCAGCGCTAAACGCTGCGACCAGAAAGGGTTAGCCAGCGTTTCGGTAACGCTCTCAAGACCCTGCAAAAAGGGAATGCCCGCATTTTGCGTTAACGCCAGAACGGTGAAGATCTGCGTGAGCTTTTGCCCTCTCACCATCGGCCCTATGACCGGGAGGCTGAGCAGCAATTTCTGGCGCAGAACGAGCCAGTACGGTTTCTGATTTATCAAATGATGTGCCGCAACCGCTACCAGGCCAAGTGCTACCGCCAGCCATCCCCATTGGCTGCTATAGTGTGCGATGGTAATAATCCACTGAGTGAGGGCCGGTAGCGGGGTGTTGAATGTCTGGTAGATGGCGGCAAACTCAGGGAGTACAAACTGCAACATCGCAAATACGACCAACACCGCCATTGTGATGATGATAAGCGGATAACGCAGGGCTTTTTTAACTTTATCAGCAAGTTGCTGTTGTTTCTTTTGCTGGTAGGCGAGTTCAAAACAGCAGTCGTCCAGCTTACCCGTAAGCTCTCCGGTGCGGATCATTGCCTGGTAAAGGGGCGGAAAAACGTGTTGCCATTGTGATAGCGAGGTGGAGAGGGTAATGCCCTGTTCCATATCGTAAGCCAGCGTACGCAGTAGCGCCTGCCATTGACTGCTGGGATGCTGTTCAGCAAGCA
The DNA here is from genome assembly GCF_030333885.1 of Citrobacter sp. Cf132. NCBI lineage: Bacteria > Pseudomonadati > Pseudomonadota > Gammaproteobacteria > Enterobacterales > Enterobacteriaceae > Citrobacter > Citrobacter sp. Cf132. Next base: position 99,557 of record NZ_JAOWFA010000049.1, read on the forward strand.
GAGCTAGCCCTGCTGAGAGCGTTAACCCTGCTTTTAGCAATGTCGCCAACTGGTGTATGGTTTCGGCACTTCTTGTACGGCTCCAGTGCGAGGTTTTGACACGCATACGCTTAATGCGTAGCGGCGTAATCTGTTGTTTCTCAAGAGCCAGCATTAATGACGGTCGGGTATCGGCCCATAGTGTACCTTCCAGCGATTTACCTTTGTTGTTAATGCCTTGCCAGCGCCAAAGCTGTTTAGCGGACATGAGGCATGCCCAGTACACGAATCAGCTCTTCAAATGTCGTTAATCCTTGCTCGACGGCCTGACAGCCATTCTCGAAAAGCGTTCTCCCTGATAGCTGAGCATCAGGTTCCACTCCGTCTACGGGGGCGTCACTGGCAATACTCTGACGTAATGCCGGAGTAACAGGGAGTACTTCAAACAATGCCGTATGGCCATAAAATCCGTGATAACAATGTTTGCAGCCAGGGGCCTGCCAATTCGGTAGTGGTGTAGGCCAGACAGCTTTCGGGAGTGTGATAGGCGTACTCTGACGTTGTCGGCAATGGGGGCACAACTTTCTGACCAATCGCTGTGCAATGACGAGCGTCAGCGCGGAGGCGATCATCCAGCGTGCAACCCCCATTTGTTGCAGACGCACCAGCGTTTCACTGGTGGAATTGGTATGCAGCGTAGAAAGAACCAGATGACCGGTTTGTGCGGCTTTAAGGGCTATTTCTGCTGTTTCACCATCGCGGATTTCACCCACCATGATAATGTCGGGATCCTGGCGCAACAGAGCACGTAAGACTCCCTGAAAAGTCAAACCGGCGCGTGGGTGAATTTGCGTCTGGTTGATGCCTGTGATCGGGATCTCTACCGGATCTTCCACGCTACAGAGATTAACATCTGGCGTGTTTCGGGTTTGCAGCGCACTGTACAGTGTGACCGTTTTACCGCTTCCGGTAGGCCCGGTAACCAGAATCAGCCCCTGAGGCTGCTGCAAGGCTTGCGAAAATGCGGCCAGCTGCGCGTCATGCATTCCCAGTGCGGCGATCTCCAGTGACTGCTCGACCTGATGAAGTAGCCTCAACACGACTTTTTCGCCGTAGCGACAGGGCAGGGTGGCGATGCGAAACGAGATAGGTTCTCCTGAAATCTCAACGGTAAATTGTCCGTCTTGTGGAAGCCGATGCTCGGCAATATCCAGACTGCCTAATACTTTTAACCTCGCGGTGATGGCAATGCCCATCTCGGTCGTGACTTCCGGTAAAGCGTGGAGTACTCCATCCACACGTAATCTGATCCGATAGTGATTTTCCGCTGGCTCAAAATGAATATCAGAAGCCCGTTTCTCCAGAGCGGAATGAAACGTCTGATTCAGCAAGTCTGCTGCGCTGGCGCTGCTTTTTGTGACTACTGCAGGGAGCATTTTCTGCGGTGTATGCGTGTGGCCTTCCATTTGCTGACGTGTCCAGCAGACAATGTCGATGCGCCGGGGGGTGGCAAAATGCAGTGCATCCAGCAGTTCGTGTGATGGGGCGTCTACGACGGCGATATGCACCACTTCATTGTCTGCATCCAGTAATATTCCCTGATAACGTTGGCATAGCGCTGTAAGCTGGGTGGTATTCATCTCTGTTCCTTAGTGGGTATTGAAGCGGAAAACATCTTCACAGGCCTGCTGCAATGCGCTGTCGTTCTGGATGATGCAGTTACGGTTCCAACCGGTAATGCCGTTGGCATTGTCCCAAGCCGGCGTCATGGTGATGCTTAACCCGTTCAGGCTTTCCTGCCCACTAAGGCTGACAACGCCTTTTTCAATGCTCATGGCTGAGACGTAACGGGTAGTTGTTGGCGTGGGAATACCATTCGTTCCGGCATCGCAGGTATCTGTTCCTCCATGCTCCAGTGCACAGAGCTCAACCGCTGTGCGATAGGGGACAAAGGTTTGCAGCATGTCTGTCAGCGCGGCCTTGCGCAGATAGTTTTGATATGCCGGAATACCGATGGCGCTAAGAATGGCAATAATGCCAATCACCACCATGAGTTCGATAAGCGTAAAGCCTCGTTGCTTGTTCATTGTTCACTCCTTGAGTTTGCTGGCGCTACTTTGGCAAACCGACGGGAGGACGGCGAGAGACAAAAAACAGAATGGGAAGGCGGATTCCGAGGACTTTTACGAAATTACAGAATCAGACAATGTATTTGCTAAGAGGCTCGCAGAAACTGCCGGATGGCGGCGTAAATGCCGTATCCGGCTTACAGAATAAACCTGTGTAGGATGCCCGATAAGCGAAGCACCATCGGGCAATACAATCAGCAATTAGCGAAAACGCATGGAGAGATCGAGTGCGCGAACATGTTTGGTCAGCGCGCCAACAGAGATGAAATCCACGCCGGTTTCGGCAAATTCGCGCAGCGTTTCATGGGTGACATTGCCCGAGACTTCCAGACGCGCCTGGCCGTTTGTGCGTTTTACCGCTTCGCGCATTTGGTCGGTTTCGAAGTTATCGAGCATGATGATGTCGGCTCCGGCTTTCAGCGCGTCGTCCAGCTCATTCAGGCTTTCTACTTCGACTTCAACCGGCACATCTGGGTGCAACCAGAATGCTTTTTCTACGGCCTGACGTACCGAGCCGGAAGCAATAATGTGGTTTTCTTTAATCAGGAAAGCGTCGGACAGCCCCAAACGATGATTCGCACCGCCGCCGCACAATACGGCGTATTTTAGCGCGGTACGCAGCCCTGGCAGGGTTTTACGCGTATCCAGCAGTTGGGTCTTGGTCCCCGCTAACAGGTCGACGTATTTACGCACCTCGCTTGCTACACCTGAAAGCGTCTGCACAAAATTAAGCGCGGTACGTTCACCGGTCAGTAACACGCGGGAAGGGCCGTCCAGTTCAAACAGTGGCTGATTAGCCTTAATGCTGTCGCCATCTTCGACATGCCAGGTGATGTTTACATCATCGCCAGCCAGTTGAATAAAGACCTCTTCCACCCAACGTTTCCCACAAAAAACGCCATCTTCGCGGGTAATTACGGTAGCGTGGGAGCGCATGTCTTCGGGTAAAAGCTGTGCGGTGATATCGTTATTGGCATCAACTTCTCCGCCTAAATCTTCACGCAGCGCCTGAGCGACAGCGGCAGGGATATCGAGATTTATGCGTTCCAACAGCGCGTCACGTCGGTAGTCAGGGTTATAGCGGCGAGGCGGCATGATAAAACTCCAAATTGCTAACGAATCATAAGGTGGAAACATGCTACCCTGAACCTGATATGAGCACCACCAATAAGGAGATTCTGCATGTTGTTAGACGAGGGCTGGCTGGCAGAGGCGCGACGCGTTCCCTCTCCGCATTACGATTGCCGCCCGGATGACGAAAACCCTTCTCTGCTGGTGGTGCATAATATCAGCCTGCCGCCCGGCGAGTTTGGCGGCCCGTGGATAGACGCGCTGTTCACTGGCACGATTGATCCCAACGCCCATCCTTATTTTGCCGGAATCGCCCATTTGCGCGTTTCGGCCCATTGTTTAATTCGCCGTGATGGTGAAATCGTGCAGTATGTCCCCTTTGATAAACGCGCCTGGCATGCCGGCGTCTCGAGCTATCAGGGCCGTGAACGCTGTAATGATTTCTCAATTGGTATTGAGCTGGAAGGGACGGATACGCTGGCCTATACCGACGCGCAGTACCAGCAACTAGCAGCCGTGACCAATGCCCTGATTACGCGTTATCCGGCTATTGCTAACAATATGACAGGACATTGCAATATTGCGCCCGAGCGTAAGACCGATCCCGGGCCCTCATTTGACTGGGCAAGGTTTCGCGCCCTGGTCACCCCCTCGTCGCACAAGGAGATGACATGACGCTGTTTACAACATTACTGGTGTTGATTGTTGAACGCCTGTTTAAGCTGGGTGAGCACTGGCAGCTTGATCACCGGGTTGAAGCTTTTTTCCGCCGGATTAAGCATTTCTCGATGATGCGTACGGTAGGCATGACTCTTATTGCGATGGGAGTGACGTTTCTGCTACTGCGCGCACTTCATGGGCTGCTGTTTAACGTTCCGTTGCTGGTGGCGTGGATCTTAATTGGCTTGCTGTGCATCGGCGCAGGCAAGGCACGCCTTCACTATCACGCTTACCTGAACGCGGCTGCTCGCGATGATGCTCACGCTCGTGAGGCGATGGCCAGCGAGCTGACGCTTATCCATGGTGTTCCGCCGGACTGTGATGAGCGTGAGTTCCTGCGTGAACTGCAGAACGCGCTGTTATGGAACAACTTTCGCTTTTACCTGGCGCCGTTATTCTGGCTGATTGTCGGTGGCCCGTGGGGACCTGTGACGCTGGTTGGTTATGCCTTTTTACGTGCCTGGCAGTCCTGGCTGGCGCGTTACCAGACACCGCACCAGCGTCTGCAATCGGGTATTGATGCGATCCTGCATGTGCTGGACTGGATCCCGGTGCGTCTGGCGGGCGTGGTCTATTCGCTGCTGGGACACGGCGAGAAGGCGTTGCCAGCCTGGTTTGCGTCGCTTGCTGATCTGCACACGTCGCAATATCAGGTGCTTACGCGTCTGGCGCAGTTCTCGCTGGCGCGCGAACCTCATACCGATAAAGTCGAAACGCCAAAAGCGGCTGTTTCGATGGCGAAGAAGACCTCGTTTGTGGTGGTGGTGATTATTGCGTTGCTGACCATTTATGGGGCATTAGTATAGCGTTGTGCCGGATGGCGCTAACGCTTATCCGGCCTACAATTGAAAAACGTGTAGGCCCGGTAAGCGTTAGCGCCACCGGGCAGTGCAACGGTTTAGTTCGTATCAGCAGGCGGGATGCCAAAATCTGGCATGCCGTTTTCGTCCCAACGCACGAGCTTCAGACGAGTGTGGCGGTTTGGGTCGTACAGCGGATCGCCCTCGATTTCGGTGTAATTTCTCGCGTGATACACCAGCACATCTTCACCTTCTGGCGTTTGCGTAAAGCTGTTGTGTCCTGGCCCAAACTGGCGGTTTTCATAGCTGGTGGTAAAGACCGGGCGCGGTGATTTGTGCCAGTTCTGCGGGTTGAGCGGATCTGCGTCTAAGTCAATCCACAATAATCCCATACAGTAGTTCTCATCAGTAGCGCTGGCGGAATAGCTGATAAACAACTTGTCGCCGTGAACCATGACGGCAGGACCTTCGTTGACCCAAAAACCCCGGCATTCCCAGTCATATTCAGGATGGCTTAGCATGACCGGCTCGCCTTTAATCGTCCATGGATTTTCCAGTTCTGCGAGATAGATATTGGAGTTTCCGGCGATATCGGGCGATTTCTGCGCCCATAGATACCACTGTTTTCCCTGATGGTTAAAGGTGGTGGCATCGAGCGCAAAGGTATCAAACTGCGTTTTAATCTGACCTTTCTCCGTCCACTTTCCGGTCAGCGGATCGGTGTCGGCACATTCGAGCGCAAACATGCGATGCTGGAACATCCCCAGCTTGTCGAGCGACTGTGTGTGGGTGGCGGCAAAATAGATGTACCACTTGCCTGCCAGATGATGGATTTCGGGCGCCCAGATGAGTTGGCTCATGGGGCCGCTTTCTGGCTTGCGCCAGATGATAACCGGGGCGGCGGTGCGCAACCCTTCCAGCGAGTCGGCCCGGCGTATCTCCAGCCGGTCATATTCAGGTACTGAAGCAATGAAATAGTAGTGGCTACCGTCACGTAAGATAAACGGATCGGCACGCTGTTCAATAAAGGGATTTGGCCACTGATTCATTAGGCTTTCCTTACGGTTTCAGTCGTTTTTATATCGTGGTATTCATTCAGTTCACGGTAGTTGGCGCGGCGCTTTTCTAAATCTGTCTGGATTTGCTGCATAAACTCGCGGTCAACTTTCAGCAGACGAACCACGCCTGCAGTAATCAGGTAGCCTGCGCCAGGTATGATGGTAAACAGCAGCATAATACCGTTAATGGCGGAGTCGCTTTGCGCTTTCGCCCCAGCGTCGTAGCCGTACCAGGAGAGCAGGAAGCCGACCATCGCTCCGGCAATCGCCAGACCCAGTTTCAGGAAGAACAGGTTACCGGAGAAGCTGATTCCGGTGATACGTTTACCGGTTTTCCACTCGCCATAGTCATCGACATCCGCCATCAGCGACCAGTGCAGCGGGGATGGGATCTGATGCAGGATGTTGAGCAGGAAGTAGAGCACCATAATCATCATGGTGGCTTTCGGATCGAAGAAGTAAAACGCGGCGGAGAAAATCGCCAGGATGATATTGGTCCAGAAGAACACTTTCAGTTTGCACCAGCGATCGGTTAACACCTTCGCCAACATGCTGCCGATCATCATGCCTACAACGCCAAGGCTGATAAACAACGTCGCAAATTGTGTACTCTGCTGCATAACCCAGGTCACGTAGTACATGGTGGCAGCCATGCGAATAAAACCCGGACAGACGTTGCACAGGGTTAACAGCAGAATTTTTACCCACTGATCGTTCTTCCACACGTCTTTTAGATCGGCTTTTAAATCGTCACTGGTCTGGACAGCAGGGCGTACACGTTCACGGACGGTTGCAAAGCAGAACAGGAACATACACATGCCGATGAAGGCCAGTACCGCCATCGCCATTTGATACCCTTTGGCTTTGTCTTCCCCGCCGAACCAGTCGGCCATGGGGAGCAGGGTGAGTGACAGCAGCAGAGTTGCAATGCCTACCAATACAAAGCGATATGACTGGCAGGCGACGCGTTCTTGCGGATCGTTGGTGATGACGCTGCCGAGAGAGCAATAGGGGATATTGATCGCCGTATAGGTGATAGAGAGCAGGAAGTAAGTGACAAAAGCATAGATAACTTTGCTGTTATATGTCCATTCTGGGGTGGTAAACATCAGTACGCTGAATAATGCGTACGGGAAAGCCATCCACAAAAGCCATGGACGAAATCGACCATATTTGCTGCGCGTACGGTCGGCCATTGCGCCCATAATGGGATCAGTAACGGCATCAATAACGCGTACTGAGAGCAGTAATACGCCGACCAGAGCAGGCGCCAGACCAAAAATGTCTGTGTAAAAATAGTTAACAAACAACATGATGGCGCCAAAGATGATGTTGCATCCGGCGTCGCCCATTCCATAGCCAATCTTTTCTTTCACCGTGAGCTTACTGGTTTCCATCAACTGCACTCCATGAATGAGATATGGAGAGAATTATTGTCTGGCACCGGTGTTTTTGCGTTGCAGGATAACGCCGCTGATATGGACTAAACAGTCGTGAGTGGGAAAGTGTGAGGCAGGTAACAACCCCCACCTGGCGTAGGTGGGGGAGGAAAAATTAATGTGCTTTAACCGTGCCGGCCGTTTTCTGTTTGAACAGGTAACCAATGCCAAGAATAGCAATCCATACCGGGATTAAGTACACCGAGATCGCCATGCCCGGCGTCATCAGCATAATCACCAGTACTGCAGCCATGAAAATCAGGCACACCCAGTTACCCAGCGGATAGAGCAGCGCCGGGAAGCGGGTGGTAACACCCTGCTGCTGTTTGGCTTTGCGGAACTTCATGTGCGCAAGGCTAATCATTGCCCAGTTGATCACCAGTGCGGAAACTACCAGCGCCATCAACAGGCCAAAGGCAGATTCTGGCGCCAGGTAGTTGATAAGCACGCACAGAGCCGTCACCAGTGCGGAAACCAGAATGGTGTTCACCGGCACGCCGCGTTTGTCGACGTTCATCAGCGCTTTCGGCGCATTGCCCTGCTGTGCCAGACCGAACAGCATACGGCTGTTGCAGTACACACAGCTGTTATAGACAGAAAGGGCAGCAGTCAGCACCACGATGTTCAGGGCATTAGCAACAAACGTGTCGCCCAGTTCGTGGAAAATAAGGACAAACGGGCTGGTATCAGCCGTAACGCGCGTCCACGGCATCAGGGAAAGCAGAACCGCCAGCGAACCCACATAGAAAATCAGGATACGGTAGATAACCTGGTTGGTTGCTTTGGGAATGCTTTGCTCCGGGTTATCCGCTTCTGCTGCGGTGATCCCAACCAGCTCCAGTCCACCGAAAGAGAACATGATAATCGCCATCATCATCACCAGACCGGTGAAACCATGCGGCAGGAAGCCCCCCTGGTTCCACAGGTTGCTGACGCTGGCCTGCGGCCCGCCGTTGCCGCTGAACAGCAGCCAGCCGCCGAAGATGATCATCGCGACGACAGCAATGACTTTAATAATGGCGAACCAGAACTCCATCTCACCAAACACTTTCACGTTGGTCAGGTTAATGGCGTTGATAATCACGAAGAAGGCTGCAGCAGAGGCCCAGGTTGGGATCTCCGGGTACCAGAACTGGATATATTTACCGACTGCAGTCAGCTCAGCCATGGCAACCAGCACGTACAGTACCCAGTAGTTCCAGCCAGAGGCGAAACCCGCGAAACTGCCCCAGTATTTATAAGCAAAGTGGCTAAAGGAGCCTGCTACCGGCTCTTCAACCACCATTTCACCTAACTGACGCATAATCAAAAAGGCGATAAAGCCGGCAATAGCGTAACCCAGAATAATACCCGGTCCTGCAGACTGGATAACGGATGCGCTACCGAGGAATAACCCGGTACCAATCGCGCCACCCAGCGCGATTAGCTGTATATGGCGGTTCTTAAGACCGCGCTTGAGCTGATCGCCATGCTGTTGACTTTCCATCATGAAACCTCGTGTGTGGTTTTACTCTTCATATTTCGAGTACTTATTTTTTGAACTACGCAGCAATGCGTGTGTAAGTTTGCAATTCCGTTTGTTGTATTAATTTGTTTACAGATGCTTTTAATGAAATGTTGCCTTAATGCTTTTGTCTTGATCAGAATAATGATATGTGAGCGCGAATGCACCTGCTTTATGCGGGGGAGATGACGAGTTGAATAAAAAGAAACCATTTGTAAATGCGAGTTTATCTACCACAAAATTTCTATTTTGAATTTCTATTCATTAATAGTGATTTAAGTATCGATAAATAAGCAGGTGAATCGGTTCAGATGAGATAATTTTTCGTTTCAATTCCGTTAAAACTACCTCGAGGTGGGTAAATTTAACATTTGTGCATAGTTACATGTTTGAAACGTTATTTCTGTAATGTTGTTAAAATATGCCTCCTTTACTGATTTCAATCAAAACCTGTATGGACAGAAGGTGAATACTTTGTTACTTTAGCGTCAAGAACATGAAATTGGTAAGACCAATTGACTCCGGGCAAATGGCTTAAGACAGGAAATCATGGCCTACAGCAAAATCCGCCAACCAAAACTCTCCGATGTGATTGAGCAGCAGCTGGAGTTTTTAATTCTTGAGGGGACACTTCGCCCCGGAGAAAAACTCCCACCGGAACGCGAGCTGGCAAAACAGTTCGACGTCTCCCGCCCCTCCTTACGCGAGGCGATCCAACGCCTTGAAGCGAAGGGGTTACTGCTTCGTCGTCAGGGCGGTGGCACTTTTGTTCAGAGCAGCCTGTGGCAGAGCTTTAGCGACCCACTGGTAGAGCTGCTCTCCGACCATCCTGAATCCCAGTTTGACCTGCTTGAGACGCGCCATGCGCTGGAAGGTATTGCAGCTTATTACGCTGCACTGCGCAGCACGGATGAAGACAAAACGCGTATCCGTGAACTCCACCATGCGATCGAGCTTGCTCAACAGTCCGGCGATCTTGACGGTGAATCTGATGCAGTACTCCAGTATCAAATTGCTGTCACCGAAGCGGCACATAATGTGGTGCTGCTCCATTTGCTAAGGTGTATGGAGCCGATGCTGGCCCAGAACGTTCGGCAAAACTTCGAATTGCTGTATGCGCGTCGTGAAATGCTGCCACTGGTTAGCAGTCACCGTACCCGTATTTTTGAAGCAATTATTGCCGGGAAGCCGGAAGAGGCGCGTGAAGCGTCCCACCGTCACCTGGCGTTTATCGAAGAGATTCTGCTGGACAGAAGCCGTGAGGAAAGCCGTCGTGAACGCGCCTTACGCCGTCTGGAGCAACGAAAGAATTAGTGATTTTTCTGGCAGAACGTTAACCAGAAGATGTTGTAAATCAAGCGCCATATAAAGTGCGCGGCAACTAAACGCAGAACCTGTCTTATTACGCTCTCTGGCGAGAACGTAATGGGACAGGTTCCAGATAACTCAACGTATTAGATAGATAAGGAATACCCCCATGTCAGAACGTTTCCCAAATGACGTGGATCCGATCGAAACTCGCGACTGGCTACAGGCGATCGAATCGGTCATCCGTGAAGAAGGTGTTGAGCGTGCTCAGTATCTGATCGACCAACTGCTTTCAGAAGCCCGCAAAGGCGGCGTGAAAGTAGCGGCAGGTGCAGGGGCCAGCAATTATGTAAACACTATTGCCGTTGAAGATGAACCGGAATACCCGGGCAATCTGGAGCTGGAACGTCGTATTCGTTCTGCTATCCGTTGGAACGCCATCATGACCGTACTGCGCGCGTCTAAAAAGGACCTCGAGCTGGGTGGCCACATGGCATCCTTCCAGTCCTCCGCAACGGTATATGATGTTTGCTTCAACCACTTCTTCCGTGCACGCAACGAGCAAGATGGCGGCGATCTGGTGTACTTCCAGGGTCACATCTCTCCGGGCATCTACGCACGCGCATTCCTGGAAGGTCGTCTGACTGAAGAGCAGATGAACAACTTCCGTCAGGAAGTACATGGCAAAGGTCTGTCTTCCTACCCGCACCCGAAACTGATGCCAGAATTCTGGCAGTTCCCGACCGTATCTATGGGTCTGGGCCCAATCGGTGCTATCTACCAGGCTAAATTCCTGAAATATCTGGAACACCGTGGTCTGAAAGATACCTCTAAACAAACCGTTTACGCCTTCCTGGGCGACGGCGAGATGGATGAGCCAGAATCAAAAGGTGCGATCACCATCGCGACCCGTGAAAAACTGGACAACCTGGTCTTTGTTATCAACTGTAACCTGCAGCGTCTTGACGGCCCGGTAACCGGTAACGGCAAGATTGTTAACGAACTGGAAGGCATCTTCGCGGGCGCTGGCTGGAACGTTATCAAAGTCATGTGGGGCGGTCGTTGGGATGAGCTGCTGCGTAAAGACACCAGCGGTAAACTGATCCAGCTGATGAACGAAACCGTTGACGGCGACTACCAGACCTTCAAATCCAAAGATGGCGCATATGTACGTGAGCACTTCTTCGGTAAATACCCGGAAACCGCAGCACTGGTTGCTGACTGGACTGATGAGCAGATTTGGTCTCTGAACCGCGGTGGTCACGATCCGAAGAAAGTTTACGCTGCACTGAAAAAAGCGCAGGAAACCAAAGGCAAAGCAACTGTAATCCTCGCCCATACCATCAAAGGTTACGGCATGGGTGACACCGCTGAAGGTAAAAACATCGCTCACCAGGTTAAGAAAATGAACATGGACGGCGTGCGTTATATCCGCGACCGTTTCAACGTTCCTGTGACCGATGAGCAGGTTGAAAACCTGTCTTACATCACCTTCCCGGAAGGTTCTGAAGAGCACACTTATCTGCACGCTCAGCGTCAGAAACTGCATGGCTACCTGCCAGCTCGTCAGCCGAACTTCACTGAGAAGCTGGAACTGCCGGCTCTGGAAGACTTCGGTGCGCTGCTGGAAGAGCAGAACAAAGAAATCTCCACCACTATCGCTTTCGTTCGTGCCCTGAACGTGATGCTGAAGAACAAGTCGATCAAAGATCGTCTGGTTCCGATCATCGCTGATGAAGCACGTACTTTCGGTATGGAAGGTCTGTTCCGTCAGATCGGTATCTACAGCCCGAACGGTCAGCAGTACACCCCGCAGGACCGTGAGCAGGTTGCTTACTATAAAGAAGACGAGAAAGGTCAGATCCTGCAGGAAGGTATCAACGAACTGGGTGCTGGCGCATCCTGGCTGGCTGCTGCGACCTCTTACAGCACCAACGATCTGCCGATGATTCCGTTCTACATCTACTACTCCATGTTCGGGTTCCAGCGTATCGGTGACCTGTGCTGGCAGGCAGGCGACCAACAGGCTCGTGGCTTCCTGATTGGTGGTACTTCCGGTCGTACGACGCTGAACGGTGAAGGTCTGCAGCACGAAGATGGTCACAGCCATATTCAGTCTCTGACTATCCCGAACTGTATCTCTTACGATCCGTCTTACGCGTACGAAGTTGCGGTCATCATGCACGATGGTCTGGAGCGTATGTACGGTGAGAAACAAGAGAACGTTTACTACTACATCACCACGCTGAACGAAAACTACCACATGCCGGCAATGCCAGCAGGTGCCGAGGAAGGTATCCGTAAAGGTATCTACAAACTCGAAACCCTCGAAGGTAAGAAAGGTAAAGTTCAGCTGCTGGGCTCCGGTTCTATCCTGCGTCACGTCCGTGAAGCAGCACAGATCCTGGCGAACGACTACGGTGTAGGGTCTGACGTTTACAGCGTAACCTCCTTCACTGAACTGGCGCGTGATGGCCAGGATTGTGAGCGCTGGAACATGCTGCACCCGATGGAAACTCCGCGCGTTCCGTACATCGCTCAGGTGATGAACGACGCTCCGGCAGTAGCATCTACTGACTATATGAAACTGTTTGCCGAACAGGTTCGTACTTATGTACCGGCTGATGATTATCGCGTACTGGGTACTGACGGTTTCGGTCGCTCTGACAGCCGTGAAAACCTGCGTCACCACTTCGAAGTTGATGCTTCCTACGTGGTTGTAGCGGCCCTGGGCGAACTGGCTAAACGTGGCGAAATCGATAAGAAAGTGGTTGCAGACGCAATCACCAAATTCAACATCGATGCAGATAAAGTTAACCCGCGTCTGGCGTAAGAGGTAAAAGAATAATGGCTATCGAAATCAATGTACCGGACATCGGGGCTGATGAAGTTGAAATCACCGAGATCCTGGTCAAAGTGGGCGACAAAGTTGAAGCTGAACAGTCGCTGATCACCGTAGAAGGCGACAAAGCCTCTATGGAAGTTCCGTCTCCTCAGGCTGGTATCGTTAAAGAGATCAAAGTCTCTGTTGGCGATAAAACTGAGACCGGCAAACTGATCATGATTTTCGATTCCGCCGACGGTGCAGCAGCAGCTGCACCTGCTCCGGCAGAAGAGAAGAAAGAAGCGGCTCCGGCAGCAGCATCTGCTGCTGCGGCGGCGAAAGACGTACACGTACCGGACATCGGCGGCGACGAAGTTGAAGTTACCGAGATCATGGTTAAAGTGGGCGACACCGTTGCGGCTGAACAGTCTCTGATCACCGTTGAAGGTGACAAAGCGTCAATGGAAGTTCCGGCACCGTTCGCGGGTACCGTTAAAGAGATCAAAATCAACACCGGCGACAAAGTGTCTACCGGTTCCCTGATTATGGTCTTCGAAGTAGCGGGCGCAGCGCCTGCTGCTGCACCGGCTCAGGCGGCTGCTCCAGCAGCAGCGGCGGCTCCGGCTGCTTCCGGCTCGAAAGAAGTTAACGTACCGGATATCGGCGGTGACGAAGTCGAAGTCACTGAAGTGATGGTTAAAGTGGGCGATAAAATTGCCGCTGAGCAATCACTGATCACCGTTGAAGGCGATAAAGCGTCAATGGAAGTTCCGGCACCGTTCGCGGGCACCGTGAAAGAAATCAAAATCAGCACCGGCGACAAAGTTAAAACCGGTTCTCTGATTATGGTCTTCGAAGTCGAAGGCGCAGCACCTGCAGCCGCTCCAGCACAAGCAGCTGCTCCGGCTCCGGCCGCAGCACCAGCGCCTGCGCAAGCCGCAGCTCCGGCCGCGAAAGCGGAAGGCAAATCTGAGTTTGCTGAAAACGACGCTTACGTTCATGCAACACCGCTGATTCGTCGCCTGGCGCGCGAATTCGGTGTGAACCTGGCGAAAGTGAAAGGTTCTGGCCGTAAAGGTCGTATCCTGCGTGAAGACGTTCAGGCTTACGTGAAAGACGCTATCAAGCGTGCTGAAGCGGCTCCGGCTGCAGCAGCAGGCGGCGGTATCCCGGGCATGCTGCCTTGGCCGAAAGTGGACTTCAGCAAGTTTGGTGAAATCGAAGAAGTGGAACTGGGCCGTATCCAGAAAATCTCTGGTGCTAACCTGAGCCGTAACTGGGTGATGATCCCGCACGTTACTCACTTCGATAAGACCGATATCACCGATCTGGAGGCGTTCCGTAAACAGCAGAACGCCGAAGCTGAAAAACGTAAACTGGACGTGAAATTTACCCCAGTAGTCTTCATCATGAAAGCCGTTGCCGCAGCTCTGGAACAGATGCCGCGCTTTAACAGCTCCCTGTCTGAAGACGGTCAGCGCCTGACCCTGAAGAAATACATCAACATCGGTGTAGCGGTTGATACTCCGAATGGTCTGGTTGTTCCGGTCTTCAAAGACGTGAACAAGAAGAGCATTACCGAGCTGTCTCGTGAACTGACCGTGATCTCCAAGAAAGCGCGTGATGGCAAGCTGACTGCTGGCGAAATGCAGGGCGGTTGCTTCACCATCTCCAGCATCGGTGGCCTGGGTACTACCCACTTCGCGCCGATTGTGAACGCGCCGGAAGTGGCTATCCTCGGTGTCTCCAAGTCCTCTATGGAGCCAGTGTGGAACGGTAAAGAGTTTATGCCGCGTCTGATGATGCCGATTTCGCTCTCCTTCGACCACCGTGTAATTGACGGTGCGGATGGTGCGCGCTTTATCACCATCATCAACAACATGCTGTCTGACATTCGCCGCCTGGTGATGTAAGCGAAAAAGCCGGCCCGACGGCCGGCTTTTTTCTGGTAATCTCATGAAGTCAGTGAGGTTATTGTGCGAAAGACAAATCGGTTGCCGTTTGTTGTTTCAAAATTGTTAACAATTTTGTAAAATACGGGCGGATAGAACGACCCGGTGGACGACGGGTATAAATTAAGAGGTCATGATGAGCACTGAAATCAAAACTCAGGTCGTGGTACTTGGGGCAGGCCCTGCAGGTTACTCTGCTGCCTTCCGTTGCGCAGATTTAGGTCTGGAGACCGTCATAGTAGAACGTTACAGCACCCTCGGTGGTGTTTGTCTGAACGTCGGCTGTATCCCTTCTAAAGCGCTGCTGCACGTAGCAAAAGTTATCGAAGAAGCCAAAGCGCTGGCTGAACACGGTATCGTTTTTGGCGAGCCGAAAACCGATATCGACAAGATTCGTACCTGGAAAGAAAAAGTTATCACTCAACTGACTGGCGGTCTGGCTGGTATGGCCAAAGGCCGTAAAGTGAAAGTGGTTAACGGTCTGGGTAAATTTACTGGGGCGAACACCCTGGAAGTTGAAGGCGAAAACGGCAAAACCGTAATCAACTTTGACAACGCGATCATCGCGGCGGGTTCCCGTCCGATCGAACTGCCTTTCATTCCGCACGAAGATCCGCGCGTGTGGGACTCCACTGACGCGCTGGAACTGAAAACTGTTCCTAAGCGCCTGCTGGTTATGGGCGGCGGTATTATCGGTCTGGAAATGGGTACCGTGTACCATGCGCTGGGTTCAGAGATCGACGTGGTTGAAATGTTCGACCAGGTTATCCCAGCTGCCGACAAAGACGTGGTTAAAGTCTTCACCAAGCGTATCAGCAAGAAATTCAACCTGATGCTGGAAACCAAAGTGACCGCCGTTGAAGCGAAAGAAGACGGTATCTACGTTTCCATGGAAGGCAAAAAAGCCCCTGCCGAAGCTCAGCGTTACGATGCTGTGCTGGTAGCTATCGGTCGTGTACCGAACGGTAAAAACCTCGATGCGGGCAAAGCTGGCGTTGAAGTTGATGACCGTGGCTTCATCCGCGTTGACAAACAGCTGCGCACCAACGTGCCGCACATCTTTGCTATCGGCGATATCGTCGGTCAGCCGATGCTGGCGCACAAAGGTGTTCACGAAGGTCACGTTGCCGCTGAAGTTATCGCCGGTAAGAAACACTACTTCGATCCGAAAGTTATTCCATCCATCGCGTACACTGAACCAGAAGTTGCATGGGTTGGCCTGACTGAGAAAGAAGCGAAAGAAAAAGGCATCAGCTACGAAACCGCCACCTTCCCGTGGGCTGCTTCTGGCCGTGCTATCGCTTCTGACTGCGCAGACGGTATGACCAAACTGATTTTCGACAAAGAATCTCACCGTGTGATCGGTGGTGCGATTGTCGGTACCAACGGCGGCGAGCTGCTGGGTGAAATCGGTCTGGCGATCGAAATGGGCTGTGACGCTGAAGACATCGCGCTGACCATCCACGCTCACCCGACTCTGCACGAGTCTGTTGGTCTGGCAGCTGAAGTGTTCGAAGGTAGCATCACCGACCTGCCGAACCCGAAAGCGAAGAAAAAGTAATCTTCCCGCTTTTGTGAAAACGCCTCTTCGGAGGCGTTTTTTTCCCGAAAGCTACCAGTTCTGGTAGTCATCTTATTGATATCTCCACTAAAAAAAATTGCACAACTGCCGATACTTTTTTCGCCATTGTGTGGCTACTGGCCGCGCGGTTAAGAGGCTCTGGACTCTCTATTACACGAAAAAAGGAAAATACATGTCTTTAAAAAAAATCGCGGTTGTTGGCATGATTGTCGCGACAATGACGCTGACCGGTTGTGGCGCGATGACCACCGCCGTTAAAAAACGTAACCTTGAAGTGAAAACGCAGATGAGTGAAACCATCTGGCTGGAGCCTTCCAGCGAGAAGACCGTCTACATTCAGGTAAAAAATACCTCTGACAAAGACATGAGTAACCTGCAAACCCTGCTGGCAAATGACCTGTCCGCGAAAGGTTATAAAGTGACCAGTTCACCAGACAGCGCTTATTACTGGGTACAGGCGAACGTATTGAAAGCGGACAAAATGGATCTGCGTGAAGCTCAGGGCTTCCTGAAAACGGGTTATGAAGGTGCCGCGATGGGCGCAGCGTTGGGTGCGGGGATTACCGCCTATAATAGCAACTCCTCTGGTGCGGCGCTGGGTGTTGGTATCGCGGCGGGGCTGATCGGCATGGCTGCGGATGCGATGGTGGAAGACGTAAACTACACCATGGTCACTGACCTGCAGATCTCTGAACGCAGCAAAGCGAAAGTGACAACGGATAACGTTGCGGCGTTGCGTCAAGGGACATCCGGTATCAAGTTGCAAACCAGCAGCGCGCAAGGCGATCGTGCAAAATATCAGACTCGCGTCGTGTCTAATGCTAACAAAGTGAATCTGAAGTTCGAAGAAGCGAAGCCGGTTCTGGAAGCTCAGTTGGCGAAATCTGTCGCTAACATCCTGTAATTTGCTGTGGGTTGCCGGGGGGCGGCTACGCCTTACCCGGCCAACTAATCTTTCGAATTGGTATCAGGGCGCTACGGGCTGCCAGGTTTTATCCGGATGGAATGTGGTTAACGCCTGTGCTTTTTGCTGAGAATCAACGCCGAGATCGGCCTGATAGACTTTATCATCACCGTTAATCATAAAACTCATCACGCCGGTGTGATCATAGCTAACAGGCCAGGCCACCATGGCAAAACCGCTGGTTTTGTCGGGAAGGATACGAAAATGATAGCCGTGATAGCCCGTGCCAGGTTCCTGTGGACTAAAGGCCGGGCCGAGCGGGCTTGGCGCTTCGCCGGGTGAAACAGGCCAGTACAGACCATCTTTTTTCCCTTCAGAACTGACAATCTTTTGCGCGTATTTCTGGTTCATCGCAAAATAGCTCTGCTGGGCATCTACATAAGCGTGTAACGCCTCGATAGCCGCGAGTTCGTTTCGTCCAATCTCACGGGTCAGGATCTCTTCGGCCGCTTCCTTGATATCAAATTGCCAGCCTGAAGCGTTTTTGACGACCGGGATTGGCAATTGCCAGTCGCTATCCCCGACCACCAAATGCGCGGTATTGCCGTCGACAACGGTATTATGGCGAACCTTCCAGTCGCGCAGGAAACGATCAACCGCATCAGGATCGACGCCTTCTGGCGGTAGAAAATCACGCCAGTTTTCCCCGAGCAGGTTGCTCATTGCACTTTCATTTTGCTCACTAATCGCGTTTGCCAGCGCATCGGTCGCCTGGTCTGGTGTGCTGAAGGATTGTTGTGCCATCGCGGCAGCCGAAACCATGAACAACACCATTCCACTGAGTAGTTTATTTTTCATGTCGGCTCCCTTAACGATGACGGAATTCACGGTGTTCAGCACGCCCGCCAGAAGGCTGGCGTGCTGGCTGATTACGGGCGACCTGCCGGCTCTGTGCCCCTCGCTGTTGCTGCGCCTGCCAGTTGGCGGAGCGACTGTCGTTCCCGCTCAGCGCATTGGCGCGTGGCTGGCTGGTCCGTTGTTGAAGATTGCGCTGTTGCACATTGCGTTGCTGCGCCGGTTGCGTGACCCGTTTCTCCTGTCGCTGGGTGACTGCCTGACGATTTTCACGTTGCTGTGTGCTTGTCCGTTTCGCGGTTTGCGGTTTGGTATCGTAACCACGGTAGTTATTACGTTGGGAAATTTGCTTCAGCTGTTGGCTGGATGCCTGACGCTGGGCGTCTTTCGTGCCCGTACGCGCCGTCTGCGGGAATGTTTTTCCCGTTGATTTTTCCATTTGGCTCATCGCAGCCTGGCGTTGGCTATCACGGTTGACCGGTCTTTGCTGGGTTGAACTTAAGCCTGTAGCCGTGTTAGTGGAGTGGAAGCGGTTATTGAGCTGGTTATTTGGGTATGGCACACCCTCACGATAGGCCGGGTTGTGCTGCCAGGTACGGTTGGCGTCTGTCAGTCGTTGTCCACTGATTTTATTAAAGTTATCAACGTTAATATTGATGTTGTTATCACCATTACGGTTATAGCCGCCATGGTTATCCCAGTCATCATTATGATGGTGATCGTCGTCGTCATCCCAGTCGATGTTGCTGAAGATGGCATAGGTTGTTGCAACACCGAGGCTGAAGCCTAAACCATTAACGAAGCTGTTACCAAACTGCTCGCCGGGCGTTGGCGGCAGATAGGTTGGCGGATAGGCGGTGTTCGGCCAGGTACCGTAAACCGTATTCGGGTTATAGGTAGGAACGTACACCACCTGCGGATCGGCGGATTCAATTTTGATTACCGTTGGGCTTGTTGAGGTGGTCGTGGCTGTTATGGCCGCTGAACTGGTCGTCGACTCGCTGGCGACGGTTTTAGCCGGCGCCGCTTTGGTCACGGTGGTGACTGTCTGCTGCGGTGTCGATTGCAACGCACCGGTCTGTTGCGCCAGTGCACGCAGGCGTTGAACGGAATCCATAACATCTTTTGGCTGCGCAAGGAAAGCATCGCCCAGACTTTGTACCCACGGCGGATTTTCACCCATCAGCGACATCAACTGAGGAAAGGCGACCAGCGATTTCACGCTGGGATCCCAGGGCTGGCTGGCAACGGCCTGAATGGCGGCGTCGCCCTGCATTTTGGGATTGTCTTTTGACCACTGTGCGGCCTGGATGACGTTAGCCGGATAGGTTGAGGCCATCAAAATTTGCGACAGCAGCGAGTCTGGATAGAGTGCGATAGGTGCAACCCACTGATCGATTTGTGCTGCCGAGTAGGTTGGTGCCACGACGGGCGCTGTTTGGTCGGCCGGGGCAGGGGCCGCTATGGGCGCTGGAGCCGGTGCTGACGGTTGCTGTGCAACGGGGGCCGGAACTGCAGGCTCCGTAGCACGACTTTTAACGAACATCACGCCTGAGGCGGCAAACAGCCCGACACTGCACAAAAGGACAAGCAGATGTGGCTTAAGGGGCAACTTCATAAAATGACTCCAACGAGACAAGCGCTGTGCCGTGAGGCGTTCCTGTTGCCGCGAGTATTATTCACCCGTGTTAGACAGTTTTGACTTTTATTGGGGATTCACCCGGTAGGTCCGGAAAAAGAGTGTGAGGATTTATTACACAATTATATCTGATGGCTGAAAAGTCGCTGGAAAATTCAGCATCTCGCGCTTGAAAATCAACCGTTTCAGGGTGGTTTTAGGTAGCCTGAATTGCGTTCCGTCTTGCCGCTACACCATTCTTAACGATTCAGCCAATTTTTTATGTTGCTTTTTTGTAAACGGATTAACACTTAATGAAAATCCTGTTATTGTGCCTTATGCGGTACCGGGCATTTACCCTACTAACTACTGTCTCACAGGAGCGTGAAGAGAATCGCCCATCTACAAAAGCGCCGCATTATGACAATGAGAGCGAGGAGATATCGTCGTGCTAGAAGAATACCGTAAGCACGTAGCTGAGCGTGCTGCCCAGGGGATTGTGCCAAAACCTTTAGACGCAACCCAAATGGCCGCACTTGTCGAGCTGCTGAAGACCCCGCCTGTGGGCGAAGAAGAATTCCTGTTAGACCTGTTGATCAACCGTGTTCCTCCTGGCGTAGATGAAGCCGCTTATGTTAAAGCTGGTTTTCTCGCTGCCGTCGCGAAAGGCGACACCACCTCCCCGCTGGTTACCCCAGAAAAAGCCATTGAACTGCTGGGCACCATGCAGGGTGGTTACAACATTCATCCGCTGATCGACGCGCTGGATGACGCCAAACTGGCACCGATTGCCGCCAAAGCGCTCTCTTCAACGCTGCTGATGTTCGATAACTTCTACGATGTGGAAGAAAAAGCCAAAGCGGGCAACGAATATGCGAAGCAGGTCATGCAGTCCTGGGCTGATGCCGAATGGTTCCTGAACCGTCCGGCTCTGGCTGAAAAAATCACCGTTACCGTCTTTAAAGTGACCGGTGAAACCAACACCGATGACCTCTCTCCGGCACCGGACGCATGGTCCCGCCCGGATATCCCGCTGCACGCGCTGGCGATGTTGAAAAACGCCCGTGAAGGTATCGAACCGGATCAGCCGGGGGTAGTTGGCCCGATCAAACAGATCGAAGAATTGCAGAAAAAAGGTTACCCGCTGGCTTATGTGGGTGATGTTGTCGGTACCGGTTCTTCGCGTAAATCCGCGACCAACTCCGTGCTGTGGTTCATGGGTGACGACATTCCTCATGTGCCGAACAAGCGCGGCGGCGGCCTGTGCCTCGGCGGCAAAATTGCACCTATATTCTTCAACACCATGGAAGATGCGGGCGCACTGCCGATTGAAGTGGACGTGTCGAACATGAACATGGGCGACGTGATTGACGTTTACCCGTTCAAAGGCGAAGTACGCAACCACGAAACAGGCGAACTGCTGGCCAGCTTTGAGCTGAAAACCGATGTCCTGATCGACGAAGTACGTGCCGGTGGTCGTATTCCGTTGATCATCGGTCGTGGCCTGACCACCAAAGCGCGCGAAGCACTGGGTCTGCCGCACTCAGACGTCTTCCGTCAGGCGAAAGACGTGGCGGAAAGCAGCCGTGGCTTCTCCCTGGCACAGAAAATGGTTGGCCGCGCCTGCGGCGTGAAAGGTATCCGTCCGGGCGCGTACTGCGAACCGAAGATGACCTCCGTGGGATCTCAGGATACCACCGGTCCAATGACCCGTGACGAACTGAAAGACCTGGCATGCCTGGGCTTCTCAGCTGACCTGGTGATGCAGTCCTTCTGTCACACCGCTGCCTATCCGAAGCCGGTTGACGTGACCACGCACCACACGCTGCCAGACTTCATCATGAACCGTGGTGGTGTTTCCCTGCGTCCGGGCGATGGTGTTATCCACTCCTGGCTGAACCGTATGCTGCTGCCGGATACCGTAGGTACCGGTGGTGACTCCCATACCCGTTTCCCTATTGGGATCTCCTTCCCGGCAGGTTCTGGCCTGGTGGCGTTTGCTGCAGCGACCGGCGTGATGCCGCTGGATATGCCGGAATCGGTACTGGTGCGCTTCAAGGGTAAAATGCAGCCGGGTATCACTCTGCGTGACTTGGTTCACGCCATTCCGCTGTACGCGATCAAACAGGGTCTGCTGACGGTTGAGAAGAAAGGTAAGAAGAACATCTTCTCTGGCCGCATCCTTGAAATCGAAGGTCTGCCGGATCTCAAAGTGGAGCAGGCGTTCGAACTGACCGATGCTTCCGCAGAGCGTTCTGCTGCGGGCTGTACCATCAAGCTGAACAAAGAGCCGATCGTTGAGTATCTGAACTCTAACATCGTTCTGCTGAAGTGGATGATCGCGGAAGGTTACGGCGATCGCCGTACGCTGGAACGTCGTGTGCAGGGCATGGAAAAATGGCTGGCGGATCCGCAGTTGCTGGAAGCCGACGCTGACGCAGAATACGCGGCGGTGATCGACATTGACCTGGCTGACATCAAAGAACCAATCCTGTGTGCACCGAACGATCCGGACGACGCGCGTCTGCTGTCTGACGTACAGGGTGAGAAGATCGACGAAGTGTTCATCGGCTCCTGTATGACTAACATAGGCCACTTCCGTGCCGCTGGTAAGCTGCTGGATGCGCACAAAGGCCAACTGCCGACTCGTCTGTGGGTGGCTCCGCCAACCCGTATGGATGCGGCACAGCTGACCGAAGAAGGTTATTACAGCGTGTTCGGTAAGAGCGGTGCGCGTATCGAAATTCCAGGCTGCTCTCTGTGCATGGGTAACCAGGCGCGTGTCGCCGACGGCGCAACGGTTGTCTCGACCTCTACTCGTAACTTCCCGAACCGTTTAGGTACCGGGGCAAACGTCTACCTGGCTTCTGCGGAGCTGGCGGCGGTTGCGGCGCTGATCGGCAAACTGCCGACGGCGGAAGAGTACCAGACCTATGTGGCGCAGGTGGATAAAACTGCCGTGGATACTTACCGTTATCTGAACTTCGACCAGCTGTCTCAGTATACGGAGAAAGCCGATGGTGTGATTTTCCAGACCGCGGTGTAATGCGCTAACGCGTTTTGTGTAAAAACGCATCAATGCCCGGGGAAGTCTGCTTCTCCGGGCATTTTTATTTCTATTCCTTATACCCACTACGCTTTTTTTCTACCGCGCTGCTGCGATAATTACAACAAGGCGCGATGCGGTATTGGCGCATTGCCGGGAGTAGAGGAAGACATTATGGATTACGAATTTCTGCGCGATATTACCGGGGTGGTAAAAGTGCGTATGTCCATGGGCCACGAGGTGGTGGGGCACTGGTTTAATGAAGAAGTGAAAGAAAACCTGGCCTTACTTGATGAAGTGGAACAGGCGGCGCGTGCGGTTAAGGGCAGTGAGCGCTCCTGGCAGCGAGCAGGGCATGAATACACGCTCTGGCTGGATGGCGAAGAAGTGATGGTTCGCGCTAATCAGTTGGAGTTCTCTGGAGATGAGATGGAAGAGGGGATGAGCTATTACGACGAAGAAAGTTTTTCGCTTTGTGGTGTAGAGGACTTTCTTCAGGTTGTGGCGGCATACCGCGAATTTGTGCATCAATCCTGAGATATTTCAGATATCAATGAAGCCGGGTGAGACAACCCCGGCTTTTTTTTCGCCTGGAATGATTATTTGATTTTTATTAATCATTTTAAAACTGTGATCTGGCGCGTTTGTGATCTTATTTTGATTAAATATAATCGTTATGATTTTATTTAATCACAACATAACAACAGGCGGGAAGACCATGAACATCAAGAAGGCAATAGAACGCGTACCCGGCGGCATGATGGTTGTGCCGTTGGTTATCGGTGCCATTATCAACACTTTTGCCCCGCAGGCGTTGCAGATCGGTGGATTCACCACTGCTTTATTTAAAAATGGCGCGGCTCCCTTGATTGGCGCGTTCCTGCTCTGTATGGGCGCGGGAATTAGTGTAAAGGCCGCGCCCCAAGCTTTGCTACAAGGCGGCACGATTACGCTGACCAAGTTACTGGTCGCGATTGCGATTGGTCTCGGGGTTGAACACCTGTTTGGCGCGGAAGGCATCTTTGGCTTAAGTGGTGTCGCCATTATTGCGGCAATGAGTAACTCCAATGGTGGGCTTTACGCGGCGTTGGTTGGCGAGTTTGGCAATGAACGCGATGTCGGCGCGATCTCCATTTTGTCTCTGAATGACGGACCTTTCTTTACCATGATAGCGCTGGGCGCGGCGGGTATGGCAAATATTCCTATCATGGCGCTGGTGGCGGTTCTTGTTCCGCTGGTGGTTGGCATGATCCTTGGTAACCTCGACGCCAACATGCGTGACTTCCTGACGAAAGGCGGCCCGCTGCTCATTCCTTTCTTTGCGTTTGCCCTTGGAGCCGGTATTAACCTGGAAATGCTGCTGCAAGGCGGTTTGGCGGGCATTCTGCTGGGCGTGCTGACCACCTTTGTGGGCGGCTTCTTTAACATTCGTGCCGATCGTCTGGTTGGCGGGAGTGGTATTGCTGGTGCTGCGGCATCAAGTACGGCGGGGAACGCCGTCGCAACGCCTCTGGCCATCGCACAGGCCGATCCCTCGCTGGCAGAGGTTGCCGCTGCGGCAGCGCCGCTGATCGCTGCATCAGTCATTACAACCGCCATTCTGACGCCAATTCTTACGTCGTGGGTCGCGAAAAAACAGGCGCGTCAGACCGTGCAGGAGAAGAAAGCATGAAAATGATCGTTATCGCCGATGACTTTACGGGCTCTAACGATACCGGCGTACAACTGGCGAAAAAAGGGGCGCGTACCGAAGTAATGCTGACCCCAGCGCAGAAACCGTCGCGCCGCGCCGATGTTCTGGTCATCAATACGGAAAGCCGGGCGATGCCGGCAATGCAGGCCGCTACGGCTGTACAACAAGCGTTAGCGCCATGGTGTGGGGACGTAACAACACCACTGGTATACAAAAAAATTGACTCGACATTCCGTGGCAATGTGGGAGCTGAAGTCACTGCAGCCATGCGTATAGCCGGTCGGACGCTGGCCGTGATTGCGGCAGCGATTCCTGCTGCCGGGCGCACCACGCAGGATGGCTTGTGCCTGGTCCATGGTGTACCGCTGCTGGAAACGGAATTCGCCAGCGATCCAAAAACGCCTATTCACTCTTCGCGTATTGCTGAACTGGTCGCGCTGCAAAGCGATATCCCTGTACATGAGGTGTCGCTGGTGGATGTGCGTCGGGGAAGTTTGAGTGCGCTGCTGAGCGCTTTTGCAAAAGCCGGCGAATGTATGGTGGTGGTGGATGCTGTGGAAGAGCGAGATCTCGCGCTCATTGCACAGGCAGTTTGTGAGCAAAAAAAGATGCCGCTGCTCGTAGGGGCGGCAGGGCTGGCCAATGCTTTACCGGCCGGAACGTTTATGCAAGAGAAGCAGGAATTACCGGTGTTGGTTGTGGCTGGCTCAATGAGTGAGGCAACGCGACGTCAGGTGGAAAAAGCAGTGTGTCAGGGCCGGGCAAAAGTTGTTGATATCGATGCCGCGCGATTGGTTGCATCGTCATTTGCACCGGAAATGGACTCTGTTATTGAACAGGCTTGCGCGCAGTTGAGCCAGCAGCAACACACAATCCTGCGTACCAGTCGGTGTGCAGAAGACCGGGACATGATCGACACGCTGTGTTTCAACGTGGGGATGAGTCGCCAGCAGTTGGGAGAACTGCTGAGTCAGCGTCTTGGGGAGACAACGCTGCGCATTATTGAACAAGCACGTATCGGCGGTTTGTTCCTGACCGGAGGCGATATTGCCACGGCGGTCGCCAGTGCGTTGGGTGCTGAAGGGTATCGCATCCACAGTGAGGTTGCCCCCTGTATTCCGTGCGGAACGTTTGTGAATAGCGAGATTGACGACTTGCCGGTAATTACCAAAGCGGGTGGATTCGGTTCTGATACGACCCTTTGCGATGCGCTGTATTTTATTGAGGAGATGTACCGTGGTAACTAAAACAATTGCGATTACGATGGGAGATCCGGCGGGGATTGGTCCGGAAATTATTGTTAAAGCGCTACGCGAAGATGAACTTAATGGTGCACCGCTGGTGGTGGTCGGGTGCCTGAAAACGCTGCAGCGATTGCAGGCTCAGGGGCTGGCTGACGGAGTAACATTTCGCGCAATCGAACAGGTTGCTGATGCCCGATTTACGCCAGATACGATTCATGTGATTGATGAGCCGTTGGCACAACCCGAAGAACTTGTTCCCGGAAAAGTGCAGGCCCAGGCGGGCGATCTGGCCTATCGCTGTGTGAAACGGGCGACTGAACTGGCGATGAAGGGGGATGTGCATGCCATCGCGACCGCGCCGTTGAACAAAGAGGCGCTGCATCTCGGCGGACACAATTATCCGGGACATACCGAACTGCTGGCAACGCTGACCGAAAGCCGTGACTACGCGATGGTGCTGTACACCGATAAGCTGAAAGTTATCCATGTTTCGACGCATATCGCACTGCGCAAATTCCTTGATACGCTCAATGGGCAACGTGTCGAAACGGTGATTGGTATCGCGGATACCTTCCTGAAGCGCGTAGGCTTTGCACATCCGCGTATTGCCGTTGCGGGGGTGAATCCACATGCCGGAGAGAATGGTTTGTTTGGCGATGAGGAAATTCGTATTGTCGGACCCGCGATTGAGAATATGAAAGCAAAGGGGATGGATGTTTACGGTCCGTGCCCGCCGGATACCGTGTTTTTACAGGCTTATGAAGGTCAGTATGACATGGTGGTGGCGATGTACCACGATCAGGGACATATCCCGCTGAAATTGCTTGGTTTCTATGACGGTGTAAATATCACAGCAGGTTTGCCGTTTATTCGTACCTCTGCCGATCACGGTACGGCATTTGATATCGCCTGGACGGGAAAAGCAAAATCTGAGAGCATGGCCGTATCGATCAAACTGGCAATGCAACTGGCGTAATTTACTGTTATGAAAGGGCAACATCGTCTGGATAAGATTGTGGCGTATTTGAAAAATCATACGCTGGTTACCGTGGAACAGTTGGTTGACGCGGTTGACGCCTCTCCAGCAACGATCAGGCGCGATCTCATCAAGCTGGATGAGCAGGGCGTGATCAGCCGCAGCCACGGCGGTGTTGCGTTACGGCGCTTTGAAGCGGCGCAGCCGACCACGAACGAAAAGCAACTGCGATCGCCTGCTGAGAAACGGGCGATTGCGCGTTTTGCCGCCTCAATGGTGCGTGCGGGCGATGCCGTGGTGCTTGATGCCGGTACCACAATGCTGGAGCTGGCAAAATGTCTGACGCATTTGCCGCTGCGAGTAATTACCGTTGATCTGCACATTGCCCTGTTTTTGTCAGAATTCCGTCAGATAGAGGTGACGATTGTCGGTGGGCGCATCGATGACAGCAGCCAGTCCTGTATTGGTGAGTTTGGCCGGAAAATGTTGCGTAGTGTCTATCCCGATATCGCTTTTATGAGTTGTAACACCTGGAGTATGGAAAAGGGTGTAACCACGCCAACGGAAGACAAAGCGGGATTAAAGCAGGAAATTATTGCGAATGCCCAACGGAAGGTATTACTGGCGGATAGCAGTAAGTACGGTGCACATTCGTTATTTAACGTCGCGCCGCTTAGTTGCTTTACCGATGTTGTTACCGATGTGAATCTACCGCCAAACGCGCAGACTGAATTAAAAGCGCAATCCGTTGCCCTGACGCTGGTACAGCCAGAGTAACGGCTCTCTCAATACTGATTGCGCCGGAGATTATTTAACGTAGGCCAACAGGCTCAGAGAATCACGCGCCAGTGCTTTGCATTTCTTTGCCGTGGGGATGCCGATACCGCTGAGATCGCGGTAGCTGTCTTCACCCAGCGCTTTCATATTGAAGGTATCGTAATTACTCAGGTCCCACTGGTTTTGCTGGGCAAAAAAGACCAGTGCGCGACGGATCTGCCCATTAGGCAAATTCTGGTATCCACAGTCATTTTTCAGAAAAACAAAAACTGCCGTTAAATCGGCCATATCTTCGGCTTCGGACTCGCTGAGCGCGTAGCTGTTTGCGCATACGGCCATCAGGCTGCCGAACAAAACTGTTCTGAAAAACGTCTTCATTGCTTCTACCACTGCATCACGGAATTTAAACGTTAGCATACTGCGAGCGAAGCGACGACCTTTATTATTAGCCGTTCACTTGACCTTCCCGTAAGGGGAAGGCTTATGCTTAAAAGATAGCCTGCTTAAGCTGCTGAATATAAGGAAGTGATTATGCAACGTCGTGACTTTTTAAAGTACTCCGTGGCGCTGGGCGTAGCGTCAGCGTTACCTCTGTGGAGCCGGAGCGTATTTGCCGCAGACCGCCCTGTATTGCCCATTCCTGATCTGCTAACCGCGGATGCATCTAATCGCATGCAGTTGGTGGTGCAAGCCGGACAGTCGAGTTTTGCTGGTAAAACAGCGACGACCTGGGGATATAACGGCAATTTACTCGGACCTGCGGTCAAGCTGAACAAAGGGCAATCGGTGACCGTGGATATCCATAACCAGCTTGCCGAAGAGACGACGTTGCACTGGCACGGGCTGGAAATCCCTGGTGAAGTCGACGGTGGGCCGCAAGGCATAATCCCGGCGGGCGGGAAACGTTCAGTGACCTTCACGCCGGATCAGCGCGCGGCAACCTGCTGGTTCCACCCTCATCAGCATGGAAAGACCGGTCATCAGGTAGCGATGGGGCTGGCCGGACTGGTGCTGATTGAAGACGAAGAGATTCGCAAGCTGATGCTGCCTAAGCAGTGGGGAATTGATGATGTGCCGGTAATTATTCAGGACAAACAGTTCTCTGCTGATGGGCAGGTTGATTATCAACTGGACATCATGACCGCCGCAGTCGGCTGGTTTGGCGATACGCTGCTGACCAACGGGGCGATTTATCCTCAGCATGCCGCACCGCGCGGCTGGCTGCGCCTGCGTCTGTTGAATGGTTGTAACGCGCGCTCGCTGAACATTGCGGCCAGCGACAATCGTCCTTTGTACGTCATTGCCAGCGACGGTGGACTGTTGGCGGAACCGGTAAAAGTGACCGAGCTTCCTATGCTGATGGGCGAGCGCTTTGAAGTGCTGGTGGATGTCAGTGACGGCAAAGCTTTTGATCTGGTAACTCTGCCAGTCAGCCAGATGGGGATGGCAATTGCGCCATTTGATAAGCCGCACCCGGTGATGCGTGTTCAGCCGCTGCTGATTACCGCTTCCGGCACGCTGCCGGATACGCTGACATCCATGCCATCGCTGCCGTCACTTGAAGGTCTGACGGTGCGCAAGCTGCAGCTGTCGATGGATCCGATGCTCGATATGATGGGCATGCAAATGTTGATGAAGAAATTCGGCGGTCAGGCCATGGCGGGTATGGATCATGGAAAGATGATGGGCCATATGAATAATGACAATATGGACCACGGCAATATGAATCATGGCAATATGAACCACGGTGAGATGGGGAATATGCAGCATGGCAACATGGGCAACATGAAGCATGGCGGATCGTTTGATTTCCATAATGCCAACCGGATTAATGGTCAGGCGTTTGATATGAATAAACCGATGTTTGCCGCGGCAAAAGGGCAGCATGAACGCTGGGTTATTTCCGGTCAGGGCGACATGATGCTGCATCCGTTCCACATTCACGGCACGCAGTTCCGCATTCTGTCTGAGAATGGCAAAGCGCCTGCCGCACACCGTGCGGGATGGAAGGACACGGTGCGGGTAGAAGGCGGCGTGAGCGAGGTATTGGTTAAGTTTGACCATGACGCGCCAAAGGAGCATGCCTATATGGCGCACTGCCATCTGTTAGAGCATGAAGATACCGGGATGATGCTCGGCTTCACCGTCTAAACAAATCGCGCTGTGCTTATCCGGCCTGCAGAAATCTCTCGTAAGCCGGATGAGACACAGTCTCTTTACAGTGTTTCATCGCACGACTCCCACCTCCTGCAAATTCTGCTATTGCACATAAAGTAATCGCCTTTAGAGCCGATAATCATTGGGTACCCAATGTGAGTTCAATGGATGAAATACTATGATTAAAAATGTGCGTGTTATTACCGGCATTCTTCTGGTTCTCGCCATTTTCTGTTTGCTACAGGCCGTGACAGGAAGTTTTTTTTATTCTGCAGTAAGCAATGATCGCCATAATTTCCAGAACTCAGGCACCCTGAATGCCCAACAGGAAAATCTGAGTGATAGCGTCAATACGCTGATTAAAACCCGGGTAACGGTAACCCGCGTAGCAATTCGTTTCTTAAAGAACCAACGCGATCCGGCCTCACTGGCGGCAATTGATACTTTGCTAAAAACGGCGAGTGAGTCGATGAAGAAGGCTGAGGGATACTTCGCGCATTATCAGTCATTGCCGCAGGTGTCGTGGCAGAATCCGCAAATTGCATCTGAAATGGAAAAACAGTATCGGCAGATGCACGACGTGATGGCGTTATCGATAGAGTATCTGCGCGCAAATAACTATCAGGCCTATGGCGATCTTGATGCTCAGAAGGCGCAAGATGAAATGGAAGCCAGCTATGACCAGTGGCGTAACGAAAATAACGCATTGCTTCAGCACGCGGCGGCGGAGAATCAGCACAGCTTTACCCGCATGCAATGGACATTAGGGGCGATTGTCGTCGCTGTGCTCATCGTTTTGGGCATGATCTGGAGTGGGTTGCAGCATATGCTGCTTAAACCCCTGGCGCAGATTATGGAGCATATCCGCATTATTACCCGTGGTGATTTGACCCATCAACTCGACGTCCAGGGACGTAATGAAATGGGGCGTTTGGCGACGGGGTTAGATGAAATGCGACAGTCTCTGATTTCGACAGTCACGTCGGTGCGTAACAGCTCAGAAACGATTCATAGCGGTGCAGCGGAAATCTCGTCAGGTAACAACGATCTGTCTTCGCGTACCGAGCAGCAGGCTGCTTCACTTGAAGAGACTGCCGCCAGCATGGAACAGCTTACTGCAACCGTGAAGCAAAATACGGACAATGCGAAACAGGCTACTCAACTGGCTAAGAATGCGTCTGATACTGCCGCGCGTGGTGGACGGGTTGTTGATACTGTCGTGCACACGATGAGTGAAATTGCCGGTAGTTCACAGCAAATTGCGCAGATCACCAGCGTCATCGACAGTATTGCTTTCCAGACCAATATCCTGGCGCTCAACGCGGCGGTTGAGGCAGCCAGAGCAGGAGAGCAGGGACGCGGATTTGCTGTTGTGGCGGGTGAAGTCCGTACTCTGGCAAGCCGTAGCGCTCAGGCAGCCAAAGAGATCAAAGCGTTGATTGATAACTCAACTCACAGCGTGGGGATGGGATCTCAGCAGGTGTCGGACGCGGGTAAAACGATGAAAGAGATTGTCGCTGCGGTCACCCGCGTGACGGACATCATGGGAGAAATCGCCTCAGCCTCAGAGGAACAGAGTCGGGGGATTGAGCAGGTGAGTCTCGCGGTCTCGCAGATGGACAGTGTCACACAACAAAACGCCGCGCTGGTAGAAGAGTCTGCCGCCGCCGCCGCTTCGTTGGAACAACAAGCTGAACAGTTACGCCTGGCCGTGGCTGCATTTCGCATCACACGCGATACCTCCAACAGTGAGCATCGGAAACCGCCTAAGGATGCTCCGCAAGCAACCTCTGCGGGGAGTACGACACAAGACCCGCATTGGGAAACGTTTTAGCCACATGCTGTCGTGCGAACCAGGTTTTGCTTAATAAGCATACAAAAAACGACGCAAACGGGTTCTCCTGTGAACTATCAGAGGAACCCGCTCTCTTTACTGGTATACTTCATCAACTGAATTGCTTGTATGCTGTCGCAAGTTTTGTGGTTAGAGCGGGTCGCCGCCTGTCAGTCGGTGTATCAACGTAAGCGCTTTCTTTCGATCTGCATGATGTGTCAACTGATAAAAATCAGTGAGTTATAGGGTTTATGAAACATACTGTTGAAGTGATGATCCCGGAAGCGGAGATCAAAGCGCGTATTGCTGAACTGGGACGCCAGATTAACGAACGTTACAAAGACAGCGGCAGCGATATGGTGCTGGTTGGTCTGTTACGTGGCTCATTTATGTTTATGGCGGATCTTTGCCGTGAAGTGCATGTCTCCCACGAAGTCGATTTCATGACGGCATCCAGCTATGGCAGCGGAATGTCTACTACGCGTGATGTTAAAATCCTGAAAGACCTGGATGAAGACATTCGTGGCAAAGACGTGCTGATTGTCGAAGACATCATCGACTCCGGCAATACGCTGTCCAAAGTGCGTGAAATTCTGAGCCTGCGCGAGCCGAAATCCCTGGCTATCTGCACGCTGCTGGACAAACCTTCTCGTCGTGAAGTGAATGTTCCGGTCGAGTTTATCGGATTCTCTATTCCAGATGAGTTTGTGGTCGGTTACGGCATTGACTATGCCCAGCGTTATCGCCATCTGCCGTATGTTGGCAAAGTGGTGCTGCTGGACGAGTAATTGGCGGGAGCGCCTGATGGCGCTTCGCTTATTCGGCCTGCGCGTTACTTCCGCAGGCCGAAAAGTCGTTTACGCGTCGCTGCCGCTTGTTGGTATCTGCTTGTGATTGGTATGTTTCTGGCTGAGGTTGGACAACCCCTGGCGATAGCGCTGCTCCAGCGTTTCGCGGCTGGTGGCGGTAACGTCGAGATCGCGCAACAGGCCATCATGAATACCGTAAGCCCAGCCGTGAATGGTAACTTTCTGACCGCGCTTCCAGGCTGAACGCATAATGGTTGAGTGGCCGAGGTTGTAGACCTGCTCCATGACATTCAGTTCGCACAGGGTGTCCATGCGACGTTCCTGCGGCATTTCGCCCAGCAGTGAGCTGTGTTTAAACCAGATATCGCGAATATGCAGTAACCAGTTATCAATCAGCCCCTGTTCTTTATTTTCAATCGCCGCCTGGACGCCGCCGCAACCATAGTGACCACAAATAATAATATGTTCCACTTCCAGCACATCCACCGCATACTGCACCACTGAGAGACAGTTCAGGTCGGTGTGAATAACCAGGTTGGCAACATTACGGTGGACAAATAATTCGCCCGGCTCAAGACCGGTTAATCGTTCGGCGGGAACGCGGCTATCGGAACATCCAATCCATAGAAAACGCGGATTCTGCGCATGTGTCAGCGTTTCAAAAAATCCGGGATCCTCTTCGACCAGCATCTTTGACCATAGTGCATTGTTGCTGATGAGTGTATCTATGTCTTTCATGGAGTTGTACGACCCGAAGCCAGATAAATTCGATGGGCTAATATAGGGTAACTCCAGCATTAATTAAACTATATATAAAATGTCAGAACGTAAGGTAAGTAAAAAACATGACCATTGCTCTGGAACTTCAACAACTTAAGAAAACCTATCCCGGTGGTGTTCAGGCGCTACGCGGTATAGATTTGCAAGTCGAAGCGGGCGATTTCTATGCGCTCTTAGGTCCTAACGGCGCAGGGAAGTCCACCACCATCGGGATAATCAGCTCGCTGGTGAATAAAACCTCCGGGCGGGTTAGCGTTTTCGGCTACGATCTCGATAAAGACACAGTTAACGCCAAACGCCAGCTTGGGCTGGTCCCACAGGAGTTTAACTTTAACCCGTTTGAAACCGTGCAGCAGATCGTGGTCAACCAGGCCGGTTACTACGGCGTTGAGCATAAAGAAGCGGTTAAACGCAGCGAAATTTACCTCAAACAGCTCGATCTGTGGGAAAAACGCAACGAACGCGCGCGCATGCTTTCCGGTGGGATGAAACGCCGTCTGATGATTGCCCGTGCGCTGATGCATGAGCCAAAATTACTCATCCTTGATGAACCGACGGCGGGCGTGGATATTGAGCTGCGCCGTTCAATGTGGGGCTTTTTAAAAGATTTAAACGACAAAGGCACCACCATTATTCTGACCACTCACTACCTCGAAGAAGCAGAAATGCTGTGTCGCAATATCGGCATTATTCAGCACGGCGAGCTGGTGGAAAACACCTCGATGAAGGGTCTGCTCTCCAAGCTGAAATCCGAGACCTTTATCCTCGATCTGGCGCCGAAAAGCCCGCTGCCAAAACTGGAAGGCTACCAATACCGGCTGGTGGATACCTCCACGCTGGAAGTGGAAGTTCTGCGTGAACAAGGGGTCAACAGCGTGTTCTCACAGCTGAGCGCCCAGGGCATTCAGGTATTGAGTATGCGAAACAAAGCGAACCGACTGGAAGAACTGTTTGTTTCTCTGGTGCATGAAAAACAAGGAGATCGCGCATGATGCAGCTTTATTGGGTGGCGCTGAAAAGCATCTGGGCGAAAGAGATCCACCGCTTTATGCGCATCTGGGTCCAGACACTGGTTCCCCCCGTCATCACCATGACGCTCTATTTTATTATCTTTGGTAACCTGATCGGCTCGCGGATCGGCGAAATGCATGGTTTTAGCTACATGCAGTTTATCGTGCCGGGGCTGATTATGATGGCGGTGATCACCAACTCATACGCTAACGTGGCATCGTCATTCTTCAGCGCCAAGTTTCAACGCAATATTGAAGAGCTGCTGGTCGCTCCCGTACCAACGCACGTGATTATCGCTGGGTTTGTCGGCGGCGGCGTGGCGCGTGGCCTGTGCGTAGGCATTCTGGTCACGGCGATTTCACTGTTCTTCGTGCCGTTCCAGGTGCATTCCTGGGTCTTTGTCGCGCTCACGCTGGTGTTAACGGCGGTGCTGTTTTCGCTGGCCGGTTTGTTGAACGCAGTTTTCGCCAAAACCTTTGACGATATCAGCTTGATCCCAACTTTCGTGCTGACGCCTCTGACCTATCTGGGTGGCGTGTTCTATTCGTTAACGCTGCTGCCGCCGTTCTGGCAGGGACTGTCGCATCTGAACCCGATTGTCTACATGATTAGCGGTTTCCGCTACGGCTTCCTGGGGATTCATGATGTTCCGCTAGTCACCACGTTTGGTGTGCTGGTGGTGTTTATCGCTGCGTTTTATTTGCTGTGCTGGTACCTGATTCAGCGCGGACGCGGCCTGCGCAGCTAATTCTTTCTTCCTCTCCTTGCCTGGGAGAGGAAGACTTTTGATGCTTGTCACCATTACGGATTTATCACACTGATAAACTACTTGCCTGCTAAGGAGGTAGGCAATGTTAGGTTGGGTAATTACCTGTCATGACGATAAGGCACAGGATATGCTGCATCGTCTGGAGAAAAAGTACGGCCCGTTGGCCCAATGTCAGGCGGTAAGTTTCTGGCGTGGACTCAGCTCGAATATGCTAAGCCGCATGATGTGCCACGCCCTGCATGCCACAGACTCAGGCGAGGGCGTGATATTCCTGACGGATATGGCCGGGGCCGCGCCTTACCGCGTGGCTTCGTTAATGAGCCATAAACATCCCCAGTGTGAAGTGATTTCTGGCATCAGCTATCCATTACTTGAGCGAATGATTTCGTCTCGGGAATCTATGAGCAGTTCAGCGTTTCGCGATTGCATCGTCGCACTTGGCGGCCCCGAAGTCTCCAGTCTCTGGCATCAGCAACAAAAAAATCCCCCCTTCGTGTTGAAGCATGATTTGTATGAGTATTAATCATTGGTATTGATGGCGCTTTTGCTACAATAGCCGAGGTTTCTCGCCTCGGTTATCTCATATGGTTATGCGCGTTCTGCTTGTTTTATTGCTCCTGTTTTCTGGCAGCGTCGCTGCGGCTTTGCCTGCTCGTTATATGCAAACCACCGAAGCCGCCGCCGTATGGGCGCAGATTGGCAATAAAATGGTGACGGTTGGGAATATTCGCGCCGGGCAGATCCTCGCCGTTGAGCCAATTGCCGCAGACTATTACGAATTTACCTTCGGCTTTGGCACCGGGTTTATTGATAAGGGGCATCTGGAGCCCGTTCAGGGGCGGCAGAAAGTCGATGATGGTCTGGGCGATCTCAATAAACCGCTCAGCAACCAAAGCCTGGTAACCTGGAAAGATACGCCAGTTTATAACGCTCCGGATGTCGGTAGCGCCCCGTTTGGCGTGCTGGCGGATAATCTGCGTTATCCGGTCATCAGCAAGCTTAAAGACCGACTCAACCAGACCTGGTACCAGATCCGCATTGGTGGCCGACTGGCCTATGTTAGCGCGCTGGATGCGCAGGAAGACAACGGCATCCCGGTGTTAACCTATCATCATATTTTGCGCGATGAAGAGAATACCCGCTTTCGCCATACCTCCACCACAACCTCCGTACGCGCTTTCAGCAACCAGATGGCCTGGCTTCAGGATCGCGGCTACACCACGTTGACGATGTATCAACTGGAAGGCTACGTGCAGAATAAAATGAATCTCCCGGCGCGGGCGGTGGTGCTGACTTTTGATGATGGTCTCAAGTCAGTGAGCCGTTATGCTTACCCCATTTTGAAGCAGCACGGCATGAAGGCCACGGCGTTTATCATCTCCTCACGCATCAAGCGCCACCCGCAGAAGTGGGATCCGAAATCGCTGCAGTTTATGAGTCTCTCTGAACTGAACGAGATCCGGGACGTGTTCGACTTCCAGTCGCATACCCATTTTTTGCATCGGGTTGATGCGAATCGCCGGCCGATCCTACTGAGTCGCAGCTATCATAATATTCTGTTCGATTTCGCCCGTTCGCGCCGGGCATTGTCCCAGTTTAATCCTCACGTTCTGTATCTTTCGTACCCGTTTGGCGGTTATAACGCCACGGCGGTAAAAGCAGCAGGCGACGCGGGATTCCACATGGCGGTCACCACGGTGAGAGGGAAGGTTAAGCCGGGAGATAATCGGTTCTTATTGAAAAGGCTTTATATTTTAAGGACGGATTCGCTGGAGACGATGTCGCGGCTGATAGTCAATCAGCCGCAGGGGTAAGTACTGTCAGGCAACCTGTACCGGAATAGCTTTCGCGGTGCGCTTCATCTCGTTGTCGCCTTCAAAATAGGCCACTTTCGGACGCCAGGTGCGGGCTTCTTCGTCAGACATGGTGACGAAGCTGGCGATAATTACAATATCGCCAACATCAGCGCAATGCGCCGCAGCTCCGTTCACCGAGATGATTCTGGAGCCGCGTTCAGCCGCAATTGCATAGGTTGAGAAACGTTTACCGTTGGTTACGTTCCAGATATCAATAGCTTCGTTTTCCAGAATACCTGAGGCATCGAGAAAATCCTGGTCGATGGCGCAGGAGCCTTCGTAATGCAGGTCCGCCTGCGTGACTTTTACGCGGTGGAGCTTGCCTTGCAGCATGGTGCGAATCATAACTTCTATACCCTGTCGTTTACCTTGGCTAAGCAGACGAAACTGGCCTGCTTTGAGAAATTCTCAGGCAGTATTGCCCGATTTTTAACCCCTGTCTACTGGGCTAATGTAACGCTTTGATTATCGATCAGACGCGCCTGACCCAGCCAGGCGGCAGCCAGAATCACCGCGCGTTTGCTGGTTTCCGTCAGCTCCAGCAGCGTGTCGGCATCACGAATCTGAATATCGTCGGCGCGGAAGCCTTTTTCATTCAGCTCCTGCTCGGCAATAGCAATAATCTCCTGTAACTCACGATTACCCGCAATCAGTTTTTCTGCGATGCTAGTCATCACTTTGTGCAGACCCGGCGCAATTTTACGCTGTTCTGCGGTCAGATAACCGTTACGTGAGCTAAGCGCCAGGCCGTCTTTGGCGCGAATAATCGGCACGCCAACGATCTCAATGTCATAACCCATATCCGCCACCATTTTGCGGATCAGCGCCAACTGTTGGAAATCTTTCTCGCCGAAGCAGGCGAGGTCAGGCTGGATAAGGTTGAACAGCTTGCTGACGATAGTGGAAATGCCGCGGAAATGGCCCGGACGGCTGGCGCCTTCCAGCATGGTGGAGAGACCGGGAACCTCAACGAAAGTCTGGCCTTCCAGACCCTGTGGATAGATTTCCTCAACGGCTGGTGCAAAAACATAATCGACTTTGCGCTTGTTCAGCTTTTCACAATCTTCCTGCAGTGTGCGCGGATAACGCACCAGATCGTCCGGTCGGTCAAACTGCATCGGGTTGACGAAAATGCTGGCGATTACCACATCAGCCCGGGCTTTTGCCTCATCGACCAGCTTCATATGGCCGTCGTGCAGATTTCCCATGGTGGGAACCAGTGCGATGCGTTTACCTTCCTGACGCAGACGACGAATATGCTGGCGCAGCAGCGGCAGGGTTTCAATAATTAACACAACAAGACTCCTTAAATACGATGCCTGATGGCGCTTCGCTTATCAGGCCTACGCGTGAAATTGTAGGCCGGATAAGGCGCGTAGCGTCGCCATCCGGCGTAATGGCGTGCTGGCAGATAAATTAATGGAAGCTGTGTTCTTCGCCCGGGTAAACGCCGGACTCCACTTCAGTCATATACTGCCGCACTGCGGCGCGCATGTCGCCTGCTTCATTGAGGAAATTCTTCGCAAATTTCGGGATATGACCACCGGTAATGCCAAACGCATCGTGCATGACGAGAATTTGCCCGTCGGTGACGTTACCTGCGCCAATACCGATAACCGGAATAGAAAGTGCTTCAGTGACGCGCTTAGCCAACTCAACCGGCACGCACTCCAGCACCAACAGCTGAGCGCCAGCGGCTTCTAAGGCCAGCGCGTCATCCAGCAGCACTTGTCCGGCATCGCCGCGGCCCTGAATTTTATAGCCGCCAAACACGTTCACCGACTGCGGGGTTAACCCCAGATGGCCGCAAACCGGTACGGCGCGTTCGGTGAGCATTTTCACCGTATCAACCAGCCACGCGCCGCCTTCAATTTTGACCATGTTGGCGCCCGCACGCATAACCACCGCGGCGTTTTCAAACGCCTGTTCCGGCGTGGCGTACGTCATAAATGGGAGATCGGAAAGCAGTAGACAGTTAGGGGCGCCGCGACGCACAGCGCGAGTGTGGTAGGCGATATCGTCAACGGTGACAGGCAGAGTGGAGTCATGCCCCTGGATCGTCATGCCCAGCGAGTCGCCAACCAGCATCACGTTAATGCCCTCGTCAGCAAATAGTTTGGCAAAGCTGTAGTCGTAGGCGGTAATTGTCGCGAAGCGTTTTTTCTCTTGCTTGCATTTCTGCAGCAGTGAAATGGTAGTGGGTTTCATAACATTTCCTGATGATGAAAGTCATATTTATCGGCATTCTAACAGTCACATTCAGGGGGGCAATTGTTTTAAGCAATCGTTTGGCGCTAAAGCAGTAAACGCTAAAGGGGAGGAGATACTTTACCAGTGTGCAGGTTTTGCAATACCAAGATGGGTGAGGTGCTGATGCAGTCTGATACCATCCGGAAAAATAAGCTCAGGCGCAATTTCGAATAACGGCCACAGCATAAAACCACGGTTTTTCATGTCGTAGTGCGGCACGGTCAGGCGTTCGGTGTTAATCACTTCATCGCCAAACAGCATAATATCGAGGTCCAGCGTTCGCGGTCCCCAACGTTCAGCTTTGCGCACCCGGCCCTGTTGCAGTTCAATTCGCTGGGTATGATCCAGCAACGCTTCGGGGGCGAGAGCGGTATCCAGCGCCACGGCGGCGTTCAGATAGTCGGGCTGATCCTGTGGACCCAACGGGGGGGTGCGATAAAACGAAGAAACCGCAACGATACGGCTGTCAGGGATTTCGCCGATCGCTTGCACGGCAGCATTCACCTGCTCCAGGGGAGAAGCTAAATTACTGCCGATGGCGATATAAACGACGGTCACGCGCTACCTTCGCGACGCGGCGCACGCTTACGCGGGCGGCGATGGCGACGGCGTACGTCAGGCTCTTCATCCAGTTCGTTCAGCATGCCTTTTTGTTCCGGCGGCGCGGAAACC
The DNA here is from genome assembly GCF_030333885.1 of Citrobacter sp. Cf132. Classification (NCBI taxonomy): domain Bacteria; kingdom Pseudomonadati; phylum Pseudomonadota; class Gammaproteobacteria; order Enterobacterales; family Enterobacteriaceae; genus Citrobacter; species Citrobacter sp. Cf132. The sequence goes on from NZ_JAOWFA010000049.1 coordinate 139,174, forward strand.
TGGAATTCACCCCACCATTTCGCCAGTCGTTGCAGTTCAGCGTTGTGTTCTACTTCGGCACGCAGTGCTAACAGGTCGTAAGCTGCGCGGAACTTTGGATGTTCCATCAGCTTCCAGGCGCGTTTACCCTGACGACGGGACATACGTAATTGCAACTGCCAGATATCGCGGGTTAGCGAGGTCAGACGTTTCGGGATCGCCAGCGAGCGGCAGGCTTCGTCCAGCACGTCGTTCATTGCCAGCGCGAAAGCGTCGTAGTAAGCCAAACCGCTTTCTTGCGCAATTTTCTGCGCGGCTTCCAGTAACGGATACCAGAACATCGCGGCGAACAAGAACGCCGGGTTAACGCGCATATCATTGTTAATGCGGTTATCGGTATTCTTCAGCACCTGAGCGATAATGCGTTCCATCGGGCTGTCACCGTCTTCGGTGAAGTAGCGTGTAATGGTTGGGAACAGCGGCTGGAACAGGCTGTACTCACGCAGTTTTTTATAGGTTTCATACCCATAGCCCGCCTGTAACAGCTTAAGTGCTTCTTCAAACAGGCGTGCGGGAGGAATGTCGTTCAGCAGCGTTGCCAGACGCGGGATCGGCTCTGCGGTTTCCGGGCTGATACGCATGTCGAGCTTGGCGGCAAAGCGCACGGCGCGCAGCATACGCACGGGATCTTCGCGATAGCGCGTTTCCGGATTACCGATCAGGCGAATGATGCCCTCTTCGAGGTCCTGCATACCGCCGACGTAATCACGTACGGTGAAATCGGCCACGCTGTAATACAGGCTGTTTATCGTGAAATCGCGACGTTGGGCATCTTCTTCAATGGAGCCGAAGATGTTGTCGCGCAGCAACATACCGTTTTGCCCGCGTTGCGACGTGGTGCGATCGGCTTCGCTGCCTTCATGATGGCCGCGGAATGTCGCCACTTCGATAATTTCTGGGCCGAACATGACATGAGCCAGACGGAAACGGCGACCGACCAGGCGACAGTTACGAAACAGTTTGCGCACCTGATCCGGCGTTGCGTTAGTGGTGACATCAAAATCTTTCGGCTTTTTGCCCAGCAAAAGATCGCGTACACCACCGCCAACCAGCCATGCCTCGTATCCGGCCTTATTGAGCCTGTACATTACCTTCAGGGCATTTTCACTGATATCTTTGCGGGAGATAGAGTGCTGCTCACGCGGAATTACCGTCATATGTGGACGGGCGACGGCGAGCTCAGCCTCGCGCTCCTCGCGGCTTAGCACCTTGCGGCAAAAATTAGCGACTCGGGTAAAAATAGTGCACCTCGGTAGTGTCAAACTTCAATCAGAACAAGTGTTGCTGTGTAAAAATAGCGGCTAATCATAGCTCAGCGTGGCGCATTTGAGAATGCCGGATTTAAGATCACTGATTCAGGCACTGTTGTCAGACGCCAGTTCTCAACGGCAAACGCCAGGATCTGGTCCACACGCATCTCCTGCCACGGGATATCGGCACGCTGGCCGAGAAAGCGTAGCGCGGCAATAATCACCGGGCGCGGATCGCCTTGTGGTAGCGCAGGTGCATGATTTTGTTTTGAAAGTTTAGCGCCTTGTTCGTTGAGCGCCAGCGGAAGATGAATATAGTCAGGCGCTTGCCAGCCAAACTGCTGATACAAAGAGATTTGCCGCACCGTGGGTTCGATGAGATCGGCGCCGCGAACAATCTCCGTTACGCCCTGAAAGTGGTCATCAACTACCACGGCGAGGTTATAGGCAAACAGCCCGTCGCGGCGGTGGATGATAAAATCTTCACCAGCAAGTTGCGGGTCAGCCTGAATCACACCGCGTAGCCGGTCAGTAAACTGCATCACGGGATGGCGTTGTTTAATACGGACGGCCGCCTGTTCTGGCCCGAGGCGTAACTCACGGCAGTGACCGTCGTAAATACCGCCGACGCTTTGAATACGCGCTCGTGTGCAGGTGCAGTAATAGCTCAGATCCTGCTGATGCAGCCAGGTAAGCGCTTCGCGGTAGGCTTCATGGCGTTGGGATTGCCATAAAATATCGCCATCCCAGTGCAGACCGTAATGTTCCAGCTGACGCAGGATCGTATCTGCAGCACCGGGAACTTCACGAGGGGGATCAATATCTTCAATGCGTACTCGCCAGATTCCGCGCCGGGCACGAGCCTGCAGGTAACTGCCGAGGGCGGCAATCAGTGAACCGAAATGCAGTTCGCCGGAGGGGGAAGGGGCGAAGCGGCCAATATAGTGTGAATCGCTCATTTTGCGGACTGACAAATAATAAGGCGGGAGAAACTCCCGCCTGTAGTAAATGTGGTAAAAATGACCGGAATTAACCTGCCATCTGTTTTTCGCGGATTTCTGCCAGCGTTTTGCAGTCGATACACAGATCGGCTGTCGGACGCGCTTCCAGACGGCGAATACCAATTTCTACGCCGCACGATTCGCAGTAGCCGAAATCTTCGTCTTCTACTTTCTTCAGCGTCTTCTCGATCTTTTTGATCAGTTTGCGCTCACGGTCACGGTTACGCAGCTCAAGGCTGAATTCTTCTTCCTGCGCGGCGCGGTCCACCGGATCAGGGAAGTTAGCCGCTTCGTCTTGCATATGAGATACGGTGCGATCAACTTCATCCCTAAGTTGATTACGCCATGCCTCAAGAATACGCCTGAAGTGCGACAGCTGGGCTTCGTTCATATACTCTTCGCCCGGTTTCTCCTGGTACGGCTCCACCCCAGCGATGGCGAGAATACTCAGGGACGATGTTTTACGGTTTTGCCCTTCTTGCATGTTGCTTCTCCTTAACACGCACTATCGATCCCCATGTTCGGGGGAAAAATCAGGTCGCTATAAATAGCAGATGCTTTTCCGGATAGCAATTATCTAAACGTAACACTTGACAACCCTGTGAGGAAAAGCGTATTTGCCCACGCGCCCAGAATACTAATTAACCAAATGTTTACACCATTACAAGGTAATGGGCAACGGCTCTTTAAGAGTCATGCCATGGGCAGAAAGTTCCGCTTTATAAACCAGAATTTCTACCCCCTTAAGCTGTGCCTCAACTAATAATTGCGCATATTTTGCATCGATATGGTGCGCGGGTGAAAACCGTGTAATAGCTGAATGCAGCACGGCGAAAAATATCACTGCCCGCTTGCCTTCAGCCGCTACGCTCATCAATTCCCGAAGATGCTTCTGACCTCGTTCAGTGATGGCATCGGGAAAATAACCCTGCTCTTTTTCCGCCAACGTGACTGATTTCACTTCAATATAGCAGTCAGGTCGGGAATCCGCCTGCAACAAAAAGTCGATACGGCTCCCTTCTGCGCCGTATTTTACTTCACTTTTCAAGGCACTGTAGCCTGAAACTTCCGAAATAAGCTCATTCTGAATAGCCTCTTTCGTTAATCTATTGGCCCACAGCGTGTTAACACAAATAAATGCCCCGGATTGGGTTTGCGTTAATTCCCAGGTATGTGGATATTTCCGTTTAGTATTTTCTGATGTCGAATACCAGACGGTGTCACCCGGGGTGGCGCATCCGGTCATCGCGCCAGTATTTGGGCAGTGTAACGTTAACGTTGAGCCATCCGGTGTGATCACATCCGCTAAAAAACGCTTGTAGCGCTGGATGAGCGTTGCGGGTTGTAAAGGTGGAGAAAATTGCATAAACAGTCCCTTTAATTATTCAGTCAGCGTCCAGCGTTGCAGCTGCGTATAACGCGTGCGTCCTCGTGCGAATGAAGAGGAGTAAAGTGCGAACTCCGTGACCGGAAATGACCAGCCAAAGCCCGGTGGGGGGATGGGAACCGCGTGTCCGGCATCGCGCAGCAGCGTGATATGTGGGTGAAACGGCTGCGGGCTTTGATAACACCCGCTGCGCGCGGCCTGCGCCCGCAGCATATTCGCCAGTTGTAACAGTCCGCGCGGTGGCTGACGCATCCCCAGCCACACGACCCGCGAGCGCAGCCATTGCCCGGCATCATCCAGTTTGAGCGTAAAACCTGGCTGGCGAATGCGTCCGGCTAGTTGCGACAACGCCTGTTGCTTCTCTGCGCTGACATCACCTAAAAAGGCCAGCGTCAGATGCAGGTTTTCTGCCGCAACGGGACGCCCGGCTTCTGCGGGGAACTGCTCCGCACGCCAGTGAACAATTGGCTCACGGATTGCGCCAGGCAATTCAATCGCAAAGAACAGCCTTTTTGGCTCAGACATGATGGATACTCGGTTATGAATTAACGCGATGCTACAATGCAGCGCGAAGAATGTTAACCCTCTGGAGCTATTTGTGACGTCGTTGCCCGTTGCCGCCGTAGTGCCTGAACTGCTTACTGCCCTTGATGCCTCGCCGCAGGTGCTGCTGACCGCGCCGACCGGTGCCGGGAAATCGACCTGGCTGCCGTTGCGACTGCTTGAACATGGTGGCATCAAGGGGCGGATTATTTTGCTGGAGCCGCGCCGTCTGGCGGCACGCAACGTGGCGCAGCGGTTGGCGGAGTTGCTGAACGAAAAGCCCGGTGAGACCGTGGGTTATCGCATGCGCGCGCAAAGCTGCGTGGGGTCGCAGACCCGGCTGGAAGTGGTGACGGAAGGCGTCCTGACGCGCATGATCCAACGCGATCCCGAACTCACTGGCGTCGGGTTAGTGATCCTCGATGAATTTCACGAACGGAGCTTGCAGGCCGACCTGGCGCTGGCGCTGTTGCTGGATGTACAGCAAGGTCTTCGTGACGATCTGAAACTATTGATCATGTCCGCAACGCTCGATAACGGGCGCTTGCAGCAGTTATTGCCCGATGCGCCCATGATTATCTCTGAAGGCCGCACATTCCCCGTCGAGCGACGGTATCAGCCGCTGGCGGCACATCTGCGTTTTGACGAAGCGGTGGCGATAGCGACGGCGGAGCTACTGCGCCATGAAAGCGGGTCGCTGCTGCTGTTTTTACCGGGCGTTGGGGAAATCCTGCGCGTGCAGGAACAACTGGCAACGCGTGTGGGCGGCGATGTTGTGTTATGTCCATTGTACGGCGCGTTGACGCTGGCTGAGCAGCGTCAGGCGATTTTGCCCGCGCCGCAAGGTAAGCGCAAAGTGGTGCTGGCGACCAATATTGCCGAAACCAGCTTAACGATTGAAGGTATCCGGCTGGTGGTGGACTGCGCCCAGGAGCGCGTGGCGCGCTATGACGCGCGTACCGGTTTAACGCGGTTGATTACCCAGCGCATTAGCCAGGCATCGATGACCCAGCGAGCCGGGCGTGCAGGTCGTCTGGAGCCAGGTATCTGCCTACATTTGCTTGCCAAAGAGCAGGCGGAAAGAGCGGCGGCGCAGGGAGAGCCTGAGATATTACAGAGCGATCTGTCCGGACTACTGATGGAGCTGCTGCAATGGGGATGTACCGATCCTGAGCAACTGAACTGGTTAGATACGCCGCCCGCTATTAACCTGCAGGCGGCAAAACGGCTGTTGCAGATGCTGGGCGCGCTTGAGGGCGACAGGCTCAGTGCCCGTGGGCAAAAAATGGCGGCATTGGGTAACGATCCCCGTTTAGCGGCTATGCTGGTTAGCACCAAAAATGACGATGAAGCGGCATCGGCCGCAAAACTGGCCGCAATTCTGGAAGAGCCGCCGCGCGGGGGCAGCACCGATTTGGCTGTGGCGTTTTCACGAAATCAGCCCGCCTGGCAGCAGCGCAGTCAACAATTATTGAAACGGCTTAACGTACGCAGCGGGCAGCCTGACGGCGCGTTGCTCCCTTTGTTGCTGGCGCAAGCGTTTGCCGATCGGATCGCCCGTCGACGTGGACAAGAAGGGCGCTATCAACTGGCCAACGGCATGGGCGCGATGCTGGATGCCGATGACGCCCAGGGGCGCCATGAGTGGCTGATAGCGCCGCTGTTACTGCAGGGTAGCTCATCGCCAGATGCGCGTATTTTGTTAGCGTTGCCGCTGGATATTGAAGCGTTGATGCAGGCATGTCCTGAGCTGCTGCAACAGTCCGATACTATCGAATGGGATGAAACCCAGGGAACATTAAAGGCACTGCGTCGGTCGCGTATCGGCCAGTTGACGGTAAAAGTACAGCCGCTGGCCAAGCCCTCGGAAGAGGAACTACACCAGGCCATGCTGAATGGTATTCGCGATAAAGGGTTAAGTGTGCTCAACTGGACGTCGGAGGCCGAGCAGTTTCGGCTGCGTTTGCAATGTGCGGCAAACTGGTTACCGGAGTACGACTGGCCTGCGGTAGATGAGGATTCTCTGCTGAAGACGCTGGAGCGCTGGCTGTTGCCACACATGAGCGGTGTGCACTCTTTACGCGCGTTAAAAGCACTCAATGTGGGTCAGGCATTGCGCGGTTTGCTGGACTGGTCAATGCTGCAACGTCTGGATAGTGAACTGCCGGCGCATTACACTGTGCCGACGGGAAGCCGGATTGCTATTCGCTATCATGAGGATAATCCTCCGGTATTGGCCGTTCGGATGCAGGAAATGTTTGGTGAAGCAAACACCCCGACTATCGCCCAGGGACGCGTGCCGCTGGTACTTGAGCTGCTGTCTCCGGCCCAAAGACCGCTACAGGTGACGAGTGATTTGAGTGCGTTCTGGCAGGGATCGTACCGCGAGGTGCAAAAAGAGATGAAAGGGCGTTATCCCAAACATGTCTGGCCGGACGATCCGGCGAATACCGCGCCAACGCGGCGCACCAAAAAGTATTCATAGCTGTATGCGTGGTTGCCTGATGGCGCTGCGCTTATCAGGGCGAACGTAGGCCGGATAAGGCGTTTTACGCCGCCATCCGGCATAAATACAGCTGAAAATTGAGAGATTTCTTCTTCTGTCGCAGGACGGAAGAACAGAGAATCGGGCCTTTGCGCCTGAATGTTGCGGAGAAAAAGCATGGCGGGGAATGACCGCGAGCCAATTGGACGTAAAGGGAAACCCTCACGTCCAGTGAAACAAAAGGTGAGCCGTCGTCAACTCAGAGATGAAGAGTATGACGACGATTATGATGATGATGACTATGAGGATGAAGAACCGATGCCGCGTAAGGGTAAAGGCAAAGGGCGTAAGCCTCGTGGTAAACGCGGCTGGTTCTGGCTGCTGGTAAAACTGTCGATTGTTTTTTTGGTGCTGATCGCCATTTACGGCGTCTATCTGGACCAAAAAATCCGTAGCCGTATCGACGGTAAAGTCTGGCAGCTTCCGGCGGCAGTATATGGCCGCATGGTTAACCTTGAGCCAGAAATGCCCATCGGCAAGAACGAGATGGTGAAGCTGCTGGAGGCCACGCAGTATCGTCAGGTCTCGAAGATGACGCGTCCGGGCGAATTCACCGTACAGGCGAAGAGCATTGAGATGATTCGTCGTCCGTTTGACTTCCCGGACAGTAAAGAAGGGCAGGTGCGCGCACGTCTGACCTTTGATGGCGATCATCTGGACACTATCGAGAATATGGATAACAACCGCCAGTTCGGTTTCTTCCGTCTCGATCCACGCCTGATTACCATGCTCTCTTCACCTAACGGCGAGCAGCGCCTGTTTGTCCCGCGCAGTGGATTCCCGGATCTGCTGGTAGATACATTGCTGGCAACCGAAGACCGTCACTTCTATGAGCATGATGGCGTCAGTCTCTACTCGATAGGTCGTGCGGTGCTGGCCAACCTGACGGCCGGTCGCACGGTGCAGGGGGCGAGTACGCTGACTCAGCAACTGGTGAAGAACCTGTTCCTGTCCAGCGAACGTTCTTACTGGCGTAAGGCCAACGAAGCTTACATGGCGCTGCTGATGGATGCGCGTTACAGCAAAGATCGCATTCTTGAGCTGTACATGAACGAAGTCTATCTCGGTCAAAGCGGCGATAATGAAATTCGCGGCTTCCCGCTGGCGAGCCTCTATTATTTCGGTCGTCCGGTGGAAGAACTGAGTCTCGACCAGCAGGCGTTGCTGGTGGGGATGGTTAAAGGGGCGTCAATCTATAACCCATGGCGTAACCCGAAGCTGGCGCTGGAGCGTCGTAACCTCGTGCTGCGTTTGCTGCAACAGCAGCAGATCATCGATCAGGATCTGTATGACATGCTGAGCGCGCGTCCGTTAGGCGTACAGCCGCGTGGTGGAGTGATCTCGCCACAGCCAGCCTTTATGCAGATGTTGCGTCAGGAGCTTCAGGCGAAGCTGGGCGATAAAGTTAAAGATCTCTCCGGCGTGAAAATTTTCACCACCTTTGATTCCGTGGCGCAGGACGCTGCGGAAAAAGCAGCGGTGGAAGGCATTCCGGTGCTGAAGAAACAGCGTAAGCTGAGCGATCTGGAAACCGCGATTGTGGTGGTTGACCGATTCAGTGGCGAAGTTCGCGCCATGGTTGGCGGGGCAGAGCCGCAGTTCGCGGGCTATAACCGTGCGATGCAGGCGCGTCGTTCGATTGGTTCTCTGGCGAAGCCGGCGACCTATCTGACTGCGCTCAGCCAGCCGAAGCTTTACCGCCTGAATACCTGGATTGCTGATGCGCCGATTGCGCTACGTCAGCCGAACGGTCAGGTCTGGTCGCCACAGAACGATGATCGTCGCTATAGCGAAAGCGGAAAAGTGATGCTGGTGGATGCGTTAACCCGCTCCATGAACGTACCGACGGTAAATCTGGGGATGGCGCTGGGCTTGCCTGCCGTGACTGATACCTGGTTGAAGCTGGGCGCGCCGAAAGATCAGCTTAACCCGGTTCCGGCCATGCTGCTCGGGGCGTTGAACCTGACGCCAATCGAAGTAGCACAGGCGTTCCAGACTATCGCCAGCGGCGGGAACCGTGCGCCGTTGTCGGCGCTGCGTTCGGTGATTGCCGAAGATGGTACCGTGCTGTACCAGAGCTTCCCGCAGGCTGAGCGTGCCGTTCCGGCGCAGGCGGCGTATATGACGCTGTGGACCATGCAGCAGGTGGTTCAGCGTGGTACGGGTCGTCAGCTTGGCGCGAAATATCCTGGCTTGCATCTGGCAGGGAAAACCGGGACCACCAACAACAACGTGGATACCTGGTTTGCCGGGATCGACGGCAGCCAGGTGACCATCACCTGGGTGGGCCGCGATAACAACCAGCCAACCAAGCTGTACGGTGCCAGCGGCGCGATGTCGATTTACCAGCGCTATCTGGCAAACCAGACGCCAACACCTCTGGTGCTGACGCCACCGGAAGATGTGGTGGATATGGGCGTGGACTACGACGGTAACTTCGTTTGTAGCGGCGGGATGCGCACGCTTCCGGTATGGACCACCGATCCTGATTCGCTGTGTCAGCAGGGTGAAATGCTGCAGCAGTCGGGGAATCCGTTCGATCAATCTTCTCAACAGCCGCAGCAGCAGCCTCAACAGCAGCAACCGCCGCAGCAAGAGAAGAAAGACAGCGATGGCGTGGCTGGTTGGATAAAAGATATGTTTGGCGGTAACTGATTTTTTAGCTGTCCTCCCCCGCATCGGTGCCTGTTGATGTGGGGGAATTCTCCCTCTTGTTGTATTCGCATTTCGGTCTGTATAGCAAGCTCAGGATAGGGTGAACAGTGATGGTGTTTCCTGCCTATATTTTCCGTTTAATCATAAATTCAATATATTATTTTTTTGTATATATCATCGGTTGGTTGATTTTATTCTATTTTTTCTGCGTTTTTTTATTATCTGCCCGTATGCATATGTGGGCAATATTGTTTTTATGAATATATTCATGCTGGCTAAAATCACCATTAAGAAAATATTATTTTCATAAATTGTTCTGCTAAAACAAGATGTTGTGTGTTGTTTTTTTAGTTTTGGTGAATGTGTTGATTAGCTTTTATTCATCATGGTACGTAGAATAGATGACACAAGGGAATGTTTTAAACTGAATGAGTTGATAAAGATATATTATATCTATGATGTTGTTGGATTTATATTCCAGCACTTCTCCAGCCATTGTCTATTTCCCCTCTGTGTTAACTTTTCTCTTCATTGATTTTTGTGAACATATGTAAGGAATACGTTATGTGCAAAAAAATTATCATCTCGTTGCTTGTCAGTAGTGCAATGGCAACTGTAGCAACATCTGCTTTTGCCGTTGATACCGGGACGGTAACGTTTAATGGGAAAATTCTTCCCGATAGTTGCAAAGTGGATGTAAACGGTACAGCGACAAACGGTACTGTGACGTTTAACAACCTTTCTCAAACTGCGTTTGGCGAAGATAAAAAAGTCGGCGACACGCAATCTTTTGCGATTACGCTGACAGAATGTGATGCTGCGGTTGCCAACCTCAATATCAAATTTGATGGGACGCGTATTGCCGGATACGACGATGAAGTCTTGCAGGCGACAGGGACTGCGCAGAACCTCGGGGTACGTATGCTTCCAGAAGGGAGCAGCAACTACGTGAAATTTGATGGCTCAGATCCTGAAGCGGCACTGAATAAGACTAACGGCGAGAGCGTGGTTTTTAATTATAAAGCTGAGGTTATCCAGGTTGGTAGCACTTTACCAACTACCGGTGATTATACCGCACAAGCGACCTATACTCTGCTTTATCGTTAATCATCATAAACCTGGCCCAGGCAGGGCCAGTATTTCAATGGAATGGAAAGATGAAACGACTTATCACAGCATTAATACTTATATTAACCTCGGGATTAAATTCGGTTCAAGCTGGCGTAGTAGTGGGTGGCACACGAATTATATATCCGGCTAACCAATCTGAAGTACAGATTGCTTTAAAAAATAAAGATAATGATAAACGTTATCTGGTGCAGAGCTGGGTCAGTAATATTGATGACAGCAAAGCGCCATTTATTATGACACCGCCAATTTACAAATTGGACGAAAACCGCCAGACGCTGCTACACGTGGTTTATACCGGAAATAAATCGGCGCTACCTCAGGATCGTGAGTCATTATTTATGGCGAACATCAAATCTGTTGCAGCGATCCCAGAAGAATTGCATGACAAGAACACGTTACAATTTGCCATTAAAACTAAATTAAAACTGTTTTATCGACCGGCCTCATTGACAGAAGACGAGGCAAAAATGGCCTGGCAATCGTTGCAATTTAGCCGCCATCAAAATCAACTGGTGGTGAAAAACCCCACACCCTTCTATGTCACCTTCGGACAGATCTCTGTGGCGGGAAAAGCGATTAAACCGGCTACAAACCAGTCCTCTCCGACGGCATTAACGATGATGGTTGCTCCATTTGGTGAGCAGCGTTTTCCGCTGCCATCGGCAGTAAAAGGCAACGTTGTCTGGACCGCAATTAATGATTTTGGCTCAGAAACCGAACAGCGTAAACAGTCGCTGTAAATCAGCTATCGATGAGTTATGGGGTGACATTTATGCCTTCACATCGTACTGCCCGGCTTTTTGCTCTCAATACGCTGACATTCGCTATATTGACTGCGAGTGGTTCCGTTTGTGCTGATGATTATTTCAATCTCAGTGTACTTGAAACGGGAACCCCACTTGAGAATACCGGGGCGCTTGAAGCTTTTTTACAGCATAATGGTTTATCCCCCGGACGTTATTTAACGTCGATTGTTTGGGATCAGGATCGCATTGATAAACGAAATTTAAATTACTTCCTTTCAAAAGATAACAGCAAACTGATTCCGCAATTTACTAAAGCGGAGCTGCGCGAACTGGGCGTTAAAGTTGATACGGTTCCGGCATTAAATAATGTTAACGAAGATACGTTGCTGGGTGATATTAGCGAATATATCGCGGATGGACACTATGACTTCAATCCGGAAACACAGGTGCTGCAATTACGTATTCCGCAGATCTACCGCGACCGCAAAATTTCGGGCGAAAGCAATCCCACTTTCTGGGATGACGGCATTCCGGCTCTGTGGACCAGTTACTATATTTCGGGATCGCACCAACAATCCAGAGGTCAAAATAATGCTTCGAACTGGGCAAGTTTGAATTCAGGGATGAATATCGGCCCCTGGCGTTTGCGTAACACCAGCAATTGGGGGAATGATAATGGTTGGCAATCTATTAATACGACGCTTGGACGCGATGTCAAAGCATTGCGTAGCCAGCTTCAGATAGGGCAAACCTACACTAACGGCGAACTGTTCGATAGCGTGCAGATGACGGGCGTTAAGCTGGAGACCGATACCAGTATGCAGCCCAGTGGATTACAGGGCTTTGCCCCGGTCGTTCGTGGGATTGCTAATAGCGATGCCAAAGTCACCATTAAGCAAAACGGTTACACCATCTACCAGACCAACGTCTCGCCTGGCCCGTTTGAAATTCGTGATTTAACGCAGGTTACGGCAGGAGCGGATCTGGAAGTCACCGTGACGGAGGCCGACGGTACAGAGCGCAGCTTTATTCAGGCCAGCTCCTCGGTGCCGATTATGCAACGTGAAGGCGCGCTGAAGTACAGCCTGGCGGCTGGGAAATATCGCGATGTTGATAACGGCGAGGAGCCGGAATTCAGCCAGGCTACGGCAATTTATGGCTTACCTTTCGGAATTACCGCTTACGGCGGTCTGCAGGGCGCGTCGATGTATCGTGCCGGACTGGTCGGCATCGGAGCTGATTTACGCGATTTTGGTTCGCTGTCGATGGATCTGACGGCGGCGAGAACCGCGTTTGACGACGAACGCGCGGATGCGAATGGCCAGTCGTGGCGCGCGCAGTACGCAAAAGATTTTCCGTTAACCAATACCACGGTCACGCTGGCCAGCTATCGTTATTCCACCTCCGGGTTTTATACCTTTCAGGAGGCTCTCGATCAGCGTAATAACAGCTACGACGATGACAGCATCTATAGCTATCGCGATAGCTATAACCGTCGCAGCCGCCTGCAACTTAATCTTTCTCAGTCGTTACAGAGCTGGGGATCGGTATACGCCAACGCTTATCAGCAAGATTACTGGGGAATGGAAGGCCATGAACGAAGCGTGAGTCTCGGTTACAGCAGCAGTTGGCAGGGCGTTAACTGGTCGCTGAATTACAGCCTGACAAAAACGCCATCAACCACTAACGATCAGCAGTTTTCTATCTCAATGAATGTCCCTCTTTCGCGTTGGCTGGCTAATGCCTGGGGAACATATACTCTGACAAGTTCAAAAAATGGTAATAGTGCACATCAGGTTGGCGTCAGTGGAACGTTACTGGAAGATAACAATTTAAATTATAACCTTCAGCAAACCTACACCGATAACGATGTCGGTTATGGTGCCTATCTCTCTTCCCGGTATCGGACATCGGTTGGCGAGTTCAGCGCCAATTACAGTTATCAAAAAGACAGTAAACAGTGGGGCTATGGCGCCCAGGGTTCCGTTGTTGCGCATTCGCAGGGAATAACGCTTGGACAATCCATTCAGGATGCTTTTGCCATTGTGCACATTACCGATGGCGATAATGTAAAAATACAAAATTCCCGGGGGGTTTACACCGATTATTGGGGCAATGCCATTGTGCCAACTTTAACCAATTATCGCCGTAATACTATTACTGTGAATACTCAGGGACGTGATGATATTGATATTCAGGATGCTTCTCTGGATGTGGTTCCGACAAAAGGGGCCGTCCTGAAGGCTGACTTCACGGCGCGTTCAGGTAAGCGTGCATTACTTACCTTAAAACATGGTCAGAGCGTGGTTCCTTTTGGTGCTCTGTTAAGTATGGACGGTACGACATCGATCGTGGGTGACGACGGTGAAGTGTATGTCACTGGGCTAAAAGGAACACAGCGCATTGAGGTGCAATGGGGAAATACCGCACAGACGAAATGTACGGGCAGCGTAAGCGTGCCTGAGAACATGGGTACGGGAATTCTCTCAGCTACGGTTAATTGCCAATAATGGAAGATGGCTTATGAATACGGAAATTGTCAGATATGAGTAAAAGGAACATAAACATTTTCAGGGCTATGTTGATCATATTGATTTTAGCTGGATCTGCGGCACCTGTTTATGCCGCCACATGTACCGGAAATTACCCGGAAAATGGCGCAATGACCTTTCAGCTACCGGCAAGCATCACTGTGGAGCCTGACGTATCAGTTGGTACGGTTATTTATGAGGGAAGCATTGAGAGCGGCCAAATCGATATGGATTGCCAGGATACTAGCAACAAATACAAAGGTTACGCAGTGTTAACGGATGCCGATGCCCGCAATGGAGTGCTGGAAGGCGTTTATCAGACTAGCGTTCCAGGTATAGGTATCCGCATGGCTGAAGCGGAAGAACGAACACCTACCTTTACCTCTGAGGATATCGTCACACCCATGCATTTTTATAGCTATGGAGCAAGCGGATGGAACAGTATTCATACAAAGTACCATGCGTCAATGCAGTTGGTTGTGACGGGCGACGTCGAGGATGGTTATCTTGATACCTCCCGGCTGACAGCGCAAGAGAAGTGGGGTAATGATGTGATAGCTCAGATATTGGTATCTCCCACCAGCATTCATATCCAGACTAATACCTGTAACCTGGAGGATAAAAATATCTACGTGCCGCTGAAGACGATTAATGTCGATAACTTTGACAGTCAATTTTCAGAAGTACTCACCGATAACAGTTTCAAAATCGAGATTTCTGATTGTCGGGCAGGTACCCAAATCGATTATAAGTTCAACAGTGCTGGTTCGACAGGCGTTACGGATGGCAATATTTTGGCTATCGCCAGTGGAGACAGCTCTGCCAGCGGTGTCGGTATCCAGATTCTGGACACGAACAATAATGTGCTGAGTTTTGATCAAACCTATACAGCTGTGAGCAGCACCAGCGCTAACGAAGTGGCAGAAATTCCGCTGAAGGCACGCTATGCCAAAACCGGCAATGTCAAAGCCGGGAAAGTGGACGCCGTCGCGACTTTTGAGGTCTTTTACCGCTAACGCCTTGTGACCCGCTGCGGCGGGTTGTCAGCGCTCTAACATTCCAGCCTAATTTATTAACCCTTTCTTTTCATCTGGTTATTTCTTAACCCCTCAGTTTTAGTAGGGGCGCGTATTGCTTGCTATCTCGCCAGAGTTTCGAATATTATGCTGCCGTTATAATAATAATTCTCGTTTACGTTATCATTCACTTTCATCAGAGAAATACCAATGGCGCGTCTTAAAACTGCTCAGCCAAGTTCATCACTGCGTAAAATCGCAGTAGTGGTAGCCACAGCGGTTAGCGGCATGTCTGTCTATGCACAGGCGGCGGTTGACCCGAAAGAAGAAACCATCACCGTAACTGCAGCTCCTGCTCCGCAGGAAAGCGCATGGGGGCCAGCGGCAACCATCGCCGCACGACAGTCTGCTACGGCGACCAAAACCGACACTCCGATTCAAAAAGTTCCTCAGTCTATTTCAGTGGTCACCGCCGAAGAGATGGCGTTGCATCAGCCAAAATCGGTCAAAGAGGCGCTTAGCTACACCCCGGGCGTTGCCGTGGGTACGCGTGGTGCGTCCAATACCTATGATTACCTGATCATCCGTGGCTTCGCTGCCGATGGCCAAAGTCAGAATAACTATCTGAATGGCCTGAAGATGCAGGGTAACTTCTACAATGATGCGGTGATCGACCCTTATATGCTGGAACGCGCCGAAGTGATGCGTGGTCCGGTTTCCGTTCTGTACGGAAAGAGCAACCCAGGTGGGTTGTTGAATATGGTCAGCAAACGCCCGACCACAGAACCGTTGAAAGAAATTCAGTTCAAGATGGGCACTGACAGCCTGTTCCAGACCGGTTTTGATTTCAGCGATGCGCTGGATGATGACGGCGTATACTCTTACCGCTTAACTGGCCTGGCGCGTTCCGCCAATGCGCAGCAGCAGGGCGCAGAAGAACAACGCTATGCCATCGCGCCATCTTTCTCATGGCGTCCGGACGATAAGACAAACTTCACCTTCCTCTCCTACTTCCAGAACGAGCCGGAAACCGGTTATTACGGCTGGTTGCCGAAAGAAGGGACGGTGACTGAGTTGCCGAATGGCAAGCGTCTGCCTACCGATTTCAACGAAGGGGCGAACAACAATACCTATTCTCGTAACGAGAAGATGGTGGGCTACAGCTTCGATCACGAATTTAACGACACCTTTACCGTGCGTCAGAACCTGCGTTACGCGCAAAATAAAGTCTCGCAGAACAGCGTGTATGGCTACGGTATGTGCTCCGATCCGCTCTATACCAAGGATCCGGCTAACAGCCCTTGTGCCAGCGTTCCTCAGGCCGACTGGGATCATACGCTGACGCGTCAGTATGTTATCGATAATGAGAAATTGCAGAACTTCTCCGTCGATACTCAGCTGCAAAGCAAGTTCGCTACTGCCGACGTAGATCACACGCTGCTGACCGGCGTTGACTTTATGCGTATGCGGAACGATATCAACTCCTGGTTTGGCTATGCGGGCTCTGTTGCGCCGTCCGATATCTATAACCTCGACCGTAGCGACTTCGATTTTGGCTCACACCCAGGCCCTTCAGGTCCTTACAAAGTGCTGAACAAACAGAAGCAGACTGGCTTGTATGTTCAGGATCAGGCGCAATGGGATAAGGTGCTGGTTACTCTGGGCGGTCGTTACGACTGGGCTAAACAGGACTCTCTGAACCGTGTTTCTGGTGTAACGGATTCCCGCGATGATAAGCAATTCACCTGGCGTGGCGGTGTTAACTACCTGTTCGACAACGGCGTAACCCCGTATTTCAGCTACAGCGAGTCGTTTGAACCGGCTTCTCAGACGGGTGCAAGCGGTAATATCTTTGCGCCGTCCAAAGGTAAGCAGTACGAAGCTGGCGTGAAGTACGTGCCGAACGATCGTCCAATCGTGATCACCGGTGCTGTCTATCAGTTGACTAAAACCAACAATCTGATGGCCGATCCGAACGGATCGTTCTGGTCAGTTGAAGGCGGTGAAATTCGTTCTCGCGGAGTGGAAATTGAAGCGAAAGCGGCGCTGTCTGCCAGCGTCAACGTAGTGGGTTCTTATACCTACACCGACGCGGAATACACCACCGACACCAACTACAAGGGCAATACGCCTGCGCAGGTGCCAAAACATATGGCATCATTGTGGGGCGATTACACCCTTTATGACGGCGCGCTTTCCGGGCTGACGTTGGGTACTGGCGTTCGTTATACTGGTTCCAGTTATGGCGATCCGGCAAACTCCTTTAAAGTGGGGAGCTATACGCTGGTGGATGCGTTAGTACGTTACGATCTGGCGCGCGTCGGCATGGCGGGCTCCAACGTGGCGCTGCATGTGAACAACCTGTTTGACCGTGAATACGTCGCCAGCTGCTTCAATACCTATGGCTGCTTCTGGGGCGCAGAACGTCAGGTCGTTGCAACCGCAACCTTCCGTTTCTAATTTCTATTGGGCACGCTTTGCGTGCCCGTTTTACAAGTTGGCTGCTATGCAGGAAAACAGATCCCATCCCGACACTACTTTTGCGTTGCGTAATGTCTCCTTTCGTGTGCCTGGCCGCACGCTTTTGCATCCTCTCTCATTAACTTTTCCTGCGGGGAAAGTGACTGGTCTTATCGGCCACAACGGCTCCGGAAAATCGACGTTATTGAAAATGCTGGGACGTCATCAGCCGCCGTCAGAAGGTGAAATTCTGCTCGACGAACAGCCGCTGGAGAACTGGAGCAGTAAAGCGTTTGCCCGCAAGGTCGCCTATCTGCCGCAGCAGCTGCCACAGGCCGAAGGGATGACGGTGCGCGAACTGGTGGCGATTGGTCGTTATCCGTGGCACGGGGCGCTGGGACGTTTTGGCGTTGCCGACAGAGAGAAAGTAGAAGAAGCGATTTCGCTGGTTGGCTTAAAACCGCTGGCGCACCGTTTGGTTGATAGTCTGTCCGGCGGAGAACGCCAGCGCGCGTGGATTGCCATGCTGGTAGCGCAGGACAGCCGCTGTCTGCTGCTTGATGAACCGACTTCCGCGCTGGATATCGCTCATCAGGTTGACGTACTGGCGCTGGTGCATCGCTTAAGTCAGCAGCGCGGGCTGACGGTGATTGCGGTGCTGCATGATATCAACATGGCGGCCCGCTACTGTGATTACTTAGTTGCGCTGCGCGGTGGTGAAATGATTGCACAAGGGACGCCTGCTGAACTGATGCGCAGTGAAACTCTGGAACAGATTTACGGTATCCCGATGGGCATTTTGCCGCATCCGGCCGGTGCCGCACCCGTGAGTTTTGTCTATTAATGATTGAATTACATCATATTACCCGTCGGCGGCTGCTTGCGGCGATGGCGCTGTCGCCGCTGTTGTGGCGGATGAATACGGCGCACGCTGCGGCGGTTGATACGCAGCGCATTGTGGCGCTGGAATGGCTACCGGTAGAGCTACTGCTGGCGCTGGGTATTACGCCGTATGGTATCGCGGATATCCCTAACTACAAGCTGTGGGTCAGTGAGCCCCCGTTGCCGGATTCGGTGATTGACGTCGGGCTACGTACGGAGCCCAATCTCGAACTGTTGACCGAAATGAAACCCTCATTTTTGCTGTGGTCAGCAGGCTATGGTCCTTCCCCTGAAAAGCTGGCGCGGATTGCGCCTGGCCGGGGATTTAACTTCAGTGACGGTAAAAAGCCGCTGGCCGTTGCGCGACAATCGCTGCAGGAAATGGCGCAATTGTTCAATCTGCAAGCCTCTGCTGAACGCCATCTGACCGAGTACGATCGTTTTATCGCCAGCCTGAAACCGCGCTTCATTCAACGCGGCGCACGCCCTGTACTTCTCACTTCCCTGCTTGATTCACGACATATGCTGGTGTTTGGCCCAAACAGCCTGTTTCAGGACGTGCTGGATGATTATGGGACCCCCAACGCCTGGCAGGGCGAGACAAACTTTTGGGGCAGCACTGCCGTGAGTATTGACCGTCTGGCTGCTTATAAGGATGTCGATGTGCTGTGTTTTGACCACGGCAACGATAAAGAGATGACTGCACTGATGTCTACGCCATTATGGCAGGCGATGCCGTTTGTCCGCAGCGGACGTTTTCAGCGTGTGCCTGCCGTCTGGTTCTATGGCGCCACGCTCTCGGCGATGCATTTTGCCCGCATTCTGGATAATGCGCTGGGAGGCAAAGCGTGAGTAAACGAATTGCGCTGTTCCCAACGCTTCTTCTGGCGGTTCTGTTTGTCGCTGCCTGTTGGCTGACCTGGGTTAACTTCTCTGTTGCGCTACCGCGCAGTCAGTGGCAACAAGCTATCTGGTCACCGGATATCAATGCTATTGAGCAGATGGTTTTCCACTACAGTCTGCTGCCGAGGCTGGCGATTTCGCTGTTGGTCGGTGCCGGGCTGGGGCTGGTCGGTGTCTTGTTTCAGCAGGTGCTGCGTAACCCACTGGCAGAACCCACTACGTTAGGTGTTGCAACCGGGGCGCAGTTGGGCATTACGGTTACCACGCTGTGGGCTATTCCCGGTGCGCTGACCACGCAATTTGCGGCGCTGGCGGGAGCATGTGTTGTTGGGGCTCTGGTGTTTGGCGTTGCCTGGGGCAAACGTCTTTCTCCGGTGACGTTAATCCTTGCCGGGCTGGTGGTCAGCCTGTACTGCGGGGCAATTAACCAGTTGATGGTTATCTTCCATCACGATCAACTGCAAAGCATGTTTTTATGGAGCAGCGGTACGCTAACGCAGACCGACTGGAGCGGCGTACAGCGTCTGTGGCCGCAACTGCTGGGCGGTGTGATGCTGACGCTGTTGTTATTACGCCCAATGACGCTGATGGGACTGGATGACGGCGTGGCGCGTAACCTCGGTCTGGCGCTGTCGCTGGCACGTCTGGCGGCGTTATCGCTGGCCATTGTTATCAGCGCCTTACTGGTTAACGCGGTTGGGATTATCGGCTTTATTGGCCTGTTTGCACCGCTGCTGGCGAAAATGCTCGGCGCGCGTCGTCTGCTGGCGCGTCTGATGCTGGCCCCGCTGATTGGTGCGTTGATCCTCTGGCTCTCCGACCAAATTATTCTGTGGCTGACCCGCGTATGGATGGAAGTCTCCACTGGTTCGGTGACGGCGCTGATTGGCGCGCCATTGCTGCTGTGGCTGTTGCCGCGCCTTAGAAGTATGAGCGCGCCGGATATGAATGCCAGTAACCGCATCGCTGCTGAGCGCCAGAATGTACTGATGTTTGCCCTGGCGGGCGGGGCGATATTGCTGCTTACCGTTATTGTGGCGCTCGCGTTTGGCCGCGATGCGCACGGCTGGACATGGGCCAGCAGCGCGATGCTGGATGAGCTCATGCCCTGGCGCTGGCCACGTGTTCTGGCAGCGCTGATTGCCGGGGTAATGTTAGCGGTAGCTGGCTGTATTATTCAGCGTCTGACCGGAAATCCAATGGCCAGTCCGGAAGTATTAGGAATTAGCTCCGGGGCGGCATTTGGCGTGGTGCTAATGTTATTTCTGGTCCCTGGCAATGCCTTTGGCTGGCTGCTGCCGGCCGGGAGCCTCGGTGCGGCAGCCACCTTGCTTATCATTATGATTGCCGCCGGGCGCGGGGGCTTTTCACCGCACCGCATGTTGCTGGCAGGGATGGCGCTCAGCACGGCGTTTACAATGCTGCTGATGATGCTGCAGGCCAGCGGCGATCCGCGTATGGCGGGGGTGCTAACCTGGATCTCCGGCTCAACCTATAACGCGAGTGGCGAACAGGTGCTGCGCACCGGGATTGTAATGGTTATCCTGCTGGCGATGACGCCGCTGTGCCGCCGTTGGCTGACAATTTTACCGCTCGGCGGCGATACGGCACGGGCTGTCGGTATGGCTATTACGCCATCACGCGTGGGATTACTGCTGCTGGCGGCAGGGCTGACGGCGACAGCCACCATGACTATTGGACCGTTGAGCTTTGTCGGGCTGATGGCGCCGCATATTGCCCGGATGATGGGTTTTCGTCGGGCGATGCCGCATATGCTGATTTCGGCGCTGGCGGGTGGCGTGTTGCTGGTCTTTGCTGACTGGTGCGGCAGGATGGTGTTGTTTCCGTATCAGATCCCGGCGGGATTACTGTCGACGTTTATTGGCGCGCCGTACTTTATCTATCTGCTACGTAAGCAGAGCCGGTAAGTTATGCCGCCATCCGGCCTACGGCGTAGAATGTAGGCCGGGTAAGCGTAAGCGCCACCCGGCAATTCATCCTTTACAGTTTCGCAAACACCCGGCGCGCGGCGTCGATGGTGTTATTGATATCTTCTTCACTGTGCGCCACGGACATAAAGCCTGCTTCGAACGCGGACGGCGCCAGATAAATTCCTTCATCCAGCATCATGTGGAAGAAACGCTTGAAGCGTTCAACGTCGCATGCCATCACATCCTGATAGCAGGTTACGGTTTCTGCATCAGTGAAGAAAATCCCGAACATCCCGCCTACATGGTTAACTACCAGCGGAATATTCGCTTCTTCGGCAGCTTCCAGCAGACCTTCCGCCAGACGCGTCGTCAGTTCGTTCAGCGTTTCATGAATACCCGGCTGGGCGACTTCGGTCAGACAGGCATAACCTGCCGCCATCGCGATTGGGTTACCGGAAAGCGTCCCCGCCTGGTAAACCGGTCCAGTCGGCGCCAGTGCGTCCATCACATCGCGACGCCCACCGAATGCGCCAACGGGCATTCCGCCACCGATGATTTTGCCAAGACAAGTCAGATCCGGCACGACGCCGTAATAATCCTGTGCACCGGCCAGCGCCACGCGGAAACCGGTCATCACTTCATCGATGATCAATAGCGCGCCAAACTCATCGCACAGTGCACGCAGGCCCGGCAGGAATTCCGGCAGCGGCGGGATGCAGTTCATGTTGCCTGCGACCGGCTCAACGATGATGCAGGCGATCTCCTGCGGATATTGTTCAAATGCCGCACGTACTGAAGCGAGATCGTTATAGGTGCAGGTCAGAGTGTGTTTCGCGAAATCAGCCGGAACGCCCGGGGAGTTCGGCTGACCCAGCGTTAACGCGCCCGAACCCGCTTTGACCAGCAGACAGTCGGCATGACCGTGGTAGCAGCCTTCAAATTTGATGATCTTATCGCGACCGGTGAAACCGCGCGCCAGACGGATTGCGCTCATCGTCGCTTCCGTGCCGGAGTTCACCATGCGCACCATGTCCATGGTCGGCACGAGTTCAGTGACCAGCTCCGCCATTTTCACTTCCATTTCGGTCGGTGCGCCAAAGCTTAAACCGCGCTCCGCAGCTTCAATCACCGC
The DNA here is from genome assembly GCF_030333885.1 of Citrobacter sp. Cf132. NCBI lineage: Bacteria > Pseudomonadati > Pseudomonadota > Gammaproteobacteria > Enterobacterales > Enterobacteriaceae > Citrobacter > Citrobacter sp. Cf132. The sequence continues at coordinate 161,326 of NZ_JAOWFA010000049.1, forward strand.
ATTACGGATTGCCGGGTGATTATGGCCCAGCACCATCGGTCCCCAGGAACCGACGTAGTCAACATAGGCTTTACCATCGACATCGTACAGATACGCGCCGTCGGCTTTTTCGATAAACAGCGGAGTACCACCCACGCCAGTAAAGGCGCGAACGGGGGAGTTAACGCCGCCTGGGATAAGTTCGCGTGCTGCGCTGTAGAGATTTTCAGACTTACTCATGGATGGGGTCCTGGTTCGTAGAAAAAGTAAATGCCCGCTATTCTAGTTATTCAGAGAAGGTTATGAAAGTTTTACGCATTTGAAACAATACGATTTGCAGGGGATTTTCGTGAAATGTGCGAGTAGAATGCCGATTCCGTATTTGTATTACCAATTAATGATCATCTGATGAAGACAGACACTCCCTCTTTTGAAGCACAACAAATTGTGCGTTTACGCCGCAGGGATCAAATCCGTCGACTCCTGGAACGAGACAAAACGCCGTTGGCGATCCTGTTGATGGCTGCCGTAGTGGGTACAGTGACAGGGTTTGTTGGCGTGGCATTTGAGAAAGCGGTGACCTGGGTGCAGAATCAGCGCATTGGCGCGCTGGCTCAGGTTGCGGACCATGCCATTCTGCTGTGGCCGCTGGCATTTATTCTCTCTGCGTTGCTGGCGATGGTCGGCTATTTCCTGGTGCGTAAGTTTGCGCCGGAAGCCGGTGGTTCGGGGATCCCAGAGATTGAAGGCGCGCTGGAAGAGCTGCGGCCTGTGCGCTGGTGGCGCGTACTGCCGGTGAAATTTTTCGGCGGTATGGGTACGCTGGGTGCCGGTATGGTGCTCGGGCGAGAAGGACCGACCGTGCAGATCGGTGGTAACCTCGGGCGCATGGTGCTGGATATTTTCCGCATGCGTAGCGCAGAAGCGCGACATACCTTATTGGCGACCGGTGCGGCAGCGGGCCTTTCGGCGGCGTTTAACGCTCCGCTGGCGGGGATCCTGTTCATTATTGAAGAGATGCGCCCGCAGTTTCGCTATAACCTTGTCTCGATCAAAGCCGTGTTTACCGGCGTCATCATGTCGAGCATTGTGTTTCGTGTTTTCAACGGCGAGGCACCGCTTATTGAAGTTGGGAAGCTCTCCAATGCACCGGTGAACACGCTGTGGTTGTATCTGGTCCTGGGGATTATTTTTGGCTGTGTCGGACCGTTGTTCAACACCATGGTGTTACGGACTCAGGATATGTTCCAGCGTTTCCACGGCGGCGATCTCAAAAAATGGGTGCTGATGGGCGGTGCGATCGGCGGTCTGTGCGGGATTCTTGGCTTAATTACACCAGAAGCGGCTGGAGGCGGGTTTAACCTGATACCTATCGCTGCGGCAGGGAATTTCAGCGTTGGTTTACTTCTGTTTATCTTTATTGCCCGCGTCATTACCACGCTGCTGTGCTTCTCGTCCGGCGCGCCCGGCGGGATATTTGCCCCGATGCTGGCATTGGGCACGTTGCTTGGCACCGCGTTCGGTATGGCGGCAGCGGCCTCTTTTCCGCATTATCATCTGGAGGCCGGGACCTTTGCCATCGCCGGAATGGGGGCATTGTTGGCGGCGTCGGTAAGGGCGCCGCTCACCGGTATTGTGCTGGTGCTGGAGATGACCGATAACTATCAGCTCATTTTGCCAATGATTATTACCTGTCTTGGCGCAACACTATTAGCCCAATTTATGGGCGGAAAGCCGCTATACTCGACTATCCTTGCCCGTACGCTGGCAAAACAGGAAGCGGAGCAGGCGGCTAAAAGCCAGGGTACAGCCGCTGGCGAGAATACTTGAACGAAATACCAGGGTATTAGATAATGGCCTTAACCATTGGGTTATAATTTGCCCAATTGCCAATGTCGTTTGGAGCAAAATATGAGTGATGACGTAGCGCTGCCACTGCAATTTACTGAAGCAGCAGCCAATAAAGTAAAAAGCCTGATCGCTGACGAAGATAACCCGAATCTGAAATTACGTGTGTATATCACCGGCGGTGGTTGCAGCGGTTTCCAGTACGGTTTCACCTTTGACGATCAGGTGAACGATGGTGATATGACCATTGAGAAACAAGGTGTTGGTCTGGTGGTTGACCCGATGAGCCTGCAATATCTGGTGGGCGGCGCGGTTGACTATACCGAAGGTCTGGAAGGTTCCCGCTTCGTTGTGACTAACCCGAATGCGAAAAGCACCTGCGGGTGTGGTTCTTCTTTCAGCATCTGATTGCTGTCTGTAATACCAGTGGTCTGATGGTGTAGGCCCGGTAAGCGTAGCGCCACCGGGCAATGTGCCGGATGGCGGCGTAAACGCCTTATCCGGCCTACATATTCTGCATCATCATGTTAACGTCCGTTATCATCCAGCGCAAACGTCGGCAATTTCAAATGCCAGCGAATGGCGGCAAGCCGAATCAGCAGGGTGACAATCATCCCCATCATACTGGCGTTTTCCAATGAAACATCAAAGGTATAAAACGCCGTCGCATGCACGATCCCGCCGATAATACAGGCTGTGGCGTAGATCTCGGTACGCAAAATCATCGGGACTTCACGTGCTAATACATCGCGAATGATCCCACCGCCGACGCCGGTAATCACCCCCATACAAATCGCCACCAAGGGGCCTGTTCCTGCGAGAAAGGCCTTGTTGACGCCAATACCCACGAACACCGCCAGGCCAACGGCATCAAGCACCGGAAGGATCCATTTCGGCAGGCGTCTTGGCTGCCGTACCAACAGGATCGTCAGCATGCTGGTGATCATCGCCACGACCAGATCTGTTGGATCTTTAACCCAAAAAACCGGTCCATTATCCAGCGCCATATCGCGGATCGTACCACCACCGACGGCGGTAACCACGCCGAGGACCAGGACGCCAAACGGATCCATACGTAATTTTCCGGCCAGTAATACGCCAGAGATTGCAAATACCGCGGTGCCGACAATATCAAGCCAATAGACGAGCATTTTTAAATCCTCACAACAGACCTGGTGGGGGCAGGCGCTAATTTATCTGTGAAAGCGCATTACAGAGTTGTTTTGCGGCGAGGATAATACGCGGGCTCGCGCGTTCGAACCAGTCACTATTAAGTGTAATAACGGGTATTTTTAGCTGGTTTCCCCAGTATTGCTCAATTTTCAGAGTTTCGCCCGGACCGCCGGTTGCAACAATAGCCTGGGGGGCTCGTGCCAGGACCTGCTCACGGCTAACCTGCGGCCAGGGAACCCGACTACCGGCAAAGATGTTTTCTCCGCCGCATACCTCAAGAACTTCGTGCTGAATAGAACCTTTTCCACTGGTAAACAGAGGATTGGCACCAAACTGGAGAAACACGCGTTTTTTCGGTTTGTTGGCATACTGAGATTTAAGTAAAGCATAGTCATCAAGCATGGTTTGCGCCGCCTGTTTAGCTTGTTCAGGCTTGGGGCTCCACGCAGCCAACTGGCGTAGCGCATCGGCAACCTGCTCAATGGTAACGGCGTCCACCCAGATGACCTTAATTCCCAGGGAGGTCAGTTGATTCACCTGCCGCTCAGCATTTCCCCCGCGCCAGGCGACGACCAAATCAGGTTTCAGCGCCACAATACGCTCAAGATTCATACCTTGCCATGTTGAGACCTCTTCAATATTTTTGGCTTCTGGCGGGTAGTTTGAGTAGCTGCTGACGCCAACGGGGGTAATGCCTGCGGCAAAAGCGAGTTCGGTATTGGCAGGAGAAAGCGTTACAACACGCGGTGCGGCGTAAAGGAACGCCGGGAGAGTGAAAAGCAGGGCGACCAGCGCCCTGGAGAATAATTTAGCCATGCGCCAGTTTCTGCACCAGCGTTTCAACCATCAGGCTTGACTGCTTCGCGGCAACCACCAGGAATTCGTCAAAGCTGAGATGGGACTGCTGATCGGCAACGTCAGAGATAGCGCGAACCACGACAAATGGCACCTTAAAGTTGTGGCAAACGTGCGCAATTGCGGTCGCTTCCATCTCAACGGCAATCGCCTGCGGGAAGTTATGCTTAATTTTAGCCAGCCCCACGGAACCATTAATGAATGCATCGCCGCTGACGATAAGTCCGCGAACAGCGTTCAGATTGAGTTCGGCGATGCAAGATTCTGCGGCTGCAATCAACGCAGGATCGGCTTTAAAACCAGCCGGGCAACCCGGTAGCTGACCAAATTCATAACCAAAGGCAGTGACGTCGGCGTCGTGATAGCGCGCTTCATCAGAAACTACGATATCGCCGACTTTCAGCGTAGAGGCCAGGCCGCCCGCGGAACCGGTATTAATGATGGCATCCGGCTTGCAGCGTTCAAGCAGCAGCGTAGCGCCGAGCGCCGCAGCCACTTTACCGATACCTGATTTCAGAAGCGCAACCTCAGTACCGTTCAGTTGGCCGGTGTAAATTTCACAACCGCCGAGCGTGATGGTCTGACGGTTTTCGATTTTGTCACGCAGCAGCGTAACTTCTTCTTCCATTGCACCAATGATGCCGATTTTCATAGATTTACTCGCGATAAGCCAGATTTGAGGGCATAGTCTATCATGCGCTTAAGGGGTAGCGCATTTCTCAGGCGGGAGAGGATATGGTACAGATCGATTTCCGAAAAAAAATAAACTGGCATCGCCGTTACCGTTCGCCGCAGGGCGTGAAGACGGAGCATGAGATCCTGCGAATTTTTGAAAGCGATCGTGGACGTATTATCAATTCTCCGGCTATTCGCCGGCTGCAACAAAAAACCCAGGTCTTTCCGCTGGAGCGTAATGCAGCGGTGCGTACGCGTCTGACGCACTCGATGGAAGTGCAGCAGGTTGGGCGCTATATCGCGAAAGAGATCCTCAGCCGACTGAAAGAGCTAAAGCTGCTGGAGCAGTATGGTCTGGATGAACTGACGGGACCGTTTGAGAGTATTGTCGAAATGTCGTGCCTGATGCATGACATCGGTAATCCGCCGTTTGGTCATTTTGGCGAAGCGGCGATTAATGACTGGTTTCGCCAGCGGTTGTATCCCGCCGACGCGGAAAGTCAGCCACTGAGTGATGACCGCTGCCAGGTGACGGCATTACGTTTGCGTGAAGGTGAAGAGTCGCTGAATGATATTCGCCGCAAGGTACGCCAGGACTTGTGTCATTTTGAAGGCAATGCGCAGGGTATTCGTCTGGTGCATACTTTGATGCGTATGAACCTTACCTGGGCGCAGGTTGGCGGTATTTTAAAATATACCCGTCCGGCATGGTGGCGCGGCAGTGCACCCGAGACGCACAACTATTTAATGAAGAAGCCTGGTTATTACCTTTCCGAGGAACCGTATATTGAGCGGTTACGTAAAGAATTATCATTAGCACCTTACAGTCGTTTTCCATTAACCTGGATTATGGAAGCTGCCGATGATATCTCATATTGCGTGGCCGACCTGGAAGATGCCGTTGAGAAAAGAATCTTTAGCGTCGAGCAACTTTACCATCATCTGCATGAAGCGTGGGGGCATCACGAAAAAGGCTCTCTGTTTAGTCAGGTTGTTGAGAACGCCTGGGAAAAATCACGTTCAAATACATTAAGCCGCAGCACCGAAGATCAGTTCTTTATGTATTTACGCGTCAATACGCTGAATAAACTGGTTCCGTATGCGGCCCAGCGGTTTATTGATAATTTGCCGCAGATTTATGAAGGCAGCTTTAATCATGCGCTGTTAGAAGATGCCAGTAGCTTCAGCCAGTTACTGGGCGTTTATAAGAATGTGGCGGTAAAACATGTGTTTAGCCATCCGGATGTTGAGCAACTGGAATTACAGGGCTATCGGGTGATCAGCGGGTTGCTGGAGATCTATCAACCGTTATTGAAAATGTCTCAGTCAGATTTTACTGAACTGGTCGACAATGAAAGAGTAAAACGTTTTCCTATCGAGTCCCGTTTATTTCAGAAGTTGTCTACCCGCCATCGTCTTGCGTATGTTGAGGCGGTTAGTAAAATATCGACGGAGTGCGCTGAGTATTCGGTTCTGGAATATTATTATCGCTGCCGGTTGATCCAGGATTATATCAGCGGGATGACAGATTTGTATGCCTGGGATGAATATCGTCGCTTGATGGCCGTAGAACAATAAATACTCATTTGTAAAGACGGCCAATAAAATTTTACTTTTTCCTTAAACTCAATTCTGGAACTTAGCGTTATAAAACGACTCTGACGTATACAGCAATTTTGCGTTACCTGTTAATCGAGAACGAAACACATGAAAAAAACCACATTAGCAATGAGTGCACTGGCTCTGAGTTTAGGTTTGGCGTTGTCCCCCCTGTCTGCAACTGCGGCTGAGACGTCGTCTTCAGCAATGACCGCCCAACAGATGCCAAGCCTGGCCCCGATGCTCGAAAAAGTGATGCCATCGGTGGTAAGTATTAACGTCGAGGGGAGCACGACGGTGAATACGCCGCGTATGCCGCGTAATTTCCAGCAGTTCTTTGGTGATAATTCACCGTTCTGCCAGGACGGATCTCCGTTCCAGAGTTCACCGTTCTGCCAGGGCGGCGCACCGGGCGCTGGTAACGGCGGCGGCCAGCAGCAGAAATTTATGGCGCTGGGTTCAGGCGTAATTATTGATGCTGCGAAAGGGTATGTCGTGACCAACAACCACGTGGTGGATAACGCTACGGTAATTAAGGTTCAGTTGAGCGATGGCCGTAAATTTGACGCGAAGATCGTGGGCAAAGATCCACGCTCCGATATCGCGCTGATCCAAATTCAGGATCCGAAAAACCTGACGGCGATTAAGCTGGCAGACTCCGACGCGCTGCGCGTGGGGGATTACACCGTAGCAATCGGTAACCCGTTTGGCCTCGGTGAGACCGTGACCTCCGGCATCGTTTCTGCTCTGGGCCGTAGCGGCCTGAATGCGGAGAACTATGAAAACTTTATTCAGACGGATGCTGCGATCAACCGGGGTAACTCCGGTGGCGCGCTGGTCAATCTGAACGGTGAGCTGATCGGCATTAACACCGCGATCCTCGCGCCGGACGGCGGTAACATCGGTATCGGTTTTGCAATCCCAAGCAACATGGTGAAAAACCTGACTTCGCAGATGGTTGAGTTTGGTCAGGTTAAACGTGGTGAGCTGGGTATTATGGGGACCGAACTGAGCTCCGAGCTGGCGAAAGCGATGAAAGTTGACGCTCAGCGTGGCGCATTCGTCAGCCAGGTAATGCCGAACTCTTCCGCAGCGAAAGCCGGTATTAAAGCCGGGGATGTGATTACCTCCCTGAACGGCAAACCTATCAGCAGCTTCGCCGCCCTGCGTGCGCAGGTGGGTACGATGCCGGTCGGCAGCAAAATCACCCTGGGTCTGCTGCGTGACGGTAAGCCGGTCACCGTGAACCTGGAATTGCAGCAGAGCAGCCAGACTCAGGTTGATTCCAGCTCTATCTTCAAAGGCATTGAAGGTGCCGATATGAGCAACAAAGGCCAGGATAAAGGTGTCGTGGTAAGCGACGTGAAACCGAATTCTCCGGCTGCACAGATCGGCCTGAAGAAAGGGGATGTGATTATCGGTGCGAATCAGCAGCCGGTGAAAAACATCGCCGAATTGCGCAAAATCCTCGACAGCAAACCCGCTGTGCTGGCGCTGAACATTCAACGTGGCGACAGCTCCATCTATCTGTTGATGCAGTAATCTCCCTCAACCCCTTCCTGTACAGGAAGGGGTTCTTTTTGTGATACCTCCCACAACTCCATATTTCACCCTTCCGCTTTGTGCATTTGCACAATGTCGCCGCTTATTATCTTCCCTATGCTTGAGCTCTGCTCACAGGAGGGGTTTATGGCTGGCTGGCATCTTGATACCAAAATGGCGCAAGATATCGTGGCGCGAACCATGCGCATCATTGATACCAATATCAACGTAATGGATGCCCGTGGGCGGATCATTGGCAGTGGCGATCGCGAACGCATTGGTGAATTGCACGAAGGTGCGCTGCTGGTGCTTTCGCAGGGCCGGGTGGTGGACATTGACGATGCAGTGGCGAGGCATTTGCACGGCGTGCGTCAGGGGATAAACCTGCCGTTGCGCCTGGAAGGCGAAATCGTTGGCGTTATCGGGCTTACCGGTGAACCGGAACATCTGCGTAAATACGGCGAGCTGGTGTGCATGACAGCCGAAATGATGCTGGAGCAGTCGCGCCTGATGCATCTGTTAGCGCAGGATAGCCGCCTGCGTGAAGAGCTGGTGATGAATCTGATTCAGGCGGAAGAGAATACCCCGGCGCTGATGGAGTGGGCGCAACGTTTAGGCATTGATTTGAACCAGCCGCGCGTGGTGGCAGTGGTAGAGGTTGATAGTGGCCAGCTTGGCGTTGACAGCGCGATGGCGGAGCTACAGCAATTGCAGAACGCGTTGACTACGCCTGAACGTAATAATCTGATTGCGATTGTTTCCTTGACCGAGATGGTGGTGCTGAAACCGGCGCTCAATCAGTTTGGTCGCTGGGACGCGGAAGATCACCGCAAGCGTGTTGAGCAGCTTATTGCTCGCATGAAAGAGAACGGACAGCTGCGTTTTCGCGTGTCGCTGGGCAACTATTTTACCGGGCCAGGCAGTATTGCCCGTTCGTATCGTACGGCGCGCACGACCATGATGGTCGGCAAGCAACGGATGCCGGAAAGTCGTAGCTATTTCTACCAGGATTTGATGCTGCCAGTTCTGCTGGACAGCCTGCGCGGCGGCTGGCAGGCCAACGAGCTGGCGCGTCCGCTGGTACGGCTGAAAGCAATGGATAACAACGGCTTACTGCGTCGAACATTAGCGGCTTGGTTTCGGCATAACGTTCAGCCGCTGGCGACCTCAAAAGCGTTATTTATCCACCGTAATACGCTGGAATATCGCCTGAACCGAATTTCAGAGCTGACCGGGCTGGATTTAGGGAATTTTGACGACCGATTGCTGCTGTATGTCGCGCTACAACTGGATGAGCAGCATTAATTCCTTGCCTGTTGGCGCTACGCTTATCAGGCAAAATGCCGGGGGGCGGCTTCGCCTTACCCGGCCTACGAACACATTCACTCGCGGTTATTTACGCGTTAGTTTTTCCAGATCGGCTTCAATTTCGCTGATCTTGTTGGTCACGACGCTTTCCAGATGACGTAAATCATCAAGGATCTTGCGTTTAAGATCGACTTCGCTGCGATCGCGCTGGCAGATCTGATCCAGTTCGTCGATCACATAGCGCAGGTTGGGACTGATCTCCTGCACTTCTTTGTAACCCTGGCCGACGCCATCGGCGACAACCGTTTTACGCTGACGGGGATATTTGAACTTCACGCTCTTGGCAAAAAACTCGCCTTTATCCTTCTGGAAATAGATTTTCAGGATATCGTTGTTGGCTTCTTGCCGCAGGCTGTAACGATCAATTTCTTCAGGATTAGTAATGCCCAGACTTTTCAGATTGTCATACATAGCGGTACCCTTAAGCTCACCATAACCATTGAATAATTAACGAAAAGCCTTGTTTATGCCACTCGCAGATGTAAAAAAAGCGGGCTAAGCCCGCTTTTTCAAATCACTGTTAGTCGATGGTGCGTAACAGTTCGTTGATTCCTACTTTGCCACGCGTTTTGGCATCGACTTTCTTCACAATCACCGCGCAGTACAGGCTGTATTTGCCATCTTTCGACGGCAGGTTGCCGGAGACAACCACAGAGCCCGCCGGAACGCGGCCATAATGCACTTCGCCGGTTTCACGATCGTAAATACGGGTGCTCTGACCAATGTACACGCCCATAGAGATAACAGAGCCTTCTTCGACGATCACGCCTTCAACCACTTCAGAACGTGCGCCGATGAAGCAGTTGTCTTCGATGATGGTCGGGTTAGCCTGTAACGGCTCCAGTACGCCACCGATGCCAACGCCGCCGGACAGGTGAACGTTTTTACCAATTTGCGCGCAGGAACCCACGGTCGCCCAGGTATCAACCATCGTACCTTCATCCACATAAGCGCCGATGTTCACGTAAGACGGCATCAGCACGGTGTTACGGGCGATAAACGCACCCTGGCGTACGGCCGCTGGCGGAACCACGCGGAAACCTTCTTTCTGGAAGCGTGCTTCGTCGTAGTTGGCGAATTTCATCGGCACTTTATCGAAGTAACGGCTTTCCGCACCCTCGATAACCTGATTATCGTTAATACGGAAAGAGAGCAGGACCGCCTTTTTCAGCCACTGATGCGTGACCCACTGACCCTCAATCTTTTCTGCGACGCGCAGTGCACCGGAATCCAGTAAAGCAATAACCTGATTCACCGCTTCGCGGGTTACGGTATCTACATTTGCCGGAGTAATGTCGGCACGGCGCTCGAAAGCGGACTCAATAACGTTCTGTAACTGCTGCATTGTTAAACTCTTTCCATAATAAATAAAAACATTACCCTTTATCGTTTGGATTGAGGGCCTCTGTCAACCGTTGATGCACTTCCTGCTGCAGCTCATTATTAAGGGCGCGCCGGTCGGCGGTGGCGATTATGAATAAATCTTCTACTCGCTCGCCAATGGTTGTAATTCGGGCGCCATGCAGCGAAATTCCCAGATCGGCAAAAATCTGCCCGACCCGCGCCAGCAGTCCAGGCTGGTCGAGAGCGATAAGCTCAAGGAATGATTTTCGGTCGGTGTGGGTCGGCAGGAAAGTAACCTCGGTATCGACGGTAAAGTGGCGTAATTTTGCCGGCTGACGACGTGGTTGCGGTGGCTGCCAGCTGCGCTGCGTGATGGCCTGTTCCAGTCCAAAACGGATCGCTTCGTGTCTGTCTGAAGACAGCGGGCTGCCATCCGGTTCCAGCACGATGAACGTATCCATCGCCATCCCATCGCGGGTAGTGAAAATCTGCGCATCGTGGACGCTTAGATTGCGCCTGTCCAGTTCGGCGCAGACGGCGGCAAACAGGTAAGGGCGATCGGGGCTCCAGATGAAAATTTCCGTTCCGCCGCGCGTGGCCTGCGGGCTGAGCAGGATTAGCGGCTTACTGAGATCGTGCTGCAGCAGATGACGCGCATGCCAGGCCAGTTGATTTGGGCTGTGGCGCACGAAATAGTTGGCGCGACAGCGCGACCAGATGTGGTGCAGCGCTTCTTCATCAATGTTGTCCATACGCAGTAGCGCCAGTGCCTGAAGCTGATGATGGCGAACGCGTTCGCGCATATCTGGCGTGTTTTGCATCCCTCGACGTAGCTGTTTTTCCGTCGCAAAGTACAGCTCGCGCAGCAGACTTTGCTTCCAGCTATTCCACAGCGTTTCGTTAGTAGCGCAAATATCCGCGACGGTCAGGCACACTAAAAAGCGCAGACGATGTTCCGTTTGTACTTCTTCAGCGAATTGCTTGATCACTTCCGGATCCTGAATATCACGGCGCTGAGCGGTCACCGACATCAGCAAATGCTGACGCACCAGCCAGACGATCAGCTGCGTTTCACGCGAGTTCAGACCGTGCAGCTCGGCGAATTTGAGCACGTCCTGGGCGCCGAGAACCGAGTGATCGCCGCCGCGACCTTTGGCGATATCGTGGAACAGCGCGGCAATCAGAATTAGCTCCGGCTGTCGCAAGCGCGGCCACAGATCCACGCACAGCGGATGGCGCGGACGGGTCTCTTCGTTAGCAAAACTCTCCAGCTTGAGCATCACACGGATAGTGTGCTCATCCACCGTATAGGCATGAAACAGGTCAAACTGCATTTGGCCGACAATGTGCGACCATTGCGGCATATAGGCCCACAAAACGCTGTGCCGATGCATCGGCAGCAGGCCGCGACTCACCGCGCCCGGATGGCGCAACATACTGAGAAACAGCGAACGCGCTTCCGGAATGTAGCATAGTGGCTGGGTTAAATGACGGCGGGCATGACGCAAATGGCGCAGCGTGGTGGAGTAAATCCCGCTGATCGCGCTGTTACGTACCATGATGTAGAACATCCGCAATATCGCTTCGGGTTTACGGATAAACAGGTCGTCGTTGCGCAGATCGATCAATGTGCCGCGCAGTTGAAAGTCGTCATCAATCGGGCGCGGTTTTTCATCGGCTGGCAGGGCGAGGATCGCTTCGTCGAACAGTTGCAACAGCATATGGTTCAGTTCGCTGACCCGTCGCGTGACCCGGAAATAGTCTTTCATCATCCGCTCGATCGGCTCGTTGCCTTCGCCGCCGTAGTTTAGCCGTTGCGCCACGCTGAGTTGGCGGTCAAACAGCAGGCGGTTGTCGTAACGACTAACGACCAGATGCAGGGCGAAGCGAATCCGCCACAGGATATGCAAACATTCATTCAGTTCGGCGCGTTCTGCCAGCGTCAAAAAGCCGAAGCCGACCATTTCGTCCAGCGAGGTGGCGCCAAAATGGCGACGGGCCACCCATTGCAGAGTATGGATATCGCGCAGGCCGCCGGGACTGCTTTTGATATCCGGCTCCAGGTTGTAGCTGGTGCCGTGATAACGCTGGTGGCGCTGATTTTGCTCTTCCACTTTGGCTGCGTAAAATTTATCGGACGGCCAGAAACCTTCGCTAAAAATATGCTTTTGCAGCTCAAGAAATAACGCCACATCGCCGATAAGCAGGCGTGTTTCAATCAGGTTAGTGGCGACGGTTAAATCTGATAATCCTTCCAGCAGACACTCTTCCAGCGTACGCACGCTGTGCCCAACCTCCAGCCTCACGTCCCATAGCAGCGTTAACAGCTCACCGACTTTTTCTGCCTGCGAATCAGGTAGCTTTTTACGACTGAGGATCAGCAGGTCAATATCGGAGAGCGGATGCAGTTCGCCGCGCCCGTAGCCGCCAACGGCAACCAGCGCCAGGTCGGCAATTTGACCGAAACCGGCTTCAATCCACAGGCGCTGAAGCAACTGATCAATAAATTCGGTGCGGGCCTCAATGAGCTGTTCTGCGGAAATTCCACTGTCAAACGCTTCGCCTAACCAGCTCTGGAAGGTGTCGATATGCGCTTTAATACCGGTGCAGTTGAGGTCGTGCTGTGGCCATGTCCCTGGGTTTTGTGGCTGGCCAGGCAGGGTGGGGAGGGCAGTATTTGCGTGCTGTTCAGGAAGAGTATTCATTATGCGCCACCCATTAAAAAGCCGGATGATGGCGTGAACGCCTTACCCGGCCTACTAAGTAGTACAATTTGTAGGCCTGATAAGATGCGAATGCATCGCCATCAGGCAAAACATTATTCGCCGTGAGTGATGATCGCCGGGATGGTGTCATCCTTGCGTAACGTCAGAATCTCACAGCCGTTTTCCGTCACTACAATAGTATGCTCGTACTGTGCAGACAAGCTCCGGTCTTTGGTTTTCACCGTCCAGCCGTCTTTCATGGTGCGGATGCGGTAATCACCGGCATTCAGCATCGGTTCTACGGTGAACGTCATGCCCGGCTGCAGTACCACACCGCCGTCGTCTGCATCGTAGTGCAGAACCTGCGGCTCTTCATGGAAGCCGCGACCGATACCGTGACCGCAGTATTCACGAACGACAGAGAAACCTTCACCTTCCGCATATTTCTGAATTGCAGCGCCCAGCGTGCGCAGGCGAATGCCCGGTTTCACCATCCGCAGCGCCAGATACAGGCTTTCCTGCGTGACGCGGCACAGACGCTCGCCCAGAATAGTAGGTTTGCCGACGATAAACATTTTCGAGGTGTCGCCGTGGTACTCGTCTTTAATCACAGTCACATCGATGTTGACGATATCGCCGTCTTTCAGAAGTTTGGCGTCGTCCGGGATCCCGTGGCACACCACTTCATTAATAGAGATACACACGGACTTCGGATAGCCGTGGTAACCCAGGCAGGCGGAAATGGCCTGCTGCTCATTCACGATATAGTCATTACAGATACGATCCAGCTCGCCGGTGCTGACGCCCGGTTTAACAAACGGTTCGATCATTTCCAGTACATCAGCGGCCAGGCGGCCAGCGACGCGCATTTTTTCGATTTCTTCAGGGGTCTTGATTGAGATAGCCATGAATTCTGTCCATCAGTGCCGATGATATCGGCAATAATTGTTTAAGTGCTGCCAATGGTATCAGTCCCGCATACGTGCTGCCAAATTGAGAATCATTCTGAACTTTGCCTTTCGTGCCACAGGTGCGTTGGCTGTATTTTTTCACTCCAGTCACTTACTACATGTAAGCTCCTGGAGGTTCAAAAATTTGCCGCCTTCCTGTAACACGAAATTCATCGTTCATTCAGCACACAGTGCCAACAATTATTGGTGTCTATGGCGTATTTGTGGTATAAAGCGCGCCGGACTTCCGATCCATTCGAAGACTACACACGATGGACGGGAGCGACAAATCTCACTTTGTGTAACAACACACACGTATCGGCACATATTCCGGGGTGCCCTTTGGGGTCGGTAATATGGGATGCGTGGAGGCTTAACCCCAACTTTTATATATAGAGGTTTTAATCATGGCAACTGTTTCCATGCGCGACATGCTCAAGGCTGGTGTTCACTTCGGTCACCAGACCCGTTACTGGAACCCGAAAATGAAGCCGTTCATCTTCGGTGCGCGTAACAAAGTTCACATCATCAACCTTGAGAAAACTGTACCGATGTTCAACGAAGCTCTGGCTGAACTGAACAAGATCTCTGCTCGTAAAGGTAAAATCCTTTTCGTTGGTACTAAACGCGCTGCAAGCGAAGCGGTGAAAGAAGCTGCTAACAGCTGCGACCAGTTCTTCGTGAACCATCGCTGGCTGGGCGGTATGCTGACTAACTGGAAAACCGTTCGTCAGTCCATCAAACGTCTGAAAGATCTGGAAACTCAGTCTCAGGACGGTACTTTCGAAAAGCTGACCAAGAAAGAAGCGCTGATGCGTACTCGTGAGCTTGAGAAACTGGAAAACAGCCTGGGCGGTATCAAAGACATGGGCGGTCTGCCGGACGCTCTGTTCGTAATCGATGCTGACCACGAGCACATTGCTATCAAAGAAGCAAACAACCTGGGTATCCCAGTATTTGCAATCGTTGATACCAACTCTGATCCGGACGGTGTTGACTTCGTTATCCCGGGTAACGACGACGCAATCCGTGCTGTGACCCTGTACCTGGGCGCTGTAGCTACTACCGTTCGTGAAGGCCGTTCTCAGGATCTGGCTTCCCAGGCGGAAGAAAGCTTCGTAGAAGCTGAATAATAAGGCACGCTCGTTAGAGCCCTTATAGACCAGGTAGTATCACGTTTGGTTAGGGGGCCTGTATATGGCCCCCTTTTTCACTTTTAAATCTGTGCGGTTTCATGCCGGGCAGATCAAATCTTCCGAGGATTTTAGAATGGCTGAAATTACCGCATCCCTGGTAAAAGAGCTGCGTGAGCGTACTGGCGCAGGCATGATGGATTGCAAAAAAGCACTGACTGAAGCTAATGGCGACATCGAGCTGGCAATCGAAAACATGCGTAAGTCCGGTGCAATCAAAGCGGCGAAAAAAGCAGGCAACGTTGCTGCTGACGGCGTAATCAAAACCAAAATCGACGGCAATATCGCTTTCATTCTGGAAGTTAACTGCCAGACTGACTTCGTTGCTAAAGATGCTGGTTTCCAGGCATTTGCTGACAAAGTACTGGACGCTGCCGTTGCTGGCAAAATCACTGACGTTGAAGTTCTGAAAGCACAGTTCGAAGAAGAACGTGTTGCTCTGGTTGCTAAAATCGGTGAGAACATCAACATCCGTCGCGTTGCTTCCCTGGAAGGCGAAGTTCTGGGTAACTACCAGCATGGTGCTCGTATCGGTGTTCTGGTTGCTGCAACTGGCGCTGACGAAGAACTGGTTAAACAGCTGGCAATGCACGTTGCTGCAAGCAAACCAGAATTCGTTAAGCCGGAAGACGTTTCTGCTGAAGTTGTAGAAAAAGAATACCAGGTTCAGCTGGACATCGCTATGCAGTCTGGCAAGCCGAAAGAAATCGCAGAGAAAATGGTTGAAGGCCGCATGAAGAAATTCACCGGCGAAGTTTCTCTGACCGGTCAGCCTTTCGTCATGGAACCGAGCAAATCTGTTGGTCAGCTGCTGAAAGAGCATAACGCTGACGTAACTGGTTTCATCCGCTTTGAAGTGGGTGAAGGCATCGAGAAAGTTGAGACTGACTTTGCAGCAGAAGTTGCTGCGATGTCCAAGCAGTCTTAATTTTGAAAGGAGCCGCCTGAGGGCGGCTTCTTTTTGTGTCTGGCTTGTAAATTCAGCGAACCGCTATAGTGGTCCTGCTGAAAAGCGACATACAATGTCGCCGGAATTAACTCATCTCATTCGTTGACAGTCTCAGGAAAGAAACATGGCTACCAATGCAAAACCCGTCTACAAACGTATTCTGCTTAAGTTAAGTGGCGAAGCTCTGCAAGGTTCAGAAGGCTTCGGTATTGATGCAAGCATCCTTGACCGTATGGCTCAGGAAATCAAAGAGCTGGTTGAGCTGGGTATTCAGGTTGGCGTAGTGATTGGTGGTGGTAACCTGTTCCGTGGCGCTGGTCTGGCGAAAGCAGGGATGAACCGCGTTGTGGGCGACCACATGGGCATGTTAGCCACCGTAATGAACGGTCTGGCGATGCGCGATGCGCTTCACCGCGCCTATGTGAACGCTCGCTTGATGTCCGCAATTCCTCTGAACGGCGTGTGTGATAACTACAGTTGGGCTGAAGCTATTAGCCTGCTGCGTAACAACCGCGTTGTTATTTTGTCTGCGGGTACCGGCAATCCGTTCTTCACCACCGATTCAGCAGCCTGCCTGCGTGGTATTGAAATTGAAGCGGATGTGGTACTGAAAGCCACCAAAGTCGATGGCGTATTTACTGCCGACCCGGCTAAAGATCCGACGGCGACCATGTACGAACAGTTGACCTACACTGAAGTACTGGATAAAGAGCTGAAAGTCATGGATCTGGCTGCGTTCACGCTGGCTCGTGACCACAAATTACCGATTCGTGTCTTTAACATGAACAAACCAGGTGCACTGCGCCGTGTTGTTATGGGTGAAAAAGAAGGCACGTTAATCACGGAATAATTCCCGTTGCGGCTAAATGCAGGTAATATTCCGCTTTAATGTCGCGGGATACGTCCCTCAAAATTAATCAAGACTATACTTGTCACATCTTGCGCGGCGGGTATGGTCTGACTGAAACAAGCTTTCAAGGATTCGTAACGTGATCAACGATATCAGAAAAGATGCTGAAGTACGCATGGACAAATGCGTCGAAGCGTTCAAAAACCAAATCAGCAAAATTCGCACGGGTCGTGCTTCTCCTAGCCTGCTGGATGGTATTGTCGTGGAATATTACGGCACACCGACTCCGCTGCGCCAACTGGCAAGCGTAACGGTTGAAGATTCCCGTACCCTGAAAATCAACGTGTTTGACCGTTCTATGGGGCCAGCCGTTGAGAAAGCCATCATGGCTTCCGACCTCGGTCTGAATCCAAGCTCTGCGGGTTCCGACATCCGCGTTCCGCTGCCGCCGCTGACCGAAGAACGTCGTAAAGATCTGACCAAGATCGTGCGTGGCGAAGCTGAAGGCGCGCGTGTTGCGGTACGTAATGTACGCCGCGATGCAAACGACAAAGTGAAAGCGTTGTTGAAAGAAAAAGAGATCAGCGAAGATGACGATCGCCGTTCTCAGGACGACGTACAGAAACTGACTGACGCTGCAATCAAGAAAGTTGATGCGGCGCTGGCAGAGAAAGAAGCGGAACTGATGCAGTTCTGATTCGCCTGTACGCTAAAAACGCCGCTTAGAAGGCCTGAGAAGGCTGGATGGCGGCGTTTTGCTTTTTTCTGTCTATATACCTTAAAGGGTAAAATTCTTCTGGATGTCTCATGAAGCAATTAACCATCCTGGGATCAACCGGTTCCATTGGTTGCAGTACGCTGGATGTAGTACGCCATAACCCGGAAAAATTTCGTGTTACTGCGTTGGTGGCGGGTAAAAATGTCGCCCGCATGGTAGAGCAATGCCTGGAGTTTTCTCCTCGCTATGCGGTAATGGACGATGAAAAAAGCGCTGCGTTGGTAAAAGCAGCTCTGCTGGAGCAGGGCAGTCGCACTGAGGTCATGAGCGGTCAGCAGGCTGCCTGTGATATGGCTGCGCTGGATGATGTTGATCAGGTCATGGCGGCAATTGTCGGCGCAGCGGGCTTATTGCCAACGCTGGCGGCAATTCGTGCGAGCAAAAGTATTTTACTGGCGAACAAAGAGTCTCTGGTGACCTGCGGTCGTCTGTTTATGGACGACGTGAAACGTCACAAAGCGCAGCTTTTGCCGGTAGATAGCGAGCATAACGCGATTTTTCAGAGTTTACCGCAACCTATCCAACACAATCTGGGATACGCTGACCTTGAGCAAAACGGCGTCATGTCAGTTCTGCTTACCGGGTCTGGTGGCCCATTCCGTGAAACGCCATTGCGCGATCTGGTCTCTATGACCCCCGATCAGGCATGTCGTCATCCGAATTGGTCGATGGGACGAAAAATCTCTGTCGATTCCGCCACCATGATGAACAAAGGTCTGGAATACATTGAAGCGCGTTGGCTATTTAATGCCAGTGCAAGCCAGATGGAAGTGCTGATTCACCCGCAGTCGGTTATTCATTCGATGGTCCGTTATCAGGATGGTAGTGTTCTGGCGCAGTTGGGTGAACCGGACATGCGTACACCTATTGCCCATACCATGGCATGGCCAGAACGAGTGACGTCCGGTGTTAAGCCTGTCGATTTTTGCAAACTCAGTGCGCTGACGTTTTCTGCACCTGATTACCAGCGTTATCCGTGCCTGAAACTGGCGATGGACGCGTTTGAGCAAGGGCAGGCGGCGACGACCGCACTTAATGCCGCGAATGAAATTACCGTTGCCGCGTTTCTGGCGCAGCAGATCCGATTTACCGATATTGCTGACCTGAATTTATCCGTGCTGGATAAGATGGATTTGCAGGAGCCGCAGAGCGTTGATGACGTGCTGAAGGTTGATGCCATCGCGCGGGACGTCGCCAGAAAAGAAGTGATGCGACTCTCAAGCTGATGATAATCCCTCTACGGAGAATCGTGCTATTTGTTAGCGTTGGGCTTCAGTGATATAGTCTGCGCCACCCGATCGCGGGTATTTGCTTTTTTTCGGTCGGGTAAGCCGTGGTTTGACACGGCTTTTTTGTGGATGGGCTTCAGTATTCCTGAGTACCGTAAATCCTTTCAGGGACTAATAACGCGTTATGTTGTCTGCAACTAAACCATTAAGCGAAAATTTGCCAGCACATGGTTGTCGCCATGTCGCAATTATCATGGATGGCAATGGCCGCTGGGCGAAAAAGCAAGGGAAGATTCGCGCCTTTGGGCATAAGGCCGGAGCAAAATCCGTCCGCCGGGCTGTCTCTTTTGCTGCCAATAACGGTATTGATGCGTTAACGCTGTATGCCTTTAGCAGTGAGAACTGGAACCGACCTGCGCAGGAAGTGAGCGCGTTAATGGAACTGTTTGTGTGGGCACTTGATAGTGAAGTGAAAAACCTGCACCGCCATAACGTACGTCTGCGTATTATCGGGGATATCAGTCGATTTAACTCTCGTTTGCAAGAACGGATTCGCAAATCAGAAGCGATTACTGCCCAGAATACCGGGTTGACGCTGAATATTGCAGCGAATTACGGTGGACGGTGGGATATAGTCCAGGGAGTCAGGCAACTGGCACAACAGGTGCAGGATGGTCTGCTGCGTCCAGAGCAAATCGATGAAGAGATGCTTGGGCAGCAAATTTGTATGCATGAACTGGCTCCTGTGGATTTAGTGATAAGGACTGGGGGAGAACATCGAATTAGTAATTTTCTGTTGTGGCAAATTGCCTATGCCGAACTTTACTTTACGGATGTTCTCTGGCCCGATTTCGATGAACAAGACTTTGAAGGTGCGCTGCATGCCTTTGCTAATCGTGAGCGTCGTTTCGGCGGCACCGAGCCCGGTGATGAAAAAGCCTGATGGGGGTCGCTTTTGCTGAAGTATCGCCTGATTTCTGCTTTTGTTTTAATACCCGTTGTCATCGCGGCGCTGTTTTTGCTGCCGCCGGTGGGGTTCGCCATTGTCACGCTGGTCGTTTGTATGCTGGCCGCCTGGGAATGGGGACAGTTAAGCGGTTTTACCACGCGTACACAGCGAGTCTGGCTGGCGGTTTTGTGCGGGCTATTGCTGGCGCTAATGCTGTTCTTACTGCCGGAATACCATCGCAATATTCATCAGCCGCTGGTTGAAGTATCGCTGTGGGCGTCGCTGGGCTGGTGGGTCGTGGCGCTGTTGCTGGTATTGTTTTATCCCGGCTCTGCGTCGGTCTGGCGTAATTCCAAAACATTACGCATAATTTTCGGCGTGTTAACCATTGTTCCGTTTTTTTGGGGAATGCTGGCGCTACGTGCATGGCACTATGATGAGAATCATTATAGTGGCGCGCTATGGCTGCTGTATGTCATGATCCTCGTTTGGGGAGCGGACTCTGGTGCGTATATGTTTGGTAAGCTGTTTGGCAAACATAAGCTGGCACCGAAGGTTTCTCCTGGTAAAACCTGGCAGGGTTTTATTGGCGGACTCGCCACTGCGGCCGTGATCTCATGGGGTTATGGCATGTGGGCGAATCTTGAAGTTGCGCCTGTCACCTTGCTCATTTGCTCCATCGTTGCAGCCCTGGCCTCCGTGCTGGGTGACCTGACCGAGAGTATGTTTAAGCGTGAAGCAGGTATTAAGGATAGTGGTCACTTAATTCCAGGACACGGTGGTATTCTGGACCGTATTGATAGCCTGACGGCTGCGGTACCGGTCTTTGCCTGCCTGTTGTTACTGGTATTCAGGACGCTCTAACGGATGGTCTTATGCTGAGTATTCTCTGGAATCTGGCTGCATTCATTGTCGCACTTGGTGTGCTTATCACCGTGCATGAATTTGGTCATTTCTGGGTTGCGCGGCGCTGCGGAGTCCGCGTCGAACGCTTTTCCATTGGTTTTGGAAAAGCGCTTTGGCGGCGTACCGATAAATTAGGTACGGAATACGTTATCGCCCTGATTCCCCTCGGCGGTTACGTCAAAATGCTGGATGAGCGCGCTGAACCAGTCGCACCGGAGCTGCGCCATTACGCTTTCAACAATAAAACGGTTGGACAACGCGCAGCCATCATCGCCGCAGGTCCGATTGCAAACTTCCTTTTTGCTATTTTCGCTTACTGGCTGGTGTTTATCATCGGTGTCCCTGGCGTTCGTCCGGTTGTTGGTGAAATAACACCCAACTCGATTGCCGCGCAGGCGCAAATTCAGCCGGGTACGGAACTAAAAGCGGTTGATGGTATCGAAACCCCTGATTGGGATGCCGTGAGATTGCAACTGGTAGCCAAAATTGGCGATGAGCATACGACTCTCAGCGTAGCGCAGTTTGGCAGTAACCAGCGTCAGGACAAAACGCTGGATTTACGCCAGTGGGCATTTGAGCCAGACAAAGAGGATCCCGTCTCCAGTTTAGGGATTCGTCCGCGCGGTCCGCAGATTGAACCGGTGCTGTCAGAAGTGCAGGTTAACTCCGCTGCAAGTAAGGCAGGTTTGCAAGCAGGCGACAGGATCGTTAAAGTCAATGGTCAGCCGCTGACGCAATGGATGACGTTTGTGACGCTGGTGCGCGATAATCCGGATAAGCCGTTAGCGCTAGATATTGAAAGACAAGGAAGTTCCTTGTCTTTAACGTTAACCCCAGATTCAAAACAGGTTAACGGGAAGGCAGAAGGTTTTGCGGGCGTGGTGCCTAAAGTTATTCCTCTGCCTGATGAGTATAAGACTGTACGCCAGTATGGGCCATTCAGCGCCGTCCTCGAAGCCTCGGATAAAACGTGGCAGTTGATGAAGCTGACGGTCAGTATGCTGGGAAAATTGATTACCGGTGATGTAAAACTGAACAACCTCAGTGGGCCGATTTCTATCGCCCAGGGGGCTGGGATGTCAGCGGAATTCGGGATTATTTATTACCTGATGTTCCTTGCGCTTATCAGCGTGAACTTAGGGATAATCAACCTGTTTCCGTTGCCCGTTCTTGACGGGGGGCATCTGCTGTTCCTGGCGATTGAAAAGCTGAAGGGCGGTCCGGTATCCGAGCGGGTTCAAGACTTTAGTTATCGCATTGGCTCTATCTTGCTGGTGTTGTTAATGGGGCTTGCACTTTTCAATGATTTCTCTCGGTTGTAAGAGAGTGTTAGGAAGAACGCATAATAACGATGGCGATGAAAAAGTTGCTCATAGCGTCGCTGCTGTTTAGCAGCGCCACCGTATACGGTGCTGAAGGGTTCGTAGTGAAGGACATTCATTTCGAAGGCCTACAGCGAGTCGCCGTTGGTGCGGCTCTCCTCAGTATGCCGGTGCGCACAGGCGACACGGTTAATGATGAAGACATCAGTAATACCATTCGTGCTCTGTTCGCCACCGGTAACTTTGAGGATGTCCGCGTCCTGCGCGATGGTGATACCCTTCTGGTTCAGGTAAAAGAGCGTCCGACGATTGCCAGCATCACTTTCTCCGGTAATAAATCGGTGAAAGATGACATGCTCAAGCAAAACCTCGAGGCGTCTGGCGTGCGTGTTGGCGAGTCTCTGGATCGCACCACGCTTGCCGATATCGAAAAAGGCCTGGAAGATTTCTACTATAGCGTCGGTAAGTACAGCGCCAGTGTGAAAGCGGTGGTGACGCCGTTGCCGCGTAACCGCGTTGACCTCAAGCTGGTCTTCCAGGAAGGTGTTTCGGCGAAGATCCAACAGATCAATATCGTCGGCAACCATGCCTTCACGACTGACGAACTTATCTCTCACTTCCAGTTGCGTGATGAAGTACCGTGGTGGAACGTGGTGGGCGATCGCAAATACCAGAAACAGAAACTGGCGGGCGACCTTGAAACCCTGCGCAGTTACTATCTGGATCGCGGTTATGCCCGCTTCAATATCGATTCCACTCAGGTCAGCCTGACGCCGGATAAAAAAGGTATCTACATCACCGTTAACATCACAGAAGGCGAGCAGTACAAGCTTTCTGGTGTTCAGGTGAGCGGTAACCTGGCCGGGCACTCCGCCGAAATTGAGACCCTGACGAAGATCGAGCCAGGTGAACTCTATAACGGCACCAAAGTGACCAAAATGGAAGATGATATCAAGAAGCTCCTGGGTCGCTATGGCTATGCCTATCCGCGCGTACAGTCGCAGCCTGAAATCAACGACGCTGACAAAACCGTTAAATTACGCGTAAACGTGGATGCGGGTAACCGTTTCTATGTGCGTAAGATTCGCTTTGAAGGTAACGACACCTCTAAAGATTCCGTTCTGCGTCGCGAAATGCGTCAGATGGAAGGTGCATGGTTAGGCAGCGATCTGGTCGACCAGGGTAAAGAGCGTCTGAACCGTCTGGGTTACTTTGAAACAGTTGATACCGATACTCAGCGTGTTCCGGGCAGACCGGATCAGGTTGATGTAGTCTACAAGGTCAAAGAGCGTAACACCGGTAGCTTTAACTTCGGCGTCGGTTACGGTACCGAGAGCGGCGTGAGCTTCCAGGCTGGCGTTCAGCAAGATAACTGGTTAGGTACCGGTTATTCTGTTGGCATCAACGGCACCAAAAACGACTACCAGACCTATACTGAGTTGTCTGTGACTAACCCGTACTTCACCGTTGATGGTGTGAGCCTGGGTGGCCGTGTCTTCTATAACGACTTTGAAGCGAATGATGCGGATCTGTCCGACTATACCAACAAAAGTTATGGTACAGACGTAACGCTTGGCTTCCCGGTAAACGAATACAACACGTTGCGTGCCGGCCTGGGTTATGTACATAACAAACTGTCCAACATGCAGCCGCAGGTTGCGATGGATCGTTATCTTGAGTCAATGGGCGAGACCAATACCAACAGCTTTGCCGCTGATGACTTCACCTTTAACTACGGTTGGACGTACAACAAACTGGACCGTGGATATTTCCCAACGGACGGTACACGCGTCAACCTGAACGGTAAAGTGACCATTCCGGGTTCTGATAACGAATACTACAAAGTGTCGATGGATACCGCGACCTATGTGCCGATCGATGACGATCACAAGTGGGTGGTTTTAGGACGTACGAAGGTAGGCTATGGCGACGGCATTGGCAGCAAAGAAATGCCGTTCTATGAGAACTTCTATGCAGGTGGTTCCAGCACCGTGCGTGGCTTCCAGTCGAATACTATCGGTCCAAAAGCAGTCTACAAAAACGGTGCTTACGCCAGTGGTTCTGATAATAGTGACTACGAAGAGTGTTCCAACGCAGACGGTAAGGACTGTAAATCGGATGACGCAGTGGGCGGTAACGCCATGGCCGTAGCCAGTCTGGAATTTATTACCCCGACGCCGTTTATCAGTGATAAGTATGCCAACTCGGTCCGTACCTCCTTCTTCTGGGATATGGGTACCGTTTGGGATACTAACTGGCAGGATAGCGCTCAAACACGTGCTATAGGTGTGCCGGACTACAGTGATCCAAGTAATATCCGTATGTCAGCGGGTATCGCTTTACAATGGATGTCCCCATTGGGGCCGTTGGTTTTCTCCTACGCCCAGCCGTTCAAGAAGTACGATGGAGACAAAGCGGAACAGTTCCAGTTTAACATTGGTAAAACCTGGTAATTGTTCTTCGCAAAGGAATGTAGTGGTAGTGTAGCGATGACTTTAGGCGATCTTGCATGGGATCGCCTGGCCACGCAAAGAACTGCACCTTCGGGTGCAAATGGGATGGTAAGGAGTTAATTGTGAAAAAGTGGTTATTAGCTGCAGGTCTCGGTTTAGCGATGGCAACGTCCGCACAAGCGGCTGACAAAATTGCAATCGTCAACATGGGTAGCCTGTTCCAACAGGTTGCACAGAAGACAGGCGTTTCTGCTACGCTGGAAAACGAGTTCAAAGGCCGTGCCAGCGAACTGCAGCGTATGGAATCCGATCTGCAATCTAAGATGCAGCGTCTGCAATCAATGAAAGCAGGTAGCGATCGTACCAAGCTGGAAAAAGACGTTATGGCTCAGCGCCAGACTTTCTCTCAGAAAGCTCAGGCTTTTGAGCAGGATCGTGCGCGTCGCTCCAACGAAGAACGTGGCAAACTGGTTACTCGTATCCAGACTGCTGTGAAATCTGTTGCCAGCAGCCAGAGCATCGATCTGGTCGTTGACGCAAACACCGTTGCATACAACAGCAGCGATGTAAAAGACATCACCGCTGACGTACTGAAACAGGTTAAATAAGTAATGCCTTCAATTCGACTGGCTGATTTAGCAGAGCAGTTGGATGCAGAATTACACGGTGATGGCGATATCGTCATCACCGGCGTAGCGTCCATGCAATCTGCGCAAACTGGCAATATCACGTTCATGGTGAATCCTAAGTACCGTGAACACTTAGGCGTATGCCAGGCTTCTGCCGTAGTAATGACGCAGGACGATCTTCCTTTTGCTAAAAGTGCCGCGTTGGTAGTGAAGAATCCCTATCTGACCTATGCACGTATGGCGCAAATTCTAGATACCACGCCTCAGCCTGCACAGAGCATTGCACCGAGTGCAGTGATCGATGCAACGGCGAAGCTGGGTAATAATGTCTCTGTGGGCGCAAATGCGGTCATTGAGTCTGGCGTAGAACTGGGTGATAACGTCGTTATCGGCGCAGGCTGCTTCGTCGGAAAAAATACTAAAATCGGTGCAGGTTCACGCTTGTGGGCGAATGTGACGATTTACCACGACATTCAGATCGGTGAGAATTGCCTGATCCAGTCAAGCACTGTCGTTGGATCTGATGGATTTGGTTACGCGAACGATCGCGGTAACTGGGTAAAGATCCCGCAGCTTGGTCGCGTGATTATCGGCGATCGCGTCGAGATCGGCGCTTGTACCACCATTGACCGTGGTGCTCTGGACGATACTGTGATCGGTAATGGTGTTATCATTGATAACCAGTGCCAGATTGCGCATAACGTTGTGATTGGCGACAATACGGCAGTAGCCGGTGGCGTCATTATGGCGGGTAGCCTGAAGATTGGCCGTTACTGCATGATTGGCGGCGCCAGCGTGATCAATGGGCATATGGAAATATGCGACAAAGTCACGGTGACTGGCATGGGTATGGTGATGCGTCCTATCACCGAACCTGGCGTCTATTCCTCAGGCATTCCGCTACAACCCAATAAGGTATGGCGTAAAACAGCTGCACTGGTGATGAATATTGATGATATGAGCAAGCGCCTCAAAGCGATTGAGCGCAAGGTTAATCAACAAGACTAAAGCACCGTTTTTGCATGTCTGACTTTTCGGCCTGTCCCATTCATACGATTGCGACAGGCCGTGTTATTATTGCCTTTTAGTATATTTTGACAGGAAGAGTATTTTGACTACTAACACTCATACTCTGCATATTGAAGAGATTTTAGAACTTCTGCCGCACCGTTTTCCGTTTCTGCTGGTTGATCGCGTGCTGGATTTTGAAGAAGGTCGTTTTCTGCGCGCAGTGAAAAATGTATCCGTTAACGAGCCTTTCTTTCAGGGCCACTTCCCGGGTAAACCTATTTTCCCTGGCGTATTGATTCTGGAAGCGATGGCACAGGCTACCGGTATCCTTGCGTTTAAAAGCGTAGGAAAACTGGAACCAGGCGAACTGTATTATTTCGCGGGTATTGACGAAGCACGCTTTAAGCGTCCTGTCGTGCCTGGCGATCAGATGATCATGGAAGTGACTTTCGAGAAAACGCGCCGTGGCCTGACCCGTTTTAAAGGGGTTGCGCTGGTCGACGGTAAAGTTGTGTGCGAAGCAACGATGATGTGTGCCCGTAGCCGGGAGGCCTGATACGTGATTGATAAATCCGCCTTTATTCACCCGACCGCCATTGTAGAAGAGGGCGCCAGCATTGGTGCCAATGCTCACATTGGCCCATTTTGTATTGTTGGACCCCATGTTGAAATTGGTGAGGGTACCGTACTGAAGTCTCACGTTGTCGTGAATGGCCATACAAAAATTGGTCGCGATAACGAGATCTATCAGTTTGCCTCCATCGGTGAAGTTAACCAGGATCTTAAATATGCTGGCGAACCGACCCGTGTGGAAATTGGCGATCGCAACCGCATCCGCGAAAGCGTCACCATTCATCGTGGCACAGTGCAGGGCGGTGGAGTGACGAAGGTGGGCAGCGATAACTTACTGATGATTAATGCGCATGTCGCGCATGATTGTACGGTAGGAAACCGCTGTATTCTGGCGAATAACGCCACGCTTGCCGGACATGTTTCGCTGGATGATTTTGTTATCATCGGCGGCATGACTGCGGTGCATCAGTTCTGCATCATCGGTGCTCATGTGATGGTTGGCGGCTGTTCTGGTGTAGCCCAGGACGTGCCTCCGTACGTTATCGCCCAGGGCAACCACGCGACGCCGTTTGGCGTCAATATCGAAGGTCTGAAGCGTCGTGGATTCACCCGCGAAGCGATTACCGCGATTCGTAACGCCTACAAAGCGTTGTACCGTAGTGGTAAAACGCTGGAAGAAGTGAAACCAGAAATCGCGGAACTGGCGAAACAGTACCCCGAAGTTCAGGCTTTCAGCGACTTCTTTGAGCGCTCAACGCGTGGCCTGATTCGTTAATGACTGAACAGCGTCCTTTAACGATTGCCCTCGTCGCCGGAGAAACCTCCGGCGATATTCTTGGTGCAGGGTTAATCCGTGCACTCAAGGCTCGCGTTCCCAATGCGCGTTTTGTTGGTGTGGCGGGTCCGCTGATGCAGGCCGAAGGCTGTGAAGCCTGGTACGAAATGGAAGAGCTGGCGGTCATGGGCATTGTTGAAGTGCTCGGACGTCTGCGCCGTTTACTGCATATTCGTGCCGACCTCACTCGCCGATTCACCGACTTAAAGCCGGATGTTTTCGTTGGCATTGATGCACCTGATTTCAACATTACCCTCGAAGGGAACTTGAAAAAACAGGGCATTAAAACCATTCATTATGTCAGTCCGTCCGTCTGGGCGTGGCGACAGAAACGCGTTTTCAAAATAGGCAGATCCACCAACATGGTGCTGGCCTTTCTGCCTTTCGAAAAAGCGTTTTATGACAAATTTAACGTCCCGTGCCGCTTTATCGGTCATACCATGGCGGATGCCATGCCGTTGGACCCGGATAAAAACGCGGCACGTGATATTCTGGGCATTCCTCATGACGCTCACTGCCTGGCGCTACTGCCAGGAAGCCGTGGTGCAGAAGTGGAGATGCTCAGCGCCGATTTTCTGAAAACGGCGCAGCTATTACGCCAGCATTATCCGGATCTCGAAGTGGTGGTGCCGTTGGTGAATGCCAAACGTCGCGAGCAGTTTGAACGCATTAAAGCGGAAGTTGCACCGGAGCTTTCCGTACATCTGCTCAATGGTATGGGACGTGAAGCAATGGTGGCCAGCGACGCCGCACTGCTGGCTTCAGGTACCGCCGCGCTGGAATGTATGCTGGCAAAATGCCCGATGGTGGTTGGCTACCGTATGAAACCCTTCACCTTCTGGCTGGCGAAGCGTCTGGTGAAGACTGATTACGTTTCGCTACCTAACCTGTTGGCGGGAAGAGAACTGGTTAAAGAGTTGTTGCAGGAAGAGTGTGAACCGCAGGCGCTGTCGCAAGCGCTGTTGCCGTTGCTGGCGAAGGGTAAAACCAGCCATGCGATGCACGACACATTCCGTGAACTGCACCAGCAGATCCGTTGCAATGCTGATGAGCAGGCAGCGGATGCGGTCCTGGAGTTAGCGCAATGATTGAATTTGTGTATCCGCATACGCATTTAGTGGCGGGTGTGGATGAAGTCGGACGCGGCCCTTTGGTCGGCGCGGTCGTCACTGCTGCCGTCATTCTGGATCCGGCTCGCCCTATTATCGGTCTTAACGACTCAAAAAAACTGTCAGAAAAACGTCGCCTGGCGCTGTTTGATGAAATTAAAGAAAAGGCGTTAAGCTGGAGCCTGGGTCGGGCGGAACCGCATGAAATCGACGAACTGAACATTTTGCATGCTACCATGCTGGCCATGCAGCGTGCGGTTGCGGGTCTGCATATTGTGCCCGAATACGTGCTGATTGACGGCAATCGTTGCCCGGCATTACCGGTACCGTCGATGGCGGTGGTCAAAGGTGATAGCCGCGTGGCGGAGATTAGTGCCGCATCGATTCTGGCAAAAGTGACCCGTGACGCTGAAATGGCGGCGCTGGATACGGTTTTTCCACAGTATGGTTTTGCACAGCACAAAGGTTATCCAACCGCATTTCATCTGGAAAAATTGGCACTGCATGGTGCGACTGAGCACCATCGCCGCAGCTTTGGCCCCGTCAAACGCGCACTGGGACTCTCGTCCTGATTCTTGTGTCGAAGGAATCTGAAGATGTCTGAACCACGTTTCGTCCACCTACGGGTGCACAGCGACTACTCCATGATCGATGGGCTGGCGAAAACCGGACCGCTGGTAAAAAAGGCGGCCGCATTAGGCATGCCTGCGCTGGCGATCACCGATTTTACCAACCTTTGTGGTCTGGTGAAGTTTTACGGAGCGGGCCATGGCGCGGGTATCAAGCCGATAGTTGGCGCAGATTTTCATGTCCGCAGTGAGCTGTTGGGCGATGAACTCACGCAGCTTACCGTGCTGGCCGCAAATAATACCGGCTATCAGAACCTGACGTTGTTGATTTCGAAAGCCTATCAGCGCGGCTATGGCGCAGAAGGACCGGTTATCGACCGGGACTGGTTGGTCGAGTTAAAAGAAGGTTTGATTTTGCTCTCCGGCGGTCGCATGGGTGATGTCGGACGAAGTCTGCTGCGCGGCAATAACGCACTGGTTGACGAGTGCGTGGCGTTTTACGAAGAACATTTTCCCAATTGCTATTTCCTCGAACTGATTCGCACCGGCAGGCAAGATGAAGAAAATTATCTGCACGCAGCCGTAGCACTGGCCGAAACGCGTGGTCTACCGGTGGTGGCGACTAACGATGTCCGCTTCCTTGAAACCGGAGATTTCGATGCGCATGAAATCCGCGTAGCGATCCACGACGGCTTTACCCTTGATGACCCGAAACGCCCGCGTAACTATTCGCCGCAGCAGTACATGCGCAGCGAAGATGAGATGTGCGAGCTGTTCTCCGATATTCCGGAAGCACTGCAAAACACCGTCGAGATAGCTAAACGCTGCAACGTGACGGTGCGTCTGGGCGAATATTTCCTGCCGCAGTTCCCGACCGGCGATATGACCACCGAAGATTTCCTTGTGGCGAAATCACGCGAAGGGCTGGAAGAACGTCTCGAATTTTTGTTCCCTGACCCTGAAGTTCGTGCGCAGAAGCGCCCACCTTACGATGAACGTCTGGAAGTTGAACTTAAAGTTATCAACCAGATGGGATTCCCGGGCTACTTCCTGATCGTTATGGAATTTATCCAGTGGTCGAAAGATAACGGCGTACCGGTAGGCCCGGGACGTGGTTCCGGTGCTGGCTCACTTGTTGCCTATGCGCTGAAAATTACCGATCTCGACCCGCTGGAATTTGACCTGCTGTTCGAACGTTTCCTTAACCCGGAACGTGTCTCAATGCCCGACTTCGACGTTGACTTCTGTATGGAGAAACGCGACCAGGTCATCGAGCACGTGGCGGAAATGTACGGTCGTGATGCGGTTTCGCAGATTATTACCTTCGGTACGATGGCAGCAAAAGCGGTTATCCGCGACGTGGGCCGCGTACTGGGGCATCCGTACGGCTTCGTTGACCGTATTTCGAAGCTAGTACCGCCCGATCCGGGCATGACGCTGGCAAAAGCCTTTGAAGCCGAACCCCAACTGCCGGAAATCTATGAGGCAGATGAAGAGGTTAAAGCGCTGATCGATATGGCGCGTAAGCTGGAAGGCGTCACGCGTAACGCCGGTAAGCACGCTGGTGGTGTGGTTATCGCACCGACCAAAATTACTGATTTTGCTCCGCTGTACTGTGATGAACAGGGGCTGCACCCGGTTACTCAGTTTGATAAGAACGATGTGGAATATGCCGGTCTTGTGAAGTTCGACTTCCTCGGCCTGCGTACGCTCACCATCATCAACTGGGCGCTGGAAATGATCAACGCGCGCCGTGAAAAGAACGGTGAGCCACCGCTGGATATTGCGGCTATCCCGCTGGATGACAAGAAAAGCTTCGATATGCTGCAACGCTCGGAGACCACGGCGGTCTTCCAGCTTGAATCCCGCGGCATGAAAGACCTGATCAAACGTCTGCAGCCTGACTGCTTCGAAGATATGATCGCACTGGTGGCTCTGTTCCGCCCTGGCCCGCTACAGTCGGGAATGGTAGATAACTTTATCGACCGTAAGCATGGTCGCGAAGAGATTTCCTATCCGGATGTACAATGGCAGCATGAGTGTCTGAAACCGGTACTGGAGCCGACCTACGGCATTATCCTGTATCAGGAACAGGTTATGCAGATTGCCCAGGAGTTGTCCGGGTACACCCTTGGCGGCGCGGATATGCTGCGTCGTGCGATGGGTAAGAAAAAGCCGGAAGAGATGGCCAAGCAGCGCGGCACCTTTGAAGAAGGGGCGAAAAAGCGCGGCGTAGACGGCGAACTGGCGATGAAAATCTTTGACCTGGTGGAGAAATTCGCCGGTTACGGATTTAACAAATCGCACTCCGCTGCCTATGCGCTGGTTTCTTACCAGACTCTG
The DNA here is from genome assembly GCF_030333885.1 of Citrobacter sp. Cf132. Taxonomy (NCBI): domain Bacteria; kingdom Pseudomonadati; phylum Pseudomonadota; class Gammaproteobacteria; order Enterobacterales; family Enterobacteriaceae; genus Citrobacter; species Citrobacter sp. Cf132. The sequence goes on from NZ_JAOWFA010000049.1 coordinate 193,062, forward strand.
TGGCTGAAGGCGCATTATCCTGCCGAGTTTATGGCGGCGGTAATGACCGCCGATATGGATAACACAGAGAAAGTCGTCGGACTGGTGGATGAATGCTGGCGCATGGGGCTCAAAATCCTGCCGCCGGATATCAACTCCGGGCTTTACCATTTTCACGTGAATGATGATGGCGAGATTGTTTATGGCATCGGCGCGATAAAAGGCGTGGGTGAAGGGCCAATTGAAGCTATTATTGAGGCGCGTAACGAAGGCGGCTACTTCCGTGAGCTGTTTGATCTCTGCGCGCGCACGGATATCAAAAAACTTAACCGCCGGGTGCTGGAAAAGCTAATCATGTCCGGGGCGTTTGATCGCCTTGGCCCGCATCGTGCGGCGTTGATGAATTCGCTCAACGACGCACTAAAAGCCGCCGATCAGCATGCAAAAGCCGAAGCTATTGGTCAGGCCGATATGTTTGGCGTGCTGGCGGAAGAACCGGAGCAAATTGAACAATCCTATGCCAGCTGCCAACCGTGGCCGGAGCAGGTGGTATTAGACGGTGAGCGTGAAACGTTGGGGCTTTACCTGACGGGACACCCCATCAACCAGTATTTAAAAGAAATTGAGCGCTATGTCGGAGGCTACAGGCTGAAAGACATGCATCCGACAGAACGTGGTAAAGTCACCACGGCTGCGGGGCTCGTCATTGCTGCGCGGGTAATGGTCACCAAGCGCGGCAATCGTATCGGCATCTGTACACTGGATGACCGTTCCGGACGTCTGGAGGTTATGTTGTTTACCGATGCTCTGGATAAATACCAGCAATTGCTGGAAAAAGACCGCATACTTATCGTCAGCGGACAGGTCAGCTTTGATGACTTCAGTGGCGGGCTTAAAATGATGGCCCGTGAAGTCATGGATATTGACGAAGCCCGGGAAAAATATGCTCGCGGGCTTGCTATCTCGCTGACGGACAGGCAAATTGATGACCAGCTTTTAAACCGACTCCGTCAGTCTCTGGAACCCCACCGCTCGGGGACAATTCCAGTACATCTCTACTATCAGAGGGCGGATGCACGTGCGCGGTTGCGTTTTGGCGCGACGTGGCGTGTCTCTCCGAGCGATCGTTTGCTAAACGATCTCCGTGGCCTTATTGGTTCGGAGCAGGTGGAACTGGAGTTTGACTAATACAGGAATACTATGAGTCTGAATTTCCTTGATTTTGAACAGCCGATTGCAGAGCTGGAAGCAAAAATCGATTCTTTGACTGCGGTTAGCCGTCAGGATGAGAAACTGGATATTAACATCGATGAAGAAGTGCATCGTCTGCGTGAAAAAAGCGTAGAACTGACGCGTAAAATCTTCGCCGATCTTGGCGCATGGCAGGTAGCCCAACTGGCGCGCCATCCACAGCGTCCGTACACCCTGGATTATGTCCGCCTGGCGTTTGATGAATTTGATGAGCTGGCGGGCGATCGAGCCTATGCGGATGATAAAGCTATTGTCGGCGGTATCGCGCGTCTGGATGGCCGTCCGGTGATGATCATTGGTCATCAGAAAGGCCGTGAGACCAAAGAAAAGATTCGCCGTAATTTCGGCATGCCAGCGCCGGAAGGCTATCGCAAAGCGCTGCGCCTGATGGAAATGGCCGAGCGCTTCAACATGCCGATCATTACCTTCATCGACACCCCAGGGGCTTACCCGGGCGTGGGGGCGGAAGAACGTGGTCAGTCAGAAGCGATTGCGCGCAACCTGCGCGAAATGTCACGTCTGAGCGTGCCGGTAATCTGCACCGTTATTGGTGAAGGTGGTTCCGGAGGCGCGCTGGCTATCGGTGTGGGCGATAAAGTGAATATGCTGCAGTACAGCACCTATTCCGTTATCTCCCCGGAAGGTTGTGCTTCCATTCTGTGGAAAAGCGCCGACAAAGCGCCGCTGGCCGCAGAAGCAATGGGAATTATCGCGCCGCGTCTGAAAGAGCTGAAGCTGATTGACTCTATCATCCCGGAACCGCTGGGCGGCGCGCACCGCAACCCTGAAGTAATGGCTGCGTCCCTGAAGGCACAGCTGCTGGCCGATCTCGCCGATCTCGACGTGTTAAGCAAAGATGATCTGAAAAACCGTCGTTACCAGCGTCTGATGAGCTACGGTTACGCGTAAACTGCATTAATTCTGAAAAGGGCCACAATGCTGTGGCCCTTTTTTTTACCTGTGGTTTGGCCAGGCTATGATTAACTAAGGTTTTTCCAGGAGGAACGCATGAATATCATTGCCATCATGGGACCGCATGGCGTCTTTTATAAAGATGAGCCCATCAAGGAACTTGAATGTGCGCTGCAGCAGCAGGGGTTTCAGATTATCTGGCCGCAGAATAGCGTCGACCTGCTGAAGTTTATCGAACATAACCCGCGAATTTGCGGCGTCATTTTTGACTGGGATGAATACAGTCTGGAACTGTGCAGCGACATCAACCAGCTCAACGAGTATCTCCCGCTCTACGCCTTTATTAATACCCATTCGACGATGGATGTCAGTGCGCACGACCTGCGCATGGCGCTGTGGTTTTTTGAGTATGCGCTGGGTCAGTCTGAAGACATTGCCACCCGCATCCGCCAGTACACCAGCGAATACCTCGATAACATCACGCCTCCTTTCACCAAAGCGCTGTTTACCTATGTGAAGGAAGGGAAGTATACCTTCTGCACGCCTGGGCACATGGCGGGAACGGCGTACCAGAAAAGTCCGGTCGGCTGCCTGTTCTATGATTTCTTTGGCGGTAATACGCTGAAAGCCGACGTGTCCATTTCCGTAACCGAACTGGGCTCATTGCTTGATCATACCGGTCCGCACCTGGAAGCGGAGGAGTATATCGCGCGTACTTTTGGTGCCGAGCAGAGCTATATGGTGACCAACGGCACCTCGACATCGAACAAGATTGTCGGTATGTATGCTGCACCTGCAGGCAGTACGCTCCTGATTGACCGCAACTGCCATAAGTCACTGGCGCATTTGCTGATGATGAGTGATGTGGTGCCAATCTGGCTGAAGCCTACGCGTAACGCGCTGGGGATCCTCGGCGGTATACCCCGTCGGGAATTTACCCACGCAAGCATTGAACGCAAAGTTGAGGAAACCAATCAGGCGCAATGGCCGGTCCACGCGGTGATCACCAACTCCACCTATGATGGCCTGTTGTATAACACCAACTGGATCAAACAAACGCTGGATGTGCCCTCCATCCATTTTGATTCAGCCTGGGTGCCGTATACCCATTTTCATCCGATCTATCAGGGGAAAAGCGGGATGAGCGGCGAACGGGTACCGGGAAAAGTGATTTTTGAAACCCAGTCCACCCACAAGATGCTGGCGGCGTTGTCACAGGCTTCGCTGATCCACATTAAGGGCGACTATGATGAAGACACGTTCAACGAAGCCTTTATGATGCACACCTCTACGTCTCCGAGCTATCCGATAGTGGCGTCGATAGAAACGGCGGCGGCAATGCTGCGTGGCAATTCAGGCAAGCGGTTAATCAATCGTTCGGTGGAACGGGCGCTGCATTTCCGTAAAGAAGTGCAGCGTCTGCGTGAAGAGTCGGATGGTTGGTTCTTTGATATCTGGCAGCCGGAAAAGGTAGATGAAGCAGAATGTTGGCCGGTAGCGCCAGGTGAAGACTGGCACGGATTTGTTGATGCTGATGCCGACCACATGTTCCTTGACCCGGTGAAGGTCACGATTTTGACGCCGGGAATGGATGAACAGGGAAATATGAGCGAAGAGGGGATCCCCGCGGCGCTGGTGGCGAAATTCCTTGATGAACGCGGCGTCGTAGTCGAGAAGACGGGACCGTATAACCTGTTGTTCCTGTTCAGCATTGGTATTGATAAAACCCGGGCGATGGGGCTGCTACGTGGCCTGACGGAATTTAAGCGCTCGTACGATCTGAATTTACGTGTGAAAAATATGCTGCCGGATCTATATGCTGAAGATCCCGATTTCTATCGCAATATGCGTATTCAGGATCTGGCGCAGGGGATCCATCAGTTGATCCGCCAGCACGATCTCTCCGGGTTGATGCTGCGGGCATTTGATACCTTGCCGGAAATGAAAATGACGCCGCACCAGGCCTGGCAGCGGCAGATCAAAGGTGAAGTCGAAACGGTAGCACTTGATCAACTGGTGGGGCGCGTTTCTGCCAATATGATCCTGCCTTATCCCCCCGGCGTGCCGCTTTTGATGCCCGGGGAAATGATCACTGCCAAAAGCCGGGCTGTCCTCGATTTTCTTCTGATGCTGTGCTCGGTAGGGCAGCGCTACCCTGGATTTGAAACCGATATCCATGGCGCTAAACTGGGTGAGGATGGCCTGTATCGCGTGAGAGTCTTAAAAATGGCATAACGACTTGCCTGACCCCAAGACGTTCGAGTAACGTTCTGACAGAAAAATGAAAGAGGCGATGACGCTATGCTGGGATTAAAACAGGTTCACCATATTGCCATTATTGCGACTGACTACGCGGCGAGTAAGGCATTTTACTGCGATGTGCTTGGCTTTACACTGATGAGCGAAGCCTATCGGGAAGAGAGAGACTCGTGGAAAGGCGATCTGGCATTGAACGGCCAGTATGTGATTGAGCTTTTTTCTTTCCCGTTTCCACCTTGCCGTCCGAGCCGACCGGAAGCCTGCGGTTTGCGTCATCTGGCGTTCAGCGTAGATGACGTGGAAAAGGCGATAATTCATCTGGAAAGCCATGATGTGAAATGCGAGCCGGTACGAATCGATCCGTTTACCGGCAAACGTTTTACGTTTTTTAACGATCCGGACGGATTACCCCTCGAACTGTACGAGCTGTAAGGCTTGTCATTGTGGCGTTAGCCCGGTAACGTGCCGGGCAATGCCATTGTAAGTAACCATCATGACGACACTCACGCTGAACACTTCGCTGCTGAATTCTCAATCGATTCTGGTCGCCTTTAGCGGCGGGCTGGATTCCACCGTATTGCTGCATCAGTTGGTGCAGTGGCGAGCGCTGCATCCTGATGTTGCTTTACGCGCAATCCACATTCATCACGGATTAAGCCCACACGCAGACAGTTGGGTACAGCACTGTGAGTCGGTATGCGCGCAGTGGCAAGTGCCGCTGGTGGTTGAGCGGGTATACCTTGAGGATGATGGTCTGGGCATCGAAGCCCAGGCGCGACGCGCGCGCTATCAGGCGTTTGCGCAGACCTTACTACCGGGCGAGGTGCTGATGACCGCACAGCATCTCGATGACCAGTGTGAAACCTTTCTGCTGGCGCTTAAACGCGGCAGTGGTCCTGCCGGACTTTCCGCCATGGGGGAAAGCTCTCCGTTTGCCGGAACCCAACTGATTCGACCGCTGCTGGCGCAAACGCGAGAGGCGCTTGAAGCATGGGCACGGCAGCATGAATTATGCTGGATTGAAGATGAAAGCAATCAGGATGATACCTACGATCGCAATTTCCTCAGATTGCGCGTTACCCCATTGCTCCAACAGCGCTGGCCGCACTTCGCGCAAGCCGTTGCTCGCAGCGCTGCGCTGTGCGCTGAGCAGGAGAGTTTATTGGATGAACTGCTGGCCAGCGATTTAGCCGATTGCATCACATCCCGCGGAACACTGTTACTGACGCCATTAATGATGATGAGCGGCGTGCGTCGTGCCGCGCTGCTTCGTCGCTGGCTGGCGGGGTTAAATGCGCCGATGCCTTCCCGTGATGGGCTGGAACGTATCTGGCAGGAAGTGGCGCTGGCGCGGGAAGATGCGTCACCAAGTTTTCGCCTCGGGGAGTTCGAGGTCCGTCGTTATCAGTCACAGCTGTGGTGGGTGAAGTCAGTCGATGGGCAAAGCGAAACTATTATCCCGTGGTTAGAGTGGAAAACACCGTTGACGCTGCCTACCGGATTGGGTTCGGTTCAGTTAATCTCTGCGGGTGATTTGCGCTTGCCACAAGCGGATGAAGTCGTCAGTATCCGTTTTAAAGCGCCAGGGTTATTGCATATTGTCGGGCGTAACGGCGGACGGAAATTAAAGAAAATCTGGCAGGAGCAGGGGATCCCGCCCTGGCGACGAGATACCACACCGCTGCTGTTTTACGGCGAAACGTTGATTTCGGCTGCGGGTGTTTTCGTGACGCGTGAGGGGACGGCAGAAGGTGAAGAAGGCGTAAGTCTGGTATGGCATGCCTGATGGCGCTGCGCTTATCAGGCCTACGTTTCACATGGAAAGTAGGCCGGATAAGGCGAAAAAAGTTAAGATTCGCTGACCACCACGGTACCGATCTGCGGGTGGCTGAAGCTGGCAATTTTGTCGAGACGAAGCTCCCGGGTTTCACCTGCGACATCTGCGACCAGATACTCCACGTTTTTACGTGAAACCAGGTCGTTCGCTTTCGCCTGCAAAACTTCGCCATCTTTTAGCGCCAACGTCAGTAACAAATGGTGCTGGCAGGCGAGTTCAAGATTGTCGTAATCATCGCAGTTGATGGGTTGATACGTTTCATTCATTGACATAATCGCTCACCAGTAAGTTCGCGGCAGCATACGCCGCTTTTTCCCTGACCGACTCTGGAAGGGCGCTGTCTGCCGCCACTTCATTAAGCACCTTCAATACGCAACCCAGCGCATCCGGGATATACCCTAAGTCTCCGCTGGCGATTTCCGCGTACCGCTTGCGTATTAACTCACAATATTTTTCCACATGCCCTCCTGTCAGCACTCTGACTTAACCGTGGATGCAAGTCTAAGCCTACGAAGATAAACTCTGTTTAGCAAGGTGACTATACCATACTCATTCAAGCAATATCAGCGCCTTGATAGAGGAGCAGTTAGCAGCCTTTTGCCGCAGTTTTCGCTACAATGTGCGCCTGATTCGAAAGGAGTTCTCTCATGGCGCTTAAAGCGACAATTTATAAAGCCGTCGTCAACGTAGCGGATCTTGACCGCAACCAGTTCCTTGACGCGGCCTTGACGCTGGCGCGTCACCCCTCTGAAACCCAGGAGCGCATGATGTTGCGCCTGCTGGCCTGGATCAAATATGCCGATGAACGGCTGCAGTTCACGCGTGGCCTGAGTGCGGAAGACGAGCCTGAAGCATGGCTGCGTAACGACCATCTGGGTATCGATCTCTGGATTGAGCTGGGTCTGCCGGATGAGCGCCGTATTAAAAAAGCCTGTACCCAGTCTGGTGAGGTTGCCCTGTTTGCTTACAACAGCCGTGCGGCTCAGATCTGGTGGCAGCAAAATCAGAACAAGTGCGCGCAGTTTAAAAATCTGACCGTGTGGTATCTGGATGATGAACAACTGGCGCAACTGAGTGATTTTGCAGGTCGTACAATGGCGCTGCAGGCAACTATCCAGGACGGTGCTATCTGGCTGTCTGACTCTCAGAACAATCTGGAAATTCATCTGACCGCGTGGCAGCCGCGTTCATGATTGTTATCTCCCGAAACGTCTCTATCCCTGATAATGAGCTGGAAATCACGGCGATTCGGGCGCAGGGCGCGGGCGGTCAGCACGTTAACAAGACCTCGACGGCTATCCATTTGCGCTTTGACATTCGGGCCTCTGGCCTGCCAGAGTATTACAAGGAACGTCTGCTTGCCGCCAGCCATCATCTGATTAGCGGTGATGGCGTTATTATCATTAAGGCGCAGGAATACCGTAGCCAGGAGCTTAATCGGGAAGCGGCAATCTCCCGGCTGGTAGCGGTGATAAAAGAATTAACCGCAGTGCAAAAAAGCCGACAGGCAACTCGCCCTACACGCGCCTCGAAAGAGCGCAGGTTGTCATCGAAGGCGCAAAAATCCACAGTGAAAGCACTGCGTGGGAGAGTTCGTCGAACGCAAGACTGACGAGCGGGAATAAAAATTTATAAGGAATTGATAGTGAAAACAGCAATATTGTCCGTAGTCGCTGCATGCACGCTTTTTTCCTTGATCGGCTGTAATAATCGTACTGAAGTTGAAGTACTACAGCCGACGCGGGCGGCAGAATTAAAACCGATGCAGCAAAGCTGGCGTGGCATCTTACCTTGCGCGGACTGTGAAGGGATTGAAACCTCTCTGTTTCTGGAGAAAGACGGTACATGGGTGATGAACGAACGTTATCAGGGCGTGCGGGATGAACCGTCTTCGTTTGCCTCTTATGGCACATGGGCGCGCACTGCCGACAAGCTGGTGCTGACCGACAGCAAAGGTGAAAAGTCGTACTACCGGGCTAAAGGCGAGGCGCTGGAAATGCTCGATCGTGAAGGTAACCCGATTGAGTCACAGTTTAACTACACACTCCAGCCAGTTTCCGCCAGCTTACCGGTGACGCCAATGCCGATGCGAGGCATGTATTTCTATATGGCTGACGCGGCAATCTTTACCGACTGCGCAACGGGTAAACGGATGCCGGTGGCGAATAATGCTCAGCTTGAACGTGACTATTTAGCTGCGCGTGCAGAAAACGGACAGTCCGTATTGCTGACGCTTGAGGCGCATTTCACGCTGGAGTCAAACCCGGATACGGGTGAGAAAGTGAAAACGTTGATGGCGGATAAAGACGCGAAATTTATCCCCGGTAAAGCGTGTAATTAATCGATAGAAAAAAGGCCCTGATAATCAGGGCCTTTTTGTTGGTATTAGCCTTTAATGGCTTTGACCAGGAAGTCGACGATGTCGCCGGTTTTAATCAGCTCTTTCTCGCCGTTACGACGGTATTTGTATTCGATATCGTCGTTGTCGAGGTTACGGTCGCCCAGCACGATAGTGTGCGGAATACCGATCAGTTCCATATCGGCAAACATCACGCCCGGACGCTCTTTACGGTCGTCCATTAGCACTTCAATACCCTGAGCGCGCAGCTCAGCGTACAGTTTTTCAGCCAGTTCCTGCACGCGGTAGGACTTGTGCATGTTCATCGGCAAAATCGCGACCTGGAACGGAGCAATGGCGTCTGGCCATACGATGCCGCGATCGTCATAGTTCTGTTCGATAGCAGCAGCAACCACGCGAGTGACCCCGATACCGTAGCAACCCATGGTCAGGATCTGGTTACGACCATCTTCGCCCTGTACGGCGGCTTTCATCGCTTCAGAGTACTTGGTACCCAACTGGAAGATGTGGCCGACTTCGATACCGCGTTTGATCATCAGCGTACCTTTGCCGTCCGGGCTCGGGTCGCCGGCGACCACGTTACGGATGTCTGCAACTTCCGGGGTGACTACGTCGCGATCCCAGTTGATACCGAAATAGTGTTTACCGTCGATGTTGGCACCGGCAGCGAAATCGCTCATTACTGCAACGGTACGGTCGATAACCACCGGAATCGGCATATTCACCGGACCGAGCGAGCCTGGACCTGCTTTTACCAACGCACGAATTTCTTCTTCGGTGGCAAAGGTCAGCGGGCTGGCAACCTGCGGCAGTTTTTCCGCTTTGACTTCGTTCAGCTCGTGATCGCCACGAACCAGCAGGGCGACCAGCGGGTAGCTGCTGCCTTCAACCGCTTTCACCAGCAGGGTTTTCACGGTTTTTTCGATAGGCAGGTTGAACTGCTCAACCAGTTCGGCGATGGTTTTGGCGTTCGGAGTATCAACCAGCGTCATTTCCTGAGTTGCTGCTGCGCGCGGCTCTTTCGGCGCAACGGCTTCGGCGAATTCGATGTTCGCCGCATAATCGGAGGAGTCGGAGAAGATCACATCGTCTTCACCGCTCTGTGCCAGCACCTGGAATTCGTGAGAGGCGCTGCCGCCAATAGAACCGGTATCCGCTTGTACTGCACGGAAATCCAGCCCCATACGGCTGAAGATTTTGCTGTACGCAGCGTACATCGCATCGTAGGTTTCCTGCAGGGATTCCTGAGAGGTGTGGAAAGAGTAGGCATCTTTCATCAGGAATTCGCGGGAACGCATCACGCCGAAACGCGGACGGACTTCGTCGCGGAATTTGGTCTGGATCTGATAGAAGTTCAGCGGCAGCTGTTTGTAAGAGCTCAGCTCGTTACGGATCAAGTCGGTGATCACTTCTTCATGCGTTGGGCCGAGGACGAACGAACGATCGCCACGGTCAGCAATACGCAGCAGTTCCGGGCCGTATTGTTCCCAACGGCCGCTCTCTTCCCACAGTTCAGAAGGCTGAACGACCGGCATCAACACCTCGATCGCACCGGCGTTGTTCATCTCTTCACGCACGATATTTTCGACTTTTTTCAGGACGCGCACGCCGGTCGGCAGCCAGGTATATAACCCGGAGGCCAGCTTGCGGATCATCCCGGCGCGCAGCATCAGCTGGTGGCTGATGACTTCGGCGTCGGCAGGTGTCTCCTTCAGAGTGGAGAGCAGATATTGGCTAGTACGCATGTTGTTACGGTTCCAGTTGAACGATCGAACAGGCTCAAAACGAGCCTGGCACAAAACAAAAGTGGTTTAGTTTACCAGCGAGAAAGGGATGTCAAAAGAGTACGCGACGCAAATTAGCGGGCTTCCAGAGCAAAGACCTCAAATCCTGACGGTGTGACGCGCCAGCGGACGTTAAAGTCCAGCAGCCAGACGGCGTAGGTTTTGCCTTCTTCCTCATTTTTACGGTAGGCAGGACGCGGATCCTGCGCCAGCACTTCGGTAATAAACTGACGAAGACGCGGGTAACGTTGTTCGAGCTTTGGTAGTTGCTCCGCGAGATCTTCACTGAACGTGACCTCGACGCTGGCCTGAGGTGCGTCCTGGGCATAGCTGGCACGAGCATCAGGCAGCGATTCGGCAAACGGCAGATACGGCTTAATATCCACTACTGGCGTTCCGTCAACAAGGTCCAGTCCACCGAGTTCGAGGATTACGTGCTCTTTATGGCAGCGGATGCCCCGCAGCTCTACCAACGACATGCCAACAGGGTTAGGACGAAACGTTGAACGTGTGGCAAAGACACCCATTCTGGCGTTGCCACCAAGACGGGGAGGGCGCACGGTCGGACGCCATCCACCTTCCATTGTCTGGTGAAAAACAAAAATCACCCACAAATGACTGAAGGCTTCCAGGCCGCGAACGGCATCGGCCTGGTTATAAGGTGCGAGCAAATGCAGTTCGCCGCAGGCGCTTTTCACCAGACCTGGCTGGCGTGGAACGGCGAACTTTTCTTTATATGGTGAGCGGATAACGCCTATTTGCTCGAACTGAAAATGGCTCATTTCGCCGAAATGTTCAGTGCAGAACCGATGCAAACCGCCTGACGATAGCAACCCGGTGTTCCGCTGGTCACTTCGCAACTGTGCAGCAATACCGCATTAGCTTTCATTTTTGATGCGTTAATCTGCATGCGTTTGCGCGCGGTTGGAATGCTCGGAGGGGAATCCTGGTTGGATGCCTGGCAGGATTCACCGCTAACTTCGCCAAGATCGCGGAACGGCTTGCCTACTAAATCTTCAGCGTTAGTAATGATTCTTACCGGCGTCGCGCGCGGTGCTTTCGGTTTTTCCGGCTCCGCTTTCGGCGGGGTTGCGGTGCTTTGAACGGGTTCAACAGGGGATCTGCTTAACATAGAACAGCCGCTCAGCAAGAGTGCTACTAAACAGATCGGTAAAGCACGCATAATATTTCCTCAATGAATGATCTAAACGTCAGATATTGAATCAGGTGCTTGCATAAATGACAAGACGGGCAAGCGCCCGTCCTGATGATATTACATATTCTGTAAACAGCCTAAAATTACCAGCCCTTAACAGCACCGCCGTTAAAGACTTTGTTTGCTGCTTCGTACACTTCATCAGACTGATATGCCTGAACGAATTTCTTCACGTTCTCAGCATCTTTGTTGTCTTCACGCGTCACGATCAGGTTTACGTACGGAGAATCTTTATCTTCAACAAAGATACCGTCTTTTGCCGGGGTCAGGCCGATCTGGCTGGCGTAGGTGGTGTTGATGACCGCCAGTGCGATTTGAGCATCGTCCAGAGAACGCGGCAGCTGCGGCGCTTCCAGTTCAACCAGCTTCAGATTTTTCGGGTTTTCAATCACGTCCAGCGCGGTCGGCAGCAGGCCAACACCATCTTTCAGCTTGATTAAGCCCACTTTTTGCAGCAGCAGCAAGGAACGGCCAAGGTTAGTCGGGTCGTTTGGAATCGCGACCTGTGAACCGTCCTGCAGCTCATCCAGTGATTTGATTTTTTTGGAATAGCCCGCAATCGGGTAAACAAAAGTATTGCCTACAGCAACCAGCTTGTAACCGCGATCTTTGATCTGCTGATCCAGGTACGGTTTGTGCTGGAAGGCGTTAGCATCGATATCGCCTTTGCTCAGCGCTTCGTTAGGCAGAACGTAATCGTTAAACGTGACCAGCTCAACGTCCAGACCGTATTTTTCTTTAGCTACTTTCTGCGCGACTTCTGCAACCTGCTGCTCTGCGCCAACAATAACGCCCACTTTGATGTGATTAGGATCTTTTTCATCCTGACCGCAACCCACAAGTGCCAGAGAACCGATCAGGGCTCCAACTGCCGCAAAGGTTTTGAATTTGAACGCCATGCTTATTTCCTTTTCTTAATGAGTTTTTAGTGTTGTGTGCAACGTTATTTGTGCGTGACAGCCCGGACGATGCGATCGCCGGATAACTGAATTAAATAAACCAGAACGACGAGCAATACCAGTACTGTATTCATTACTGTAGCGTTGTAACCAATATAGCCGTACTGATAACCAATCTGTCCAAGACCACCGGCACCGACGGCACCGCCCATCGCGGAGTAACCAACCAGCGTGATAAGGGTGATGGTGGCCGCATTGACCAGTCCTGGCAGCGCTTCTGGTAGTAATACCTTACGTACAATTTGCAGCGGCGTGGCGCCCATCGCACGAGAGGCTTCTATTAGCCCGGTCGGGATTTCGAGCAGCGCGTTTTCCACCATACGGGCGATAAACGGCGCGGCGCCGACGGTCAGCGGGACGATAGCGGCCTGCAGTCCGATAGAGGTGCCTACGATCATGCGGGTGAACGGAATCATCCACACCAATAAGATGATGAACGGGATGGAACGGAAAATGTTCACCAGCGCAGAGAGCGTACGGTAGAGCTTCGCGTTCTCAATGATTTGCCCCGGACGCGTTACGTACAGCAACACGCCAACCGGCAGACCGATCACAAAACCAAAAAAACCGGACACAAAGGTCATTGCCAGCGTTTCCCATACGCCGCGAACCAGCAGCCACATCATCGGCTCAGACATAACCCAGTACCTCTACTTTTACATGGTGTTCCTGCAACCAGTTGATGGCTGCTTGTGTATCTTCCTGTGTGCCGTGCATTTCAGTCAGCATGATGCCGAATTTCACACCGCCGGCGTAATCCATCTGCGCGCTAATAATGTTGTTATTAACGTTAAAGCGACGGGCCGTCTCAGAAAGTAGCGGCGCATCGACCGAATGACCGGTGAATTCCATACGCAACATCGGCACACTGTCTGCTTCTGGCTCGGCTTTTAACCGTTCCAGGTAATCTTCCGGGATATCCAGGTGCAGCGTGGACTGAATAAATTTCTGTGCCAGCGGCGTTTTCGGGTGTGAGAACACTTCGCTAACGGTGTCCTGTTCAATCAGTTCACCATTACTGATGACCGCCACGCAGTCACAAATGCGTTTTACAACGTCCATCTCATGGGTTATCAGCAGAATGGTAAGTCCCAGACGACGGTTAATGTCTTTCAATAATTCCAGAATCGAGCGGGTCGTTGCCGGATCGAGTGCGCTGGTGGCTTCATCACACAGCAGCACTTTGGGATTGCTTGCCAGCGCACGGGCGATTGCCACACGCTGTTTTTGTCCACCAGAAAGATTGGCCGGGTAGCTATCGTGCTTGTCACCAAGACCAACCAAATCCAACAGTTCTGTTACACGGCGTTTGATCTCTTCTTTTGGCGTGTTATCCAGTTCCAGCGGCAGCGCGACGTTGCCAAACACGGTGCGGGAAGAGAGCAGGTTAAAGTGTTGGAAAATCATGCCGATTTGACGGCGAGCTTTGGTCAGCTCTGACTCAGAAAGCGTCGTGAGTTCCTGACCGCCGACCTGAACGCTGCCTTCGGTTGGGCGTTCAAGTAAGTTAACGCAGCGGATGAGCGTACTTTTACCGGCACCGGAGGCGCCAATAACGCCATAAATCTGCCCGGCAGGAACATGCAGGCTGACGTTATTTAACGCCTGAATGGTGCGAGTCCCCTGCTGGAACACTTTGGTGATATTCGAAAGTTTAATCATTGGTTATTTATTATCGTAATTAAGTTAGCCGTGGCATTTTCGTCTGTCAGGTACGGTCGAAGCCGTCAACAAGATGGATGTTAAGGCATCCAGACGTCTAAATCAATCAGGCTTTGCGCGATGAGCACTTTCTTGCCCGCTGAAACATGCGATACTAGAGCCACATGCCTTATTCAGGAGCTATAAAAGGTGGCAAAGTCTGTACCCGCAATTTTTCTCGACCGTGACGGTACCATTAATGTGGACCACGGTTATGTACATGAGATCGACGAGTTTGAGTTTATCGACGGCGTTATTGATGCCATGCGTGAACTTAAAAAGATGGGTTACGCGCTCATTATTGTGACGAACCAGTCTGGTATCGCGCGTGGTAAATTTACTGAGGCGCAGTTTGAAACGTTGACCGAATGGATGGACTGGTCGCTGGCCGATCGCGATGTTGAGCTGGATGGCATCTACTACTGCCCGCATCACCCACAGGGCACCGTGGAAGAGTATCGTCAGGTCTGCGACTGTCGTAAACCGCATCCTGGCATGTTTATCTCCGCCCGAGACTTCTTGCACATCGATATGGCCGCTTCTTATATGGTAGGCGACAAAATTGAAGATATGCAGGCGGCGGCAGCTGCAAATGTTGGCACGAAGGTATTGGTGCGCACAGGCAAACCCGTCACGCCGGAAGCAGAAAATGCGGCAGATTTAGTCATAAATAGTCTGGCAGACCTGCCAATGGCGATAAAAAAGCAGCAAAAGTAAGCGTTGTGGGTAAAAGGTGAGCGGTTGAAACAAAAATGCATTTTTCCGCTTGTCTTCCTGAGTCGACTCCCTATAATGCGCCTCCATCGACACGGCGGATGTGAATCACTTCACACAAACAGCCGGCTCGGTTGAAGAGAAAAACCTGAAAATGAGGGTTGACTCTGAAAGAGGAAAGCGTAATATACGCCACCTCGCGACAGGGCGCTAAAGCGCGTCGCAACTGCTCTTTAACAATTTATCAGACAATCTGTGTGGGTACTCGAAGATACGGATTCTTAACGTCGCAAGACGAAAAATGAATACCAAGTCTCTGAGTGAACATACGTAATTCATTACGAAGTTTAATTCACGAGCATCAAACTTAAATTGAAGAGTTTGATCATGGCTCAGATTGAACGCTGGCGGCAGGCCTAACACATGCAAGTCGAACGGTAGCACAGAGGAGCTTGCTCCTTGGGTGACGAGTGGCGGACGGGTGAGTAATGTCTGGGAAACTGCCCGATGGAGGGGGATAACTACTGGAAACGGTAGCTAATACCGCATAACGTCGCAAGACCAAAGAGGGGGACCTTCGGGCCTCTTGCCATCGGATGTGCCCAGATGGGATTAGCTAGTAGGTGGGGTAACGGCTCACCTAGGCGACGATCCCTAGCTGGTCTGAGAGGATGACCAGCCACACTGGAACTGAGACACGGTCCAGACTCCTACGGGAGGCAGCAGTGGGGAATATTGCACAATGGGCGCAAGCCTGATGCAGCCATGCCGCGTGTATGAAGAAGGCCTTCGGGTTGTAAAGTACTTTCAGCGAGGAGGAAGGCGTTGTGGTTAATAACCGCAGCGATTGACGTTACTCGCAGAAGAAGCACCGGCTAACTCCGTGCCAGCAGCCGCGGTAATACGGAGGGTGCAAGCGTTAATCGGAATTACTGGGCGTAAAGCGCACGCAGGCGGTCTGTCAAGTCGGATGTGAAATCCCCGGGCTCAACCTGGGAACTGCATCCGAAACTGGCAGGCTAGAGTCTTGTAGAGGGGGGTAGAATTCCAGGTGTAGCGGTGAAATGCGTAGAGATCTGGAGGAATACCGGTGGCGAAGGCGGCCCCCTGGACAAAGACTGACGCTCAGGTGCGAAAGCGTGGGGAGCAAACAGGATTAGATACCCTGGTAGTCCACGCCGTAAACGATGTCGACTTGGAGGTTGTGCCCTTGAGGCGTGGCTTCCGGAGCTAACGCGTTAAGTCGACCGCCTGGGGAGTACGGCCGCAAGGTTAAAACTCAAATGAATTGACGGGGGCCCGCACAAGCGGTGGAGCATGTGGTTTAATTCGATGCAACGCGAAGAACCTTACCTACTCTTGACATCCAGAGAACTTAGCAGAGATGCTTTGGTGCCTTCGGGAACTCTGAGACAGGTGCTGCATGGCTGTCGTCAGCTCGTGTTGTGAAATGTTGGGTTAAGTCCCGCAACGAGCGCAACCCTTATCCTTTGTTGCCAGCGGTCCGGCCGGGAACTCAAAGGAGACTGCCAGTGATAAACTGGAGGAAGGTGGGGATGACGTCAAGTCATCATGGCCCTTACGAGTAGGGCTACACACGTGCTACAATGGCATATACAAAGAGAAGCGACCTCGCGAGAGCAAGCGGACCTCATAAAGTATGTCGTAGTCCGGATTGGAGTCTGCAACTCGACTCCATGAAGTCGGAATCGCTAGTAATCGTGGATCAGAATGCCACGGTGAATACGTTCCCGGGCCTTGTACACACCGCCCGTCACACCATGGGAGTGGGTTGCAAAAGAAGTAGGTAGCTTAACCTTCGGGAGGGCGCTTACCACTTTGTGATTCATGACTGGGGTGAAGTCGTAACAAGGTAACCGTAGGGGAACCTGCGGTTGGATCACCTCCTTACCTTAAAGAA
>NZ_JAOWFA010000050.1:0-41990 GCF_030333885.1 Citrobacter sp. Cf132
AACGGAACAGGCTTCAGTGAAATAGCGAATATCCTGGGTTCAAAACCCGGAACGATCTTCACTATGTTAAGGGATACTGGCGGCATAAAACCCCATGAGCGTAAGCGGGCTGTAGCTCACCTGACACTGTCTGAGCGCGAGGAGATACGAGCTGGTTTGTCAGCCAAAATGAGCATTCGTGCGATAGCTACTGCGCTGAATCGCAGTCCTTCGACGATCTCACGTGAAGTTCAGCGTAATCGGGGCAGACGCTATTACAAAGCTGTTGATGCTAATAACCGAGCCAACAGAATGGCGAAAAGGCCAAAACCGTGCTTACTGGATCAAAATTTACCATTGCGAAAGCTTGTTCTGGAAAAGCTGGAGATGAAATGGTCTCCAGAGCAAATATCAGGATGGTTAAGGCGAACAAAACCACGTCAAAAAACGCTGCGAATATCACCTGAGACAATTTATAAAACGCTGTACTTTCGTAGCCGTGAAGCGCTACACCACCTGAATATACAGCATCTGCGACGGTCGCATAGCCTTCGCCATGGCAGGCGTCATACCCGCAAAGGCGAAAGAGGTACGATTAACATAGTGAACGGAACACCAATTCACGAACGTTCCCGAAATATCGATAACAGACGCTCTCTGGGGCATTGGGAGGGCGATTTAGTCTCAGGTACAAAAAACTCTCATATAGCCACACTTGTAGACCGAAAATCACGTTATACGATCATCCTTAGACTCAGGGGCAAAGATTCTGTCTCAGTAAATCAGGCTCTTACCGACAAATTCCTGAGTTTACCGTCAGAACTCAGAAAATCACTGACATGGGACAGAGGAATGGAACTGGCCAGACATCTAGAATTTACTGTCAGCACCGGCGTTAAAGTTTACTTCTGCGATCCTCAGAGTCCTTGGCAGCGGGGAACAAATGAGAACACAAATGGGCTAATTCGGCAGTACTTTCCTAAAAAGACATGTCTTGCCCAATATACTCAACATGAACTAGATCTGGTTGCTGCTCAGCTAAACAACAGACCGAGAAAGACACTGAAGTTCAAAACACCGAAAGAGATAATTGAAAGGGGTGTTGCATTGACAGATTGAATCTACACTGGCTATTTTCGCCAGTCGACTGGAATAAATTTCAATCTTTCCGGACGGTGTTTTGAGCGGATTGGCCTGCGGATCGTCGCGGAATTTTTTATAAGCGACAAAATGCCCGTTAGGGTCTTTACGTTTATAGATCCCCATTTTTTTCAGCTCGTCATAGGAAGGCAGCGCGGGGTCTTTGGCCAGCATTTTTGCATACAAATACTGGAGCCACTGTTCCTGAGTACGGCCCTCCGTAAAGCGTTGATAGATATCATTGCCAAGGCGTTTGGCGACTTCGCTCATTATCCAGTAGATCGGTTTACGCTCGAACTTCGGTGACGTCGCGGGTTGAATAAAAATGAGGTATCCCATGTTGCCCGCATAGTCGTTAGGAATAATGTCTTCCTGTTCGACGGTCATTAGGTCCGGCAGCAGAATATCGGCATATTTGGCCGAGGATGTCATGAAGTTTTCGATGACCACTATCATTTCGCATTTCGTATCATCCTGAAGGATCTCATGCGTTTTATTGATATCTGAGTGCTGATTAGTAATGGTGTTGCCCGCGTAGTTCCAGATAAATTTAATCGGTACATCGAGCTTATCTTTCCCGCGCACGCCATCGCGGGTTGCGGTCATTTCCGGGCCACGAGCGATGGCGTCGGTCCAGCTAAAGCAGGATATCTGGGTCTTGATGGGATTCTCCGGCAGCGGCATGCGTTCAATCGTGATGGTGTAGGTTGATTCTCGTGCACCGCTATTGCCGCCGTTGATGCCAACGTTGCCGGTCAGGATAGGCAACATCGCGATCGCGCGTGAGGTCAGTTCGCCGTTAGCCTGACGTTGCGGACCCCAACCCTGACAAATATATGCCGGTTTTGTGCTGCCGATTTCCCGAGCCAGTTTGATAATGCGATCGGCGGGGATCCCGGTGACATGCGAGGCCCATTTGGGCGTTTTAGCGATACCGTCATCGCCGTTGCCAAGTATATAGGCCTTGTAATGTCCGTTAGCGGGGGCGTCGGCGGGTAGGGTTTTCTCGTCATAACCAATGCAATATGTGTCGAGGAACGCCTGGTCGACAAGATTTTCGTTAATCATAACCCAGGCAAGTCCCGCCACGAGTGCGGCATCGGTTCCTGGGCGGATAGGGATCCACTCATCTTCACGACCCGCAGCGGTATCGGTATAGCGCGGATCAATGACGATCATCCGGGCATTAGATCGCTCCCGGGCCTGCTCAAGGAAGTACGTTATTCCGCCGCCGCTCATGCGCGTTTCGGCAGGATTATTGCCAAACATTACTACCAGTTTCGTGTTTTCGATGTCGGATGTGCTGTTGCCGTCATTTGAGCCGTAGGTATAAGGCATTGCTGCCGCGATTTGTGCGGTGCTGTAAGTGCCGTAATGGCTCAGGAAACCGCCATAGCAGTTCATCAGGCGAGCGACCAGCGAGGCGTAAGGAGAGGAGCGCGTAATGTTGCCGCCTACAATGCCTGAGGTGTAATTAATATAAACAGCTTCATTACCGTATTTCTCCACGGTATTTTTTAAACTGTCACTGATGGTATCCAGCGCTTCCTGCCAGGTTATACGTTCGAATTTTCCCTCACCACGTTTGCCTACGCGCTTCATCGGATAATTCAGGCGATCCGGATGATTGATCCGTCGGCGGATTGAACGCCCACGCAGACAGGCACGAACCTGGTGCTGACCATAAAGATCGTCTCCGGTCGTATCGGACTCCACCCATACGACTTCGTCATCTTTGACGTGGAGTTGCAGGGCACAACGGCTGCCGCAGTTTACGGAACACGCGCCCCAAACCACTTTCTCTTCAGCCGGTTGTATCGCCTGTTGTACCGCAGCGGCGGCGGTGCGCATTCCAAAAGGTAATGACAGCCCGCCTGCGGCAAGCGCCAGCGAACCGATAGCCGAGGATTTCACTAACGTCCTGCGGCTGATGCCTCCATATTGCTCAATATCAGACATAACTCACTCCATTATAGTTATCGCTATATATTAATCTCTACAGCGAAATTAATAGCATGCTAATAATGGAGTGAGTTTACCCATTTATGAGTATGTCATCTTAATGCATATCAAACTGGAGTAACCCTCCGCGCACGGAGGGTGAGATTTATTGCGGTTCGGCGACGTGTCCGTCTTGTGCAGATGTGCTATTGGCGGGGGCGTTGCCGCTGTTGGTCCGGGTATAGAGAATTTTGTGCGTATCATTTGCACAATGTCCGACTACCAGTGAGTCAGGTTGATCGGCCTGATCGTTGGGGACAATATTCAGCGTGAAGCTGGATTCAGCAACACCATTATTGATGATGCGCTGTTCGATATCGCTTTTTACGCGTTCGCATGACGCGGGTGCCGCCAGAACCTGCGGGGAAGCGACTACCAATATGATCGCGGCAATTCCTGGTATGTATTTCATCATCAGCTCTTTTATGATCGACTTAAACTAAGATTAGCATTTCTGGTGTAAATAACTGTATTTGCTAATATGATTGAGAATTATCTTCTTATCCCGGTGAAAAATGTGAAGAAACAGACCCTGTTAGGTTTCCTGTGCGTCGTGCTGGTTGGGTGTGATAACGCCAAAGGGCTGGTTTCCTTTACGCCGGAAATGGCCAGTTTTTCCAATGAATTTGATTTCGACCCGCTGCGTGGGCCGGTGAAAGATTTCAGCCAGACGCTGCTCAATGATAAAGGTGAGGTTACTAAGCGTGTCGTTGGTACGCTGTCACAGGAAGGTTGTTTCGATACGCTTGAACTGCACGATATTGAAAACAATACCGGTATGGCGCTGGTCCTGGATGCAAACTACTACCGGGATGCCGAAACGCTGGAAAAACGGATCCGTTTACAGGGCAAATGCCAACTGGCGGAACTGCCTGCGGCAGGAGTGGTGTGGGATACCGACGATAACGGTTTTGTCGTTTCTGCCACGGGGAAAGAGATGAAGGTGGAATATCGCTATGATGCGGAAGGCTACCCGCTGGGTAAAACAACCGTCAATAAGGACAATACCTTACAGGTTGATGCCAAACCGTCGGTCGACCCGTTGAAGAAGCTGGATTACACCGCGGTGAGCCTGCTCAACAATCATCCGGTAGGCCACGTCAAACAAACGTGCAAATACGATGAATACGCAAATCCGGTCAACTGCCAGCTCGTTATCGTTGACGAGAGCGTGAAGCCGGCAGTTGAACACCATTACTCAATTGAAAACACCATCGCGTACTATTAGTCAGGCTTTATTGAGCTGTAGGTTGCAGCAGGTTTGGACCTGACGTTTTGTGTTCTGCCAGATACTGCTGCTGGAAGATACACATACGGATAGTGTTGCGGTATTGGCCGTTGATAAAGAATTCATGAATCAGCTCGCCTTCGACCATAAAGCCAAGTTTACGGTAGATGTGGATAGCTTTTTCGTTCTCTTTATCAACGATCAGATACAGCTTATATAAATTGAGTACGGTAAAGCCGTAATCCATCGCCAGCTTAGCAGCCCGGGAAGCCAGACCTTTGCCCTGATAATCAGGGGAAATAATGATCTGGAATTCCGCCCGTCGGTGCACATGGTTAATTTCAACCAGTTCCACGAGTCCGGCTTTTTCACCGTCGCATTCCACCACAAAGCGACGTTCGCTTTGGTCGTGAATGTGTTTGTCATACAGGTCTGACAGCTCAACAAACGCTTCGTAAGGTTCTTCAAACCAGTAACGCATTACGCTGGCGTTATTATCAAGCTGATGGACGAATCGTAAATCTTCACGCTCCAGCGGGCGCAACTTAACACTGAGGGCGCTAGTCATATCGTATCCTTTCAATATCCTTCAAAGTGCAATGATTATGGGGCAACGGTGCGGCCAGTACGGCGGTCAAGGCAGCGCAATGTGTTAGGTTCCCAGTACGCATTAATATTAGCGCTCTGTTCGCATTTATCACGGCTATCAAAGGCTGTATCGGCTTTGTCCCACTCTTTCTCTGCACGTTTGTTGACTTTCTGGCGAAGCTGACGCGTATCGTTCCATTGTTCCTTTTCCATTGCTGCTTGTTGACGACTTTGCGCACTGTCCCCGGATTCAATGACCAGTTTACTGGTTTCAGCAAATGCGGAAGAGGTGTACACAGCCGCAGCCAGCGTCAGCATAGCCGTCAGGCACAGGCGTTTGGTCAGTGTAATTTTCATGGCGAATTCCTTTTATGGGAAAGGGTAAAAACGATAAAACAGGGTTAAATTCTACACTATTCCGGTTTGCGGGCATACCCACCCGGTGGATATGGATACGCTAACGAGATTCTGTCGTATCATAGTTAAACCGAAGGTAACTGAATAACATCAATGCTTAAGACCACATTTCTTTTTTTCGTCACCGCGTTATGCGAAATCATTGGCTGCTTTTTACCCTGGCTTTGGCTTAAGCGAGGGGCTACAGCCTGGTTACTGATACCCGCGGGGGTGTCACTGGCTTTATTCGTCTGGTTGCTGACACTGCATCCGGCAGCCAGCGGGCGTGTATACGCAGCCTATGGCGGTGTTTACGTGGTGACCGCGCTGTTATGGCTACGCATTGTCGATGGTGTAAAACTCAGTTTGTATGACTGGTATGGCGCGCTGGTGGCGTTGTGCGGCATGTTGATCATTGTGGCTGGATGGGGGCGCGCATAGCGCCTTTTTTTGTGATCAAGCAGTGCTTTTTTGATCTTTATACTTGTATGGTAGTAGCTCAGTTGAGTAAATTTCCTGCATCACAAGAACAGATGTAGGGAATAAGAAATGAAGATTGTTGGGGCTGATGTTTTTGTTACCTGTCCTGGGCGTAATTTTGTGACGTTGAAAATTACGACAGAAGATGGGATCACCGGGCTGGGAGATGCCACGTTAAATGGACGCGAGCTGTCCGTGGCGTCGTATCTGAAAGATCACGTGTGTCCGCAGCTTATTGGTCGCGATGCGCATCGTATTGAGGATATCTGGCAGTTTTTCTACAAAGGCGCGTACTGGCGTCGTGGGCCGGTCACCATGTCGGCGATTTCCGCAGTGGATATGGCATTGTGGGACATCAAAGCGAAAGCAGCCAATATGCCGTTGTACCAGTTACTCGGCGGTGCTTCTCGTGAAGGAGTTATGGTTTATTGCCACACCACAGGCCATACCGTTGATGACGTACTGGAAGATTATGCGCGTCATAAAGAAATGGGTTTTAAAGCGATTCGCGTACAGTGTGGCGTACCGGGCATGAAAACCACTTACGGTATGTCTAAAGGCAAAGGATTGGCTTACGAACCTGCCACCAAAGGGCAATGGCCGGAAGAGCAGTTGTGGTCAACGGAGAAATACCTCGATTTCACGCCAAAACTGTTTGAAGCCGTGCGCGATAAATTCGGTTTCAACGAACATCTTCTGCACGACATGCATCACCGTCTGACGCCAATTGAAGCGGCCCGTTTTGGCAAAAGCATTGAGCAATATCGTCTGTTCTGGATGGAAGACCCTACCCCAGCAGAAAACCAGGAGTGCTTCCGCCTGATCCGCCAGCATACGGTCACGCCGATTGCGGTAGGGGAAGTGTTCAACAGCATCTGGGACTGTAAACAGCTTATTGAAGAACAACTGATCGACTATATCCGCACCACCATCACCCATGCGGGTGGTATCACCGGTATGCGCCGGATTGCTGATTTCGCGTCGCTGTATCAGGTACGTACCGGTTCACATGGACCTTCCGATCTATCGCCTGTGTGCATGGCCGCCGCGCTGCATTTTGATCTGTGGGTACCGAACTTCGGCGTACAGGAATATATGGGCTATTCCGAGCAGATGCTGGAAGTGTTCCCACATAACTGGACATTTGATAACGGCTATATGCACCCAGGAGACAAACCCGGCCTTGGGATCGAGTTTGACGAAAAACTGGCGGCGAAATATCCGTATGACCCTGCATATCTGCCTGTTGCTCGCCTGGAAGATGGCACGCTGTGGAACTGGTAAGGAGTGATTTGCTATGAAAAGTATCGTGATTGAAAAACCGAATACGCTGATTATCGCCGAACGACCGGTGCCAGAACCCTCAGCAGGTGAGGTCAGGGTAAAAGTGAAACTGGCGGGAATTTGTGGTTCAGACAGCCATATTTACCGCGGTCATAATCCATTTGCACAATACCCGCGCGTAATTGGCCACGAGTTTTATGGTGTGATCGAGGCGGTAGGTGACGGCGTTGACCATTCGCGAATAGGCGAGCGGGTGTCCGTTGATCCGGTCATCAGCTGTGGACATTGTTATCCCTGTTCCATTGGTAAACCTAACGTTTGTACATCGCTGGTGGTGCTGGGCGTACATCGCGATGGCGGTTTCAGCGAGTACGCTGTCGTGCCGGCGAAAAACGCCTGGACGATCCCCGATACTGTGCCGGATGAGCATGCCGTTATGGTCGAACCATTTACCATCGCCGCAAATGTAACCGGGCAAATTAATCCGACAGAAAACGATATTGCGCTGATTTATGGCGCAGGGCCTATGGGACTGACCACTGTACAGGCGCTTAAGCGTGTCTATAAGGTTAAAACCGTAGTGATTGCTGACAGAATCGATGAACGCCTGGCCATGGCGAAGCAGTGTGGTGCAGACTGGGCCATCAATAATAGTCAGCACTCGTTGCAAGAGTTTCTGGTAGAAAACGGGCTAAAACCGACCCTCATCGTGGATGCAGCTTGCCATCCATCCATTTTACAGGAGGCTATCACGCTGGCATCGCCAGCCGCGCGAATTGTTCTGATGGGCTTCTCCAGCGATCCTTGTCAGATTATTCAACAAGGTATTACCGGTAAAGAACTGTCCATTTATTCCTCAAGATTAAATGCGAACAAATTCCCGGTTGTGATTGACTGGTTGGTCAATGGACTCATCGATCCTAATCAACTTATTACTCACACTTTTGACTATCACCACGTTACAGACGCAATTGAATTGTTTGAGAAAGATCAGCAGCACTGCTGCAAAGTCTTACTCACATTCACTGAATAATATAAAAACTGCGAGTAAGTGGTACGCATCTTACCTCTTAGAGATAGCCAATATGAATCAAGAAAAACACGAAAGGTCCACGAAAGATCTGGTCAGAGCTGCCGTATCCGGATGGTTGGGTACTGCGCTCGAATTTATGGATTTTCAGTTATATTCTCTGGGTGCCGCACTGGTATTCCATGAAATATTTTTCCCGGAACAGTCTGCCGCCATGGCGCTTATTTTAGCGATGGGTACATACGGTGCAGGATATATTGCTCGTATCGTTGGCGCATTTATATTTGGCAAAATGGGTGACAGCATTGGGCGTAAAAAAGTGCTGTTTATTACCATCACCATGATGGGAATTTGTACGACCTTAATTGGCGTGCTACCAACATATGCACAAATTGGTATCTTTGCGCCTGTTCTGCTGGTGACGCTGCGTATCGTGCAAGGGCTTGGTGCAGGGGCTGAAATCTCCGGCGCAGGCACGATGCTTGCTGAGTACGCGCCAAAAGGTAAACGTGGCATTATTTCCTCACTTGTTGCCATGGGAACCAACTGTGGAACCCTTAGCGCAACGGCCATCTGGGCAGTGATGTTCTTTGTTCTCGACCGTGAGGAGTTATTAGCCTGGGGTTGGCGTATTCCGTTCCTGGCGAGTGTCGTGGTGATGATCTTTGCCATCTGGTTACGTATGAATCTCAAAGAAAGCCCGGTATTTGAGAAAGTGAATGATGAAGAAAACGCTCCGGCATTAAATAATTCGTCAGAAAACACGCTGGGGGCGATGTTTACCAGTAAATCTTTCTGGCTGGCAACCGGCCTACGTTTTGGACAGGCGGGTAACTCAGGGTTAATCCAAACCTTCCTTGCCGGTTATTTAGTGCAAACGCTGTTATTTGATAAATCTATCCCCACTGATGCCTTAATGATCAGTTCGGTACTGGGCTTTATTACAATACCGTTGCTTGGTTGGTTGTCTGATAAATTTGGTCGTCGTTTGCCTTATATTATCCTGAATATCTCGGCAATTATTTTGGCTTACCCGATGTTGTCAATTGTAGTGGATAAAACGTATAGCCCGGGTGTCATTATGACGGCACTGATTGTTATTCATAACTTTGCCGTATTGGGATTATTTGCTCTCGAAAATATTACTATGGCGGAAATGTTCGGTGCCCGTAACCGGTTTACGCGAATGGCGATTTCAAAAGAGGCGGGCGGGTTAGTTGCCGTTGGTTTTGGTCCGGTTCTGGCGGGTATTTTCTGCAACATGACCAATTCCTGGTGGCCAATTCTGGTGATGGTCATCGCCTACTCACTGATCGGTCTGATTTCCGCGTTGCTGATGCCAGAAGTGAAAGATCGCGACCTGAGCGTGCTTGAGGATGCTGCCGAGGTGAATAAAGCCGAGAAGGTTCGTTGCTCGGTGACTCAGACAAACTGATACCAGACACTAGCATGGACGGATGTCTCATACGCTGTCCATGCTATTACACACCTTTATATGATGTCATACCAATCATAAAAAGCTTAATGCAAATCAAAACATACAACCATACAGGCGTTACTCTGGAACAGTCCTGATTTCATTTATAAGTAGGCCATACCATGCAAAACAAGCTCTTAGCGGCAAAGGCTGCACTTCCTGACTACGATCGTACAAAACTGGTTCCGCGTATTGTTCATCTGGGGTTTGGCGCGTTTCACCGCGCACATCAGGGGGTTTACGCTGACATTTTGGCTGCAGACCACGGCAGTGACTGGGGCTACTGCGAAGTGAATCTGATTGGCGGCGAGCAGCAGATTTTCGATCTGAAACAGCAAGATAATCTGTATACCGTTGCAGAGATGTCTGCTGATGCCTGGACTGCGAGAGTCGTGGGCGTGGTGAAAAATGCATTGCATGCACAGGTTGATGGTCTGGAAAGCGTACTGGCAGCGATGTGTGAACCACAAGTCGCGATCGTTTCCCTGACCATAACGGAGAAAGGATACTGCCATTCCCCGGCGACCGGTGAACTGATGTTAGACAATCCAATGATTGCCGCCGATCTGCAAAACCCAAAACAGCCAAAAACTGCGCCAGGCGTAGTGGTTGAGGCTTTGGCACGCCGCAAAGCGGCAGGTTTAGCCGCCTTTACTGTGATGTCCTGCGACAACATGCCTGAAAACGGTCATGTAATGCGTAATGTTGTCACCGCGTATGCCAGAGCGGTGGATGAAGAACTGGCTGCGTGGATCGAACAACATGTGACGTTCCCGTCGACAATGGTTGACCGAATTGTCCCGGCAGTTACCCCAGAGACTCTGGACAAAATTGAACACATCACTGGCGTACGCGACCCGGCAGGTGTGGCATGTGAGCCTTTCCGTCAGTGGGTTATCGAAGATAACTTTGTTTCCGGTCGCCCTGAATGGGAGAAGGCAGGAGCGGAGCTGGTGGCAGATGTCATTCCGTTTGAAGAGATGAAACTGCGCATGCTCAACGGCAGCCACTCTTTCCTGGCTTATCTTGGTTATCTGGCCGGTTATCAACACATTAATGATTGTATGGACGATGAAAACTATCGTCTTGCTGCTCGTGCGCTGATGTTGCAGGAACAAGCACCCACGCTGAAAGTAAAAGGTGTTGATCTACAGCGTTATGCCGATCTGTTAATTGAGCGTTACAGCAACCCGGCACTGCGTCATCGTACCTGGCAGATCGCTATGGACGGAAGCCAAAAATTGCCGCAGCGTATGCTTGATTCCGTTCGTTGGCACATTGTAAACGGCAGTCACTTTGATTTACTGGCGCTGGGTGTGGCGGGCTGGATGCGCTACGTCGGCGGTGTGGATGAGCAAGGCCAGGCGATTGAAATTAGCGATCCGCTGTTGCCCGTGATCCAGAATGCGGTGCGTAGCAGTAACGAGGGCGAAGAGCGCGTTCGGGCGCTGCTGGCGATCGATGCAATCTTTGGTCGTGAACTGCCGCAGGTTGAAGTGTTCAAAAACCAGGTTACACAAGCATATCTTGCTTTACTGGCTGAAGGGGCGAAGGCGACGGTTGCGAAGCATGCAGCAAAACTGAAGTAACGAAGATTATGCTTTATGTCGCCATCTGGCTTTCAAAGGGCCAGATGGCGCTGTGTTTTCTGGCATTCACACCAATTAGTTCATGCCTAAACGAATCAGCTCGAGGGGGGCATATTTGCCTTCACACCCTTCGATTTCCACTGTTTTTCCGCGGCGAATCTGCTCAGCGGTCAGGCCATCGGTATCTATCGCTGTAATGCGGCCTGTGAGCCCGGTGTCGCTGATCATGACGCGGCTGCCAGTGGTGATTGCGTTACGGTTACGATCGTATGTTTTCATGGTGTTTTCTCCTTTCCAACTTACCGTCAAAGCCCGTGGGCTTTTAGTCCCACGTAACGGGCGCAATATAAATACGCTTCTCGTTAAGGATTTTTTTTGTTTTCGATCAAAATCACAGCTTTTTTTATGCAGTTATGAAGGAGAGGAGAAACTCACCCCGGTGTGAGGCGAGCGTAGTATTAATCTTCACTGAACCAGTCGCTATTTTCCTGACGAATAAGCTGAACGGACTCACCAATTTCCTGGAGATGGAGCATCATTGCGCGCTCGACCGCATCGCCATCATGTTTCTCAAGGGCGGCAAAGATATCGTGATGCTGGCGTAACAGCATTTCAGGCGGGGAAATATGATCCAGGCTCATATAACGAACGCGGTCAATTGTAGCCTTTATATTCTCAACGGTATCCCAGGCGAGTTGGCACTCGGCGATTAAAGCCAGTTTCTGATGAAACTCATCATCAAGCTGGAAGAAATCATTGATCTGTTTTCGGTCAATTGCGATGCGCTGCTGATGCAAATTTTGTTCAAGCTGATAGCACTGCTGGTCGTTGATCAGCGATGCGGCGCGGCGTACCACGGCACATTCAATCGCCTGGCGGACAAAACAACCATTTTGCACCTGCGACAGCGAAATCTTGTTCACATAGCTGCCACGCTGTGGGCGGATCTGAATCAGACCGTTTTCTGCCAGTTTGATGAATGCTTCTCGTACCGGCTGGCGTGACACATTAAAGCGTACGGAAACCTCTTTCTCAGACAGCGGTGTACCGGGTGCGATCAGACAATGCACGATATCACGGCGAAGAATACGGTAAATCTGTTGATTTACTGGCTGTGTAGGGTTGAGCTGCGTTTCTACGGTCATTCATTCTTACTTTTTAGAGAGTTAACCCAGTTATTTTATCACTTCTTTCAGGCTATCTATACCCGGCGCAAGGCCGGGCAGATAAATTAGCTCCGATGAATACTCAGCCCGGCAAAAGACTGTGTGACAGGCATCATTTCAAGGGTGTTGATATTGACATGAGCCGGTAAAGAAGCCACCCACCATACCGCTTCTGTGACATCTTGCGGGGTCAGCGCCGTGGTATTTTCGTAGGCTTTTTCAGCTTTGGCATCATCACCTTTGAAACGGACATTAGAGAATTCCGTACCGCCAACCAGACCCGGTTCGATGTCGGTAACGCGAATGGCAGTGCCGTGTAAATCAGTACGTAAATTCAGGCTAAACTGGCGAACAAATGCTTTGGTCGCACCGTAGACGTTACCGCCAGCGTATGGCCAACTGCCCGCTGTAGAACCGATATTGATAATATGACCGCGGTTGCGTTCAACCATGCCTGGCAGAACGGCACGGGTCATATAAACCAGCCCCTTGTTGTTGGTGTCGATCATATTTTCCCAGTCTTCAACGCTGGCCTTATGGGCAGGCTCAAGGCCCAGCGCCAGACCTGCGTTGTTGACCAGAACATCAATATTGCGCCATTCAGCAGGGAGGGCGTCCAGCATCTCTTCAATTGATGCACGATTACGTACGTCCAGTTGCGCGGTATAGAGGCGGTCACCCAATTCCTCTTTCAGTTCCTGCAGGCGCTCCTGGCGGCGTCCGGTGGCAATAACTTTATGCCCATTCTCAATAAAACGACGCGTAATGCACTCACCAAAACCTGCGGTTGCTCCGGTTACTAAAACGATCATCTCACTGTTCCTCAACGCTTTTTATGTAGTACTACCATAGCACGTCATTTCCGTTCAGAGCTATTCCTGCGTAACGCGATTGCGGTTGATTCCTGTGAAGTCTACTCTGGTAAACAAATCGTTTTCAGGAGTGAAAAATGTCGTTAACGAATCCTTTTTTACGTCACAGCACGTTGCCGTATCAGGCCCCGCAGTTTGATCAGATAGAGGTGCAGCACTATCGCCCAGCGTTCGATGAAGGCGTGCGGCAAAAACGTGCAGAGATCGAGGCGATTGTGCAAAACCCGCTAGCCCCTGATTTTGCCAATACGTTGCTGGCGCTTGAACAAAGCGGCGTTTTGTTGACACGCGTAACCAGCGTTTTCTTCGCGATGACGGCGGCGCACACCAACGATGAACTACAGCACCTTGACGAAGAGTTTTCCGCAGAACTGGCGAGCCTTGCCAATGATATCTATCTCAATGAAGCACTCTTTTCACGCGTTGAAGCTGTCTGGCAACGGCGAGGTTCTCTGGGGCTGGAAAGCGAATCATTACGCTTGCTGGAGGTCATCCACCAGCGTTTTGTACTGGCCGGCGCATGTCTGAATGAGACTGATAAAGCGAACCTTAAAGCGCTCAATACAGAGTCCGCCACGCTGACCAGCCAGTTTAACCAACGGCTGCTGGCAGCGAACAAGTCTGCTGCTCTGGTGGTGGATGATGCACGTTACCTGGAGGGACTCAGCGCTGAGGAAATTGCCGTTGCCGCTGAAGCTGCAAGGGAGAAAGGGCTCGACGCGCGTTGGGTTATCCCGCTATTGAACACGACTCAGCAACCGGCGCTTGCGGCGTTACGCGATCGCCATACACGTGAAAGTCTGTTCACCCGCGCATGGAAGAGAGCAGAAAACAATGACGCTAACGATACTCGGGCTATTATTCAGCGACTGGTCGAGATCCGGATGCAGCAGGCGAAACTACTCGGTTTTGCCAATTACGCTGCATGGAAAATTGCCGACCAGATGGCAAAAACACCGGAAGCTGCACTGAATTTCATGCGGGCGATTGTTCCTGCCGCGCGAGCTCGGGCACTAGATGAACAGGCCGAAATCCAGAATGTTATCAATCACGAACAGGGGCAATTTAACGTCGAGGCCTGGGACTGGGCATTTTATGCTGAGCAGGTTCGTCGTGAGAAATATGCTCTGGATGAGGCGCAGCTCAAACCTTACTTTGCCCTTGTTACGGTGCTGAACGAGGGCGTTTTCTGGACGGCCAATCAACTCTTTGGCATAAAATTTATAGAACGGTTTGACATTCCTGTTTATCACCCGGATGTTAGGGTATGGGAAATATTTGATCACGATGGCGTAGGTCTGGCGTTATTTTACGGCGATTTCTTTGCCCGGGAATCGAAAAGCGGTGGTGCCTGGATGGGCAATTTTGTTGAGCAATCGCAACTCAATGAAACCCGGCCGGTTATTTACAACGTGTGTAATTATCAAAAACCGGCAAAAGGTCAGCCTGCATTGTTATTGTGGGATGATGTTATTACGTTATTTCATGAGTTTGGGCACACGTTGCACGGTCTGTTCGCCACTCAGCGTTACGCCACGCTTTCAGGGACCAACACTCCGCGTGATTTTGTTGAATTTCCTTCGCAGATTAACGAACACTGGGCGAGTCATCCGCAGGTCTTTGCCCGTTTTGCTCGTCATGTTGTTACTGGGGAGCAAATGCCGCAGGCGTTGCGAGATAAAATGCAGCAGGCCAGCCTGTTTAACAAAGGTTACGACATGACCGAACTGCTCAGTGCTGCATTGCTGGATATGCGCTGGCACGGTCTGGAAAATAGCGCGTTATCTCTTTCGGTCGATCAATTTGAACAACAGGCGCTGGCAGCAGAAGGTTTGGATCTCAAGGCCGTGCCGCCACGATATCGCAGCAGTTATTTTGCCCATATCTTCGGCGGCGGTTATGCCGCGGGTTATTACGCCTATCTGTGGACGCAAATGCTGGCCGATGACGGCTATCAGTGGTTTGTAGAGCAGGGCGGATTAACTCGTGAAAACGGGCAGAAATTCCGCGAAGCGATTTTGTCCCGCGGAAATAGCACTGATTTAGCTGAACTCTATCGTCAGTGGAGCGGACGAGATCCAAAAATGGAGCCGATGCTGGAACATCGTGGTTTGAGCGCGTAAGGTTTGTTCAGAGGGGGAAAGTCCTCAATTCAGCTTAGTTAATCATAATGATGCCGATAAATTCATCATTGTGATGAAAAGGGAATTACGCAGTAGGCCGGATAGCGAAGCGCCATCCGGCCTACTGCTTACTGTCGCTTCGCGCATCAACAACCGGATGTGATGCCCGTTTATTTGAATTATCTAAGAAAAGAACCCTGCAATTTAACGTCCTTACCGGAAAAAGTTACTTTTACTCTGTGCGACAATCATTGTTCCAAAACGTTGAACTTCATAGAGGTCTTAAACATGCCTGAACGTACAGAACTTGTTGATAAAATCGTCTTTAACAGTCTGCAAACCTACTTTGAGAATTGGCCACTGGCGACAGCAGAGGATATTGTAATTTTTATCCTGACCGTAACAACTCTGACGGTAGCATCACTGACACTGGATATTCATAGCTAT
This sequence comes from Citrobacter sp. Cf132, assembly GCF_030333885.1. Classification (NCBI taxonomy): domain Bacteria; kingdom Pseudomonadati; phylum Pseudomonadota; class Gammaproteobacteria; order Enterobacterales; family Enterobacteriaceae; genus Citrobacter; species Citrobacter sp. Cf132. The sequence goes on from NZ_JAOWFA010000050.1 coordinate 15,801, forward strand.
AAAAAGCTTAAGGCATACACATCAGCTTTCTTATCGGTTTTTATCTATCCGCGAAAATAAAAGGCTCAATGAACCGCGACCAATTTGAGCCAGGTATGAACTGAGTCGGCGATACTCGCTATGCCGCGACCAGTGGCATAGCGCAATGCTATTGTTAATCGCGGCTTATTAATTACTATTAAAAAATTTACATAAATTTTCTTTTTTATCGTTAAGATAATTCCATCAGAAACGCTCGAACAGGGAGGGAGAACGTGATGATGAGAAATACGAAGGAAATAGATACAATTTTGATTGAGTTGAACAAGTCCATTGATGCCCACTACAAATGGTTAGTGACAATGTTCCGCTGCGTGGTGTCTTTAGATGTTACTCAGCCGGATATTATGGGTGAAAATTCGCATTGTGTTTGTCGATTTGGACAGTGGCTTAATAATCAATCGCGGTACAATGAGGATGATTGTAGTTACGTAAGCAAGATAAATGCCACCCACGAAAAGATGCATTTATTAGGCAAGGAGTTGCTATTGGCTATAGTGGAGAAACGTAGCCATCCATGGCATTTCGACAGTTTCCAGGACGCGCTGCTGGCATTTACCTCATCTGTAATGGACTACAAAATATATTTATTGAATATCCGCAGTAATATCGATGTATTAACAGGTTTACCTGGCAGAAGAATGCTCGATGAGTCTTTTGATCGGCAGTTGCTCGATGCCGAACCGCTTAATCTCTATATATTGTTGTTAGATATCGATCGTTTTAAATACGTTAACGATACCTACGGCCATTTGGTTGGTGACATTGTATTGCGGGCTCTGGCATCAAATTTATTGTCATGGACGCGATATGATGAGGTGGCGTACCGCTACGGTGGAGAAGAGTTCATTATCATCATCAGAACAAAAACGGACGAGCAGGCATGCCAGGCGGGTTTGAGACTTTGTCGTCTGATTGGGCAGAAAAAAATTCCCTACGCTGATGGAGAGATCGGTATCACGGTGACGGCAGGCATAACCCGAGTCCAACCGGGTGAAACGCTGGATACCGCGCTTGGTCGGGCTGACAGGGCGATGTATCAGGGGAAACAGACCGGCAGAAATCGCTGTATGTTTATGGATGAAAATGAGCAGATCGCGTTGGTGGACACCAATGACGGGACCTCGTATCCCCTCAGTGCGTGAGTTTTCGAAAACGCTTTGAGGTAGTTGCGTTTCGTTTAACTTTCATTGGGGTTGTTGATGATAGGTTAGCTGACTATCCGTTATCTTCGCAGGGAATTGCCAGATAGCGTATAAAAGCAAAACACAAATCTATCCATGCAAGCATTTACCGCTGGTTTATCCGGCGGTTTTTTTTATCTGTAAATCAGGAAAAAGGTACCACGAGCGCGATTTGGGCAAAAAAATGGCCCCTTGTGCAGCTACGCAACAAGGGGCCGGGTCGGTGCAGGACTATCTCCGTTCATCAATCATCCCATCTGTGGCTAAAATACGCGGCCAGGAAACCGGAAAATAAAATAATTCCCAGAACAGCCATAAAAATATTCATATTACCCAGCATAGTAAATGCTCCTTTATCTGTGAGTTTCCTCTCTTACCTTAAGTTCACCTCGCTTATGACTATAGTAGCAATTCAATCTTAAACAAAGGCTGAACTGTGTGATTATTTCGGCTGAAAAGTAAATTTTTGACATGATCACGTCGAATAAAATAAATAATAGTGACGAGACACATTTATCTGCGCACAAATAATCCTGTTTTTAAACCCTGAGACGCTGCTATGACAGTGTGCTGCTGACACAGATTGTTGCACGTTTATAATGCAGAGTTGTCTCATGGTGGTTCAATTTTTCCTTTGATTAACCCGTTTGGTGGGAAAATGTAATACTGATTTTTGTGCTCGAGATGCTAATTTATTGATTTTATATGATGTTTTAATATCTGGCATCGTTTTTGCCTTATCACTTATGAACACCTTTAATTTGCACCGTTTTGTCTGCCCGGCTGCACCGGAGCTTTCAGCAAGTTTAATTTCAGGAGTGAAACTATGCAGCGTCGTACATTTTTAAAAGCTTTTGCACTTTCTGCCTCTGTTGTAGCAATGGGCGTGAGTTTTAGCGTTCAGGCAGCCGACACCATCAAGGTTGGCATCATGCATTCTTTATCCGGCACGATGGCCATATCCGAAACGCCGCTAAAAGATGTGGCGTTGATGGCCATCGATGAAATTAATGCTCAGGGCGGTGTGTTGGGTAAAAAGCTGGAACCGGTGGTGGTTGACCCGGCCTCGAACTGGCCCTTATTTGCTGAAAAAGCAAGGCAGCTGCTGAGTCAGGACAAGGTAGCGGCAGTGTTTGGCTGCTGGACATCGGTTTCGCGTAAATCGGTTCTACCAGTATTTGAAGAATTGAACGGTCTGCTGTTTTACCCAGTGCAATATGAAGGTGAGGAGATGTCGCCTAACGTCTTCTATACCGGCGCAGCCCCCAACCAGCAGGCGATCCCTGCGGTTGAGTATCTGATGAGTGAGGACGGCGGCAGCGCGAAACGCTTCTTCCTGCTGGGCACGGATTATGTTTATCCACGCACGACCAACAAAATTTTACGCGCCTTTTTGCACTCAAAAGGAGTTGCCGATAAAGACATCGAAGAGGTGTACACCCCATTCGGACACAGCGATTACCAGACCATTGTCGCCAGTATTAAAAAATTCGCCGCAGGGGGGAAAACGGCGGTGGTATCAACCATCAACGGCGATTCTAACGTTCCATTCTATAAAGAGTTGGCCAACCAGGGCCTGAAAGCCACCGATGTTCCTGTGGTGGCATTCTCCGTGGGTGAGGAGGAGTTACGCGGTATTGATACCAAACCGCTGGTGGGCAACCTTGCAGCCTGGAACTACTTTGAGTCCGTCGATAACGCTGCCAACAAGAAGTTTGTCGCGGATTACCGGGCGTATGCCAAAGCGCACAAATTACCAAATGCTGAATCGGTGGTGACAAACGACCCCATGGAAGCTACGTATGTTGGCCTCCATATGTGGGCGCAGGCGGTAGAAAAAGCCGGAACGACTGATGTGGATAAAGTTCGCGCTGCAATGGCGGGGCAATCCTTCGCTGCGCCATCAGGCTTTACCCTGACCATGGATGCGACCAACCATCACCTGCATAAACCCGTCATGATTGGCGAGATTGAGGGCAATGGCCAGTTTAACGTGGTATGGCAAACCGATGAGCCAGTCCGCGCCCAGCCATGGAGTCCGTACATCGCTGGTAATGATAAAAAATCTGCACAGCCTGTGAAAACCGCCAGCAACTGATCGTGTGCCCTCCTGCGGGAGGGTAACGCTCTGGAGAATGCTCATGAAAGTTATGCGCTTTATTCGTGGTGTGTTGTTGCTGACGTGGTTTTTGCCGTGGATAGCGCAGGCATCAGATGCCGATACTTTTACAGCCGCAAATCGAACTCAGCAGGCCGCCTTGCTTGAACAATGGGCGGTGAATCCCGATGTTCAGCGCATCCCGCTGCTCAGCGCGTTGCGCGAGGAGAATCTGCTGACTGATAACGCGAAAAATACCTTCATCATGAACGGCTCGCACGCACAACCGTTAGGAACAGCGACAATCCCAAACGGCGAGCTAAAAAAAATTCGCCTGACTAACCGCCTGCGTAATCTGGTGGCAGGAGCGTTGGCTGTCCATCAGCTTTTAAGTGACAGTGTCACGACAAGGTTAGATGCAGCTCGTACATTACAGCGTGAGGCACAGCCGGATATGCTGCCGTTTTTACAGCAACGACTGGCTCAGGAGTCAAATGGTGATGTGAAATCCGCGCTGGCTATTGCACTGGCAAATCTGCAGCTGAACAGTTCCTCGCCGGAGGTCAGACGTCAGGCAATCGAACTATTAGGGTCGTCAAATGATCCTGAAACTCAGGCGCGCCTGCAACCATTCACCCAGGCTGAACATGAACCCGATACCCGCGTGCGTGCTGCCGCTGGCGAAAGCCTGAATTCCATCGCGCATCGCATGAAGATTGGCGATCTTCTTGGACAGGCCTTTATGGGGCTGTCGCTGGGCTCAATTTTGCTGCTGGCGGCATTGGGTCTGGCTATAACCTATGGATTACTCGGCGTCATTAATATGGCGCATGGCGAGATGTTAATGCTCGGGGCTTACTGTACCTGGATGGTACAACAACTGATGAGCCAGTTTTTCCCGCAATGGCTAGCCTGGTATCCGGTTATTGCGCTGCCGGTTGCCTTTTTACTTACCGCAGCGGTAGGAATGCTGCTTGAGCGCGGGGTGATCCGCCATTTATACGGGCGTCCTCTCGAAACGCTGCTGGCGACCTGGGGGATCAGCCTGATGCTCATCCAGTTGGTGCGTATGTCCTTCGGCGCGCAAAACCTGGAAGTCGCCAATCCGGCATGGCTTTCAGGGGGGATTCAGGTTTATGCCAATCTGATTTTACCGTGGAACCGAATTGTGGTGCTTGGCTTTGCCATTCTGGTGCTGTTTTTCACCTGGCTGTTGTTGAATAAAACGCGTCTGGGGCTGCGCGTACGTGCCGTGACGCAAAATCGCAATATGGCGGCCTGCTGCGGCGTACCTACCGGACGAGTCGATATGCTGGCCTTTGGCCTTGGTTCAGGCATTGCCGGGCTGGGGGGCGTAGCGCTCTCGCAGTTGGGCAACGTAGGACCCGAATTGGGGCAAAGCTACATTATCGATTCGTTTCTGGTTGTGGTGCTGGGCGGCGTGGGACAACTCGCAGGGAGCGTGGCCGCGGCGTTTGGACTGGGGATCTTCAATAAAATTCTGGAGCCTCAGGTGGGGGCAGTTCTAGGCAAAATCATGATTCTGGTGCTGATTATTCTGTTTATTCAGAAGCGTCCGCAGGGGCTGTTCGCGCTAAAAGGGAGGGTTATTGACTGATGACGATGCCAATGACATTAACGCTGGCGCGTAAAGCGCCACGCGCGACGCGCATCCTGGGGCTGGGGTTGCTGCTGGCGTTGATTATTCTGCCGTTTCTTGCACTGTTACCTGCGGACCATCCGCTGGCTATATCGGTGTGGACGCTAACGCTGGCCGGGAAAATTCTCTGTTATGCCATTGTGGCGGTCGCGCTGGATCTTGTGTGGGGCTATGCCGGCATGCTCTCGCTGGGACACGGTATTTTCTTTGCGCTGGGAGGGTATGCGATGGGAATGTACCTGATGCGCCAGGCCTCTGGCGAAGGATTACCGGCCTTCATGTCATTCCTGTCGTGGAGCGAGCTGCCGTGGTTTTGGTGGGGGACGCAACATTTTATCTGGGCGCTACTGCTGGTCGTTCTGGTTCCTGGCCTGCTGGCACTGGTATTTGGTTGGTTTGCCTTTCGGTCAAAAATCAAAGGGGTCTATTTCTCCATCATGACCCAGGCCCTGACTTTCGCAGGAATGCTGCTGTTTTTTCGCAACGAAACGGGTTTTGGGGGAAATAACGGTTTTACCGGCTTTACCACCATTCTGGGATTCCCGGTAACCGCCACCTCAACCCGTATCGCGCTGTTTCTGGCGACGGTCATGCTGCTGGTGCTGGCATTATGGCTGGGACAGGCGCTGGCCCGCAGTAAGTTCGGCCGTATTCTGACTGCCGTGCGCGATGCAGAGAACCGTCTGATGTTCTGTGGTTACGATCCGAAAGGTTTCAAGTTACTGGTGTGGACGCTTTCCGCTGTACTGTGCGGCCTGGCAGGAGCGCTGTATGTTCCGCAGGTGGGGATCATTAACCCTAGCGAAATGTCGCCGACCAACTCGATTGAAGCGGCGATTTGGGTTGCCCTCGGCGGACGTGGAACCCTGATCGGCCCGGTATTCGGCGCCGTGTTGGTGAATGGCGCGAAAAGCCTGTTTACCGTCATCATGCCGGAATACTGGCAGCTGTTTCTTGGCCTGATCTTTATTGGCGTTACGCTGTTTTTACCCCGAGGTGTAATTGGTCTGTTTCGCAAGGGAGACAAATAATGCAGCCAGATGAAGGGCTATTTACTCGCCAGATGCCGGGGGATCGGTTTCGCAACCAGACTGATCCGGTGCTACAGCTGGAAAAAATTAACGTTAACTTCGATGGCTTTCAGGCGCTAACCGATCTCACGCTCAATATTGGGGTTGGGGAACTGCGTTGCATCATCGGGCCCAACGGCGCCGGAAAAACGACGTTAATGGATGTCATTACCGGCAAAACCAGGCCGCAAAGTGGTCGTGCGATATACGATCAGTCGACCGACTTAACGACGCTGGATCCCATTGCCATTGCACGTCAGGGGATTGGACGGAAATTTCAAAAGCCCACGGTATTTGAAGCATTAACGGTGGAAGATAACCTGGAGCTGGCGCTGAAAAATGATAAATCTGTCTGGGGTTCTCTACGGGCACGACTCTCAGGCGAACAGCGGGATCGTATTGATGAAGTACTGGCGCTGTTGCGGCTGGGTAATGAGCGGGCCCGCCGCGCCGGTCTGCTTTCGCATGGGCAAAAACAGTTTCTCGAAATTGGCATGCTGCTGGTACAGGAGCCGCATTTACTGCTACTGGATGAACCCGCGGCGGGGATGACGGATGCGGAAACGGAATACACGGCGGAGCTGTTTCGCCAGCTTGCCGGTAAGCACTCTCTGATGGTTGTTGAGCACGATATGGGATTTGTCGAAACCATTGCCGATCGAGTTACAGTATTACATCAAGGACGTGTCCTGGCTCAGGGGAGCCTTCGTGAAGTGCAGGCCAACGAGCAGGTTATTGAAGTTTATCTCGGGCGTTAAGGAGTGCAGATGCTGCAGGTGAAAGAACTGAATCAATATTATGGCGGCAGTCATATTCTGCGCGGGGTGAACTTTGAAGCGCGTATCGGTGAGGTGACATGTCTGCTGGGGCGTAACGGCGTGGGGAAAACAACGCTACTTAAGTGTCTGATGGGGCTTATTCCGGCCCGCAGCGGAAGCGTGCTCTGGCAGGAGAAAAATGTCACTCACTGGAAGCCGCATCAGCGGGTCAGGGCCGGTGTGGCGTATGTCCCGCAGGGGCGTGATATTTTTCCGCGTTTGACGGTAGAAGAGAATCTGCTGCTCGGCCTTTCCCGTTTTTCAGCACCGGAGGCACGACATGTGCCGGATGATATTTACGCGCTCTTTCCGGTTTTACAGGAAATGAAGCATCGGCGGGGCGGAGATTTGTCCGGCGGGCAGCAGCAGCAACTGGCGATTGGACGAGCACTGGCAAGTCGCCCACAATTGTTGATCCTTGATGAGCCTACCGAGGGGATCCAGCCGTCGGTGATTAAAGAGATTGGTCAGGTGATTTCCCAACTGGCGCATCGCGGCGATATGGCCATTTTGCTGGTGGAGCAGTTCTATGATTTTGCCGAGCAGCTCGCCGACAAATACCTGTTGATGTCGCGGGGCAGCATTATTCAAAGCGGCGACGGTAAAAATATGGAGGCCGAGGGCGTTCGGGGACTGGTTGCTATCTGAGGTATGCGACAGAGCGACTGTGGCTCTGTCGCGAACATAATAACTAGCAGACCGCCGTCTGGCCCCAGGGTTTGGCGCGCATGCCTTTTATCATTAGCGCCCAGGCAAGAACGATCGCCACTATCAGCGCCACAAACAGCGACCATGATGGCAATGTGGTTAAAATGACGCCGCTGACTAATGGGTTAACCGCTGCGCCAAGCCAGCCTAACGACTGGGCAGAAAAATAGCTGGCTTTCATGCCTGCTGGCGCGATGTTGTCGATAAGCATGTATTCACCCGGTGCGTAAATGACTTCGCCGATAGTGAAAAAGGCAGCAGAAATTCCCCATAACAACAGACTGTTGCCGGAGAAAGCGAAACCGACCAGGCCAACGACAAAGAAGACTGTACCCATTGTCATTAACGGGCGGATATTCGTGGCGGTGAGCCTGCGACCAAGTGCGTACTGCAGTGATACTACGATGGCGGCGTTGACGGGCAGGACGACTGCCACCACTTTCTCGGCAAAATCGCCGTTTGCAACCACCATAACGTATTGCGAAATACAGGATGCAAAGGCGCCGCCAACGAATGATGCCAAAAATGCTGACAGCGTAAACCAGAATAATGCTCTGTCGCGCAGCAGTACTGAAGGGGACCAAACAGCGGCATTTACACTTTCTGCGGTTGCCGGTGAACGTTTTACCCACGTCTGGATAAACACCAGAGGTAGCGCAGAACAGGCGGCAGCTAGCCAGAACGGCAGGTTAATGCTTTGCATAACCAGCAGCGTGCCCAGCGGCGGACCAACGGTCCAGCCGATGTTCAGCACGGTATAGTTAAGTGAGAAAATTTTCGTTTTGTTGGTCGCAGACAAGTTATCGGCAAACCAGGCTTTCAGCACCGTGGCGAAGACGGAGTAGGCGCAGTTGATCAGGGCAAAGAGCAAAACCACTATCACGACGTTATGCACCAGCGGAATAGCAATAAAGCCGGAGGCAAAGCCGCAGATAGCCAGCAACATATAGCGTTTTTTATCGAACTTGTCGGCCAGAATACCAAAGCCAAGGCTGAAGACGACGCCTATGGTCAGTGCAACCGTCATCGCATAACCGATCAGGTCGACGCTCAGTTGATACTGTCGACTGAGGTAAATCGTCATAAATGGCAGCGTGGCGCCACGACCAATGGTTAATAACAAAGATGACGCAAGTAACGCGAGAGTGGACCTTCTCAGAGAGATATTCATTTTCCTGCCCGACAATGCATGTTGTTATGTTTTTTTTAGATATCAGAAACAAATAGCATGCTAAAAGTGTGATGTACACCCAATAAGTTGTCCGAAAATGCCCTGTGTGGCCTACCTGAATTAATGATCTGTTACGGTACAACGATTTCCGTTACTTTAACTTGTTTACAAAAATTTAATATTTGCAGGGGCGGTGGTATGTCGCGTAAAGACGGGTTATTGGCGTTACTGGTCGTTGTGGTTTGGGGACTGAACTTTGTTGTCATTAAAGTGGGTTTGCACAATATGCCGCCGTTGATGTTGGCAGGGTTACGCTTTTTGTTGGTGGCGTTCCCGGCGATTTTTTTTGTTGCCCGCCCGAAAATTCCGCTTTCGCTTTTACTCGGCTACGGCCTGACAATTAGTTTTGGACAGTTCGCGTTTCTCTTCAGCGCCATCAAATTTGGTATGCCTGCCGGGTTAGCTTCTCTGGTATTACAGGCTCAGGCGTTTTTCACCATCATTCTGGGGGCATTCGCCTTTGGCGAACGTCTGCAGGGTAAACAGCTGGTAGGAATTGCGCTGGCGGTATTTGGTGTGCTGGTACTGATTGAAGCCAGTCTGAACGGTCAGCATGTTGGCATGCTCGGTTTTATGCTGACGCTGGCGGCGGCGCTAAGCTGGGCCTGCGGCAATATTTTTAACAAAAAAATCATGCAGCATACATCGCGTCCGGCCGTTATGTCGTTGGTGGTATGGAGCGCGTTAATCCCCATTGTTCCGTTCTTCCTGGCCTCATTACTTCTCGATGGTCCAGCGCAAATTACCCAAAGTCTGGTGGCGATAGATTTGACGACCATTCTGTCACTGGTGTATCTGGCGTTTGTGGCGACCATTGTGGGTTATGGCATCTGGGGTTCGTTACTCGGACGCTATGAGACCTGGCGGGTAGCGCCGCTATCGCTGTTGGTGCCGGTTGTCGGTCTGGCGAGTGCGGCCGTACTGCTGGACGAAACGCTTAGCGGATTACAGCTACTTGGCGCGCTACTGATCATGGCTGGGCTGTATATCAATGTGTTTGGTTTTCGGTTGCGTAAAATTGCGTCGGTGAGGGGCTAAAAAAAGCCCCGCGGTTGCGGGGCAATATAATTACAGGTTGCGCAGATTGTAATAAGGCACACCTAATTCGTCGGACTTGTCGCTGCCTGCACCCATATGATTAAAATCGAACGGGGACTGATCGTGCGCAGGGGGCATAATCATCGCGTCGCGACTGTTCTGTGTGGCAGGTTGCGCGGTCTGTTCCGCCATGCTCTGACCCGAAACAACAAACAGCAGGGCCAGCATCGCATAAGACAGAAGTTTCATGATTTCCTCGGTTACGTCGTTAACTGGCGATTAGCAATTACATTGATTGAGTGGAAGCAAATAGCGCGATTCGCCATGCATATTCGTCATACGGTATTTGTGCGGCGGAACATCAAAATAATTTTTGAATGTCCGGGTCAGCGTCTGCTGAGACTCAAAACCGTAACGCTCTGCCAGATAAAGAATGGGCTCGTTACTCTCTTTTAATTTTTGCGCTATTTCAGTCATTTTACGGCTGCGAATGTATTGACCCAGTGAATGACCGGTTTCTTTTTTAAACATCCGTTGCAGGTGCCATTTGGAGTAACCTGAACGCTCAGACACTTTTTCCAGCGAGAGCGGCGATTCAAGGTTATTTTCGATCCAGTCCAAAATGCTATGAATAGTGATTGTGTCAGTATTGCGTCTGGACATCGTCATACCTCTTTCTGTTTACGGCAGGATTCTCTTAAGCAAGTGCTCAAGTGTGGCTACTTCATCCGCCGTTAAGTTTTTTGTTAGTTCCTGGTGCAGGTCTTGCCCTACTAATTGATGACACTGCTCGCAAATTGCTGCGCCATGATCGGTGAGTTTCACCAGCACGCCACGCTTATCATGTGGATTCGGAAGCCTTTCTATCCAGCCTTTACAGGCCAGTCTGTCCAGCATCCGCGTCAGGGCGCCAAGGTCGACAGACAGCACTTTTTTCAATTCGACAGGGGTGATGCACACCGCGCAACGGATGGAGCAGAGCACCTTGAACTGCGATGCCGTGATATCCAGCGGTGACAGATAGTCGTTTAGCAAACGATCTTTTTTCTGATTAACCATATAGATCAAACGACCCAGTGGGATGATTTCGTTAAACAGATCACTGGTGTTTTTCACAATGGTTGCCCTGGCAAGTAGTTAGTCACGGCTGATATTATTGCTTAGGCAAATATAAGTCAAACGAATGGATCCGCAAATGCCACGTTTTGCTAAATCATCAGACTCAATACCTGGCAAGTGGAATTTTAACGGTTTGATAATTATGGTTTATACGTGCGGATGAAAAATGAATCCTTACATCACGAAAATGGCTTATCTCGCGGATTTCACCGTATACTTGCCGCTGACGATTAACGCACAGGAAAGATGACATTATGATGGACTTGTTTAAAGCAATAGGACTGGGGCTGGTAGTCCTGTTACCGTTGGCAAACCCGTTAACCACCGTGGCGTTGTTCCTTGGCCTAGCCGGCAATATGAACAGCGCAGAGCGTAACCGTCAGTCACTCATGGCATCTGTCTATGTATTTGCCATTATGATGGTGGCGTACTACGCCGGGCAGGTGGTAATGAATACGTTCGGGATTTCGATTCCCGGGTTACGTATTGCGGGTGGGTTAATCGTTGCGTTTATCGGCTTCCGGATGCTGTTTCCACAGCAGAAGGCGCATGATTCTCCGGAAGCGAGAAGCAAGTCTGAAGAGCTGGAAGACGAACCGACGGCCAATATCGCTTTTGTACCGCTGGCTATGCCAAGCACTGCCGGTCCGGGGACGATTGCGATGATCATCAGCTCCGCGTCAACCGTGCGTCATGGCTCCGAATTTCCGGACTGGGTGATAATGATCGCGCCGCCGATTATTTTTGCGGTTGTCGGGATTATCCTGTGGGGCTGTTTGCGCAGTTCCGGGGGGATCATGCGGCTGGTCGGTAAAGGTGGTATCGAAGCGATTTCTCGTTTGATGGGCTTCCTGCTGGTGTGTATGGGCGTGCAGTTTATTATTAACGGCGTGCTGGAAATTATCAAAACCTACGCTTAAAACACTATGCCCGGTAATATTTACCGGGCATATTTTTTATGAATGCTGAGGCTGTTCTTCCAGTGATACCGGCCATTTACGAAAGATAATCACCGACCATATCAACGCGGCAACGGCAGGCACTGCGCCGACGTAACCAATCGTAGACATCGACCAGTGCAAACTCACCTGATTACCTACCAGTGCGCCAGCGCCAATACCGATATTAAAGATTCCGGAGAACAGCGCCATTGCGACGTCAGTCGCATCCGGAGCAAGTGCCAGCACTTTCACCTGCATACCCAGGCCTATCAGCATGATGGCGACGCCCCAGAAAATACTCAGGATGGCAAGGTGCATTTCGCTGTCAGCGGCGGGAAGTAACAGTACCAGGCATATCGTCAACAGGGCAATGGCACTGCTAATCAGTACGGACGCATGCAGATTACCCAGCTTACCGAAAATGACGCTACCGACAATTCCCGCACCACCCAGAACCAGCAATAAGACAGTAGCAAAATTTGCGCTCAGGCCCGCGACGGTCTGCACGAACGGCTCGATATAGCTGTAGGCCGTATAATGCGCGGTGACCACAATCACCGTCAGTAGATACAGACTCATCAATGCCGGGCGATGGAATAACACGGGCAGGCTTTTTAAAGAGCCGGAGTGCTCACTGGGTAGTTTGGGCAGGAGCTTAATCAGGCAAAGCAGGGTAACTAACGCCCCCATACCGATGGCGAAGAAGGTCGTGCGCCAGCCAAAATACTGACCGACGATACGCCCGATGGGCAGCCCCAATACCATCGCCAGCGCAGTGCCAGTGGCAATCAGGCTGAGAGCCTGTGCACGTTTCCCGGCAGGAGCCAGGCGAATTGCCAGCGATGCGGTGATCGACCAGAAAATAGCGTGCGCAAAGGCAATACCAATACGGCTAATTACCAACACGGTAAAATTCCATGCCAGGAAAGAGAGCACATGGCTGGCGATAAACACAACAAACAGACAGATCAGAAGTTTTCGGCGCTCCACCTGACTGGTAAGTAACATGAAGGGGAGCGACATCAGGGCAACAACCCAGGCGTAGATCGTCAGCATGATCCCGACCTGAGCGGTCTGCATATTGAAGCTTTGTGCGATGTCGGAAAGCAAACCGACAGGGACAAACTCTGTGGTATTGAAAATAAAACCGGCAATGGCAAGCGTAACTACCCGTAGCCACGCGACCTTGCGGGAAACAGTGTCTGTTGTCATATCAAATAAGAGGATTAGCTGCGAAAAGGTAAGGCCACGATCTTAAAACGTTTGCTGGCGAAAATACAATCATTTTGTGATGCGGATCTCATTTCATTGGCAGGGCGCTATAATTTGCTGCCGAACATTCCTCATATTTTTAAGTATTTCAATAATAATGAAATTCCGGGGGTATGACTTCACCCGGATATACAGTTATTCATGTTCTTTGAGGATCGCCAGTTACTCCGGGCTTTGTGATAACTGAGGGTTCAACACCTCAATAAACGCTTCCAGTTGCCGCGTCATTGCACCTCTGCGCCAGACCAGCCATGTATTCAGCCAGCGCCAGTTCTCGCTTAGCGGCCAGGCGTTTACCTGATGATGCCCAGGCATGCTCTCCAGCATCGAACGCGGGATCAGTGCGATACCCGCTCCGGCAATGACGCAGGCCAGCATACCGTGATATGACTCCATTTCGTGAATGGTGCCGGGCATGGCGCGATCGGCATGAAACCAGCTTTCAAAATGGCGGCGATAGGAACAGTTGGCGCGAAAGGCGTAAATACTGCAACCGTTGACGTCGCTGGCCCGCTGAATGGGGGGATGACCGTTAGGAGTGACAATCATCATCTCTTCACGGTAGACCGGCATTCCTTCAAGGCCTGGATGGGTAATTGGGCCATCGACAAAGGCAGCGTTCAATGTTCCGTCGAGCACGCCGTCCAGCATTGTGCCTGAAGGACCCGTCGCTAACGCGAACTGAATTTTGGGGTAACGCTGGTTATATTCAGCCAGCGTGGCGGGGATGCGTACTGCTGCTGTACTTTCAAGCGAGCCGAGAGAGAAGAGTCCTTGCGGCTCATCCCCGGCGACGACCATCCTGGCTTCCTCAACCAGCGCTAGGATCCGCTGGCTGTAGCGCAAAAAGTTGTGCCCGGATGGGGAAAGCCGCAGACGCTGGTTTTCACGAATAAACAGATCAACGCCCAGGTCGGCTTCAAGCTGACGTATACGGGTGGTGAGATTAGATGGCACGCGATGAACCTTCGCAGAGGCCTGCGTAATACTGCCAGTCTCCGCGACGGCATTAAACATTTCCAGCTGCGTCAGATCCATAATTTTCTCTATTCGTGAATGGTATGGTTAATATTATTCATTTTTCAGAAAGAGTAAATATGCTCATGATATAACCATACCCTGCGATAAAGAGAGGCACTTAATGACTATCACAGCAGCAACACATGCGATTTCCATTGACCCTACCAGCGGTGAAAGACTGACGGCGACGCCGTGGGCCAGCGTGGAAGAGATTGATCATGCGCTGAACCTTGCAGCGAATGGCTATAGCGAATGGAAACACACTTCCGTTGAGGACCGTGCGCAAATGCTGCGCCATATTGGGCAAGCACTGCGCCATCGTGCGGAAGAGATGGCGCAGTGTATCTCACGTGAAATGGGTAAACCCATTAAGCAGGCGCGTGCTGAAGTCGCTAAGTCAGCTGCGTTGTGTGACTGGTACGCCGAGCATGGACCGGCGATGCTCAGTCCGGAACCCACGCTGGTGGAGAACAACCAGGCGGTGATTGAGTATCGTCCGGTAGGAACTATTCTGGCGATCATGCCGTGGAACTTCCCACTCTGGCAGGTAATGCGAGGTGCCGTCCCGATTCTGTTGGCCGGAAATGGTTACCTGTTAAAGCATGCGCCTAACGTAACCGGCTGTGCTGCAATTATTGCGCAGGTTTTCGCTGATGCGGGTGTACCCGCGGGGGTTTATGGTTGGGTGAATGCCGATAACGCAGGGGTCAGTCAGATGATCAATGACCCGCGTATCACGGCGGTAACGGTGACGGGTAGTGTTCGTGCTGGTGCGGCGATTGGCGCCCAGGCGGGGGCCGCGTTGAAAAAATGCGTTCTTGAACTGGGGGGCTCCGATCCGTTTATTGTCCTTAATGATGCAGACCTCGATCTGGCCGTTAAGGCGGCGGTCACCGGGCGTTATCAGAACACCGGGCAGGTTTGTGCGGCAGCCAAACGCTTTATTATCGAAGAAGGGATAGCGGCAGAATTTACTTCACGCTTTGTGGCCGCTGCGAGCGCGCTCAAAATGGGCGATCCGCTGAACGAAGAAAACGATCTGGGGCCGATGGCGCGATTTGATCTGCGTGAAGAGCTGCACCAGCAGGTTGAAGCCACCCTTGCCGAAGGGGCGCGGTTACTTCTCGGCGGGGAAAAAATTGCGGGACATGGTAATTACTATGCCGTGACGGTACTGGGCGATGTTACTCCAGAGATGACGGCGTTCCGCCAGGAGCTGTTTGGTCCGGTTGCGGCAATTACTGTGGCGAAGAATGCGGAACATGCCTTAGCGCTGGCGAATGACAGTGATTTCGGCTTATCTGCCACGGTGTTTACTGCGGATGAAGTGCTGGCGCAGAAGATGGCGTCGCGCTTGGAGTGTGGTGGCGTATTCATCAATGGTTACAGTGCCAGCGATGCCCGCGTTGCCTTTGGCGGTGTGAAGAAAAGTGGTTTTGGCCGAGAGCTTTCGCACTTTGGTCTGCATGAGTTTTGTAACGTGCAGACCGTCTGGAAAAACCGCCTTTGATGGTGTAGGTGTCTCCGCTGGAGGCACCTGTCTTATTTCTGCAATTTTTCTGTCATTTACTCTCCGTACACTCGCGTCTAACGCTTTGATACAGAAGAGTAATATGAACATAACGCAAATTTTCCGTCGTCTTATTCCCCGTCAGTTTGGTCTGTTAACCGGCATTTTTTGCATTATTGCGCTGTTCTCTGTTTTGCAGGTCGCGTCCTCCTTAATGCTTTCGGCCTCAGTCAGCGGCGCACAGCATAATGAAGGACGTAATCAACTCGCGCTTATACAGCAGGCGAAGGTTGATGAAGCGCGGGTGGCGTTATTATCTGCCAGCGATTTACTTAACCGTGCGGGAATTTATTTTATGCAGGATGCCGCCACCGGTTCGGACGGGAGTTGGCGTCCGTTAATGGAAGAGGCATACCGGGCGCTGGCGCAGTCAAAAAGTGCATGGGATGCCTGGCGGGATATGAAACCGCAGCCGGATCCGGATCTAACGGAGAGCTATCAGCGTTTTTATAGCGGTATTCAGGAGCAGGCGGATGGGCTGATGCAGTCAGGTTCCATTGATGCGTTTTTTGCCGTACCCGTGCAGGCCTTTCAGACGGACTTTAACGCTAATTACGCGCGCTTTCAGCAGCACAGTGGGCGACATGCGGAAGCTGGGCGTCAGCAGCTGTTGACCAGTCTTGAGCGTTTACAGAATCTATTTTTGTTTATTCCTCTCGTGCTGGTGGTTATCGCCTTTCTGGTCTGGCGCAGTATGTCCCGTTGGGTGATTATGCCACTGCGACGGCTGATCGATCATATCGATATTTTAGCAGCGGGGGACCTGTCTCGCCCGGCCCCGCAGGTAAGTCAGTTTAACCGGGAAGTGACGCAATTAAGTTCGCGTATTGCTGCAATGCAGCAAGGTCTCTGCGCGCTGGTGCAGCAGGTGAACGATGCCACCACTGCAATGGTAGAAAATATCAACGAACTTGCGCAGAACAATAAACAGCTATATCAGCAGTCGGCGAAACAAAGTGAAGAGTTAAGCAGCGTGACATCGCATATTTCGTTGCTGGAAATGCATGTTGAGGATAACAGTGGCTTTGCTGAACTGGCGAATCAACGCGCTGTGCAGGCGCGAGATGTTGCGGCAGGCGGGGACCGAATGATGGCGACGGTAAATACGTCAATGCAGGCGATTGTGACACGTTCGTCTGAAATGCGAGGGATTACAACGCTTATCGACAACATTGCATTTCAGACAAATATCCTGGCTCTTAACGCGGCAATCGAGGCAGCACATGCTGGGGAGCAAGGGCGTGGGTTTGCCGTGGTTGCGAAAGAAGTTGGGCTGCTGGCGCGAAAAAGCGGTCAGTCTACGCAAAACATTCAGACACTGATTAAACACTCGTTACAGGGCATTGAAGAGGGCTTTCACGCGGTTAACGGGCTGGATAAGAATTTGCAGCAGGTTATCGCACTGGTTGAGAATCTTGGTGCGTTGCTGAACGACATTTCGACTGCAACTTTAAATCAAGGGAACAATATTCACCAGTTGACTCGAAAGCTGCATGTCCTGAACGGCGAAGCCCGGCAAACCAGCGAACTGGTGAATGCTGCATCTGACTCTTCCTTGCAGCTACACCATGAATCCCGCCAGCTTATGCAGGCCGTGGCCAGATTCCGCCTTCCGGCCTGACGCTGCGTATTCAGCTCTGTTATACTCGCAGGCCTTTCATACCTGCGAGCAAGGAGCATGTTGTGGCCAGGGCCATGGACAATTCAATTTTAGAGACCATTGTGCAGCAGGTTCGTCCGCTGATTGGTCAGGGTAAAGTCGCTGATTATATTCCGGCATTAGCCTCTGTCGACGGTTCAAAACTGGGTATTGCTATCTGTACCGTTGATGGACAGCACTATCAGGCGGGAGATGCGCAAGAACGTTTTTCTATTCAGTCGATTTCAAAGGTGCTCAGCCTGGTCGTAGCAATGCGTCACTATCAGGAAGAGGAGATTTGGCAGCGTGTCGGCAAAGATCCTTCTGGCCATCCTTTTAACTCCCTGGTGCAGTTGGAAATGGAGCAGGGTATCCCTCGCAATCCCTTTATTAACGCCGGGGCGCTGGTGGTTTGCGATATGTTGCAAGGGCGTCTAAGCGCACCGCGTCAACGGATGCTGGAAGTGGTACGGGCGTTAAGCGGTGTTTCGGATATCGCTTATGATGCGACGGTCGCGCGATCAGAGTTTGAGCACTCGGCGCGTAATGCCGCTATTGCCTGGCTGATGAAATCCTTCGGCAATTTTCACCATGACGTGACCACCGTTTTGCAAAATTACTTTCACTACTGCGCGCTGAAAATGAGCTGTGTGGAGTTGGCGCGAACCTTTGTCTTTTTGGCAAATCAAGGACATGCCTTTCATCTTGCGGAACCCGTGGTGACGCCGATGCAGGCCAGGCAGATCAATGCGCTAATGGCGACCAGCGGCATGTATCAGAACGCAGGGGAGTTTGCCTGGCGGGTCGGGCTTCCGGCGAAATCTGGTGTGGGTGGCGGCATCGTGGCGATCGTGCCTCACGAGATGGCGATTGCTGTCTGGAGTCCGGAACTGGACCCGGCGGGAAATTCACTGGCCGGTATCGCCGTGCTGGAGCAATTAACACAACAGCTGGGGCGTTCGGTTTACTGATGAATACGCTCGATCCTCTTTTTGCCCGGCTGGCGAAATCAACGTTTCGCTCGCGGTTTCGTCTTGGTCAGAAAGAAAGGCAGTATTGTCTGGATAAAGGGGCGCCGGTTATCGAACAACATGCTGCGGATTTTATTGCTAAACGACTGGCACCTGCGTTTCCCGCCAATGATGGTAAACAGACTCCCATGCGTGGTCACCCGGTATTTATCGCTCAACATGCTACGGCAACGTGCTGTCGAGGGTGTCTGGCGAAATGGCATGATATACCTCAGGGCATAGCGCTAAACGATGAACAAAAACGTTACGTTGTCACGGTTATTTATCACTGGTTAGTACTTCAGATGAACAAGCCATAGATAACATTATCCTATGATATGACCCCTTGTGTTGTGTAATTGTTAAAAGCAGTATGAAGGGGTCAATCTAAGGAGAAACCATGGCTTCCGGCAAACACTGCTTTGTGCTGAGCGCTGCACAGATTCTGTCGCGAATCGACGAGCTCAGCGATGTTCTTGAACGGTGCGTCAATGACGGCGCCTCCATCAGTTTTATGCTGCCCTTTAATCGCGAAAAATCAGAGCCTTTCTGGATGAACGTCGCGCAAAGTGTTTCTCGCGGAGAACGGATCGTTCTTGGTACGCAGAACGCGCAGGGGACGCTTGTCGGTACCGTCCAACTCATTATCGATCAACCTGAAAATCAACCTCATCGTGCTGATGTTGCCAAACTGCTGGTTCACCCCTCAGCGCGACGCGGTGGCCTGGCTCGTGAATTGATGAACGAACTGGAAAGTTGCGCGCGTCAACAAGGTAAAACGCTGCTGGTGCTTGATACGGCGACGGGCAGTGGCGCGGAGTTGTTCTACCACAATTGCGGGTGGAAAAAGGTAGGGGTGATACCTGACTATGCCCAAATGCCCGATGGGACGCTGACCGGGACCACACTTTTCTATAAAACGCTCTAATTTGTCGCCGGGGATTGATCAAAACAGGGTTTCAATGTATTAAAGTTTGCTAACCTATTGGACCAATTCAATCAGGTTGTATGACTAATCATAAAGGGAACCCATTGTGCAAACACTAAATCGTCGCGATTTCCCCGGTGCTCAGTATCCTGAACGCATTATTCAGTTTGGTGAAGGAAACTTCCTGCGCGCCTTTGTAGACTGGCAGGTTGATCTGCTGAACGAACATACCGATCTGAACGCTGGTGTGGTCATTGTTCGTCCTATCGAAAGTACCTTCCCGCCATCGCTGAGTACGCAGGATGGCCTCTATACTACTATCATTCGTGGTTTGAATGAGAAGGGCGAGGCTGTCAGCGATGCTCGTCTAATTCGTTCAGTTAACCGTGAAATCAGCGTCTATAGCGAATACGATGAGTTCCTGAAGCTGGCACATAATCCTGATATGCGTTTTGTGTTCTCTAACACCACGGAAGCAGGTATCAGTTACCACGCGGGCGATAAGTTTGACGACGCGCCAGCGGTAAGTTATCCGGCTAAACTGACGCGTTTGCTGTTCGAACGCTTCAGCTATTTTAACGGCGCATTGGATAAAGGCTGGATTATCATCCCTTGCGAACTGATTGATTATAACGGTGATGCGCTGCGTGAACTGGTTCTGCGCTACGCTCAGGAATGGACGCTGCCGGAAGCGTTTATTCAGTGGCTGGATCAGGCCAATGCATTTTGCTCTACGCTGGTGGACCGTATTGTTACCGGCTATCCGCGTGATGAGGTAGCTAAGCTCGAAGCTGAACTGGGCTATCATGATGCGTTCCTCGACACGGCAGAACATTTCTATCTGTTTGTCATTCAGGGGCCGAAGTCATTAGCCGCAGAACTACGTCTGGATAAGTATCCGCTGAATGTCCTGATTGTGGATGACATCAAACCGTACAAAGAGCGCAAAGTGGCGATTCTCAACGGTGCTCACACTGCGCTGGTTCCTGTTGCCTGGCAGGCAGGGTTGGACACCGTAGGCGAGGCGATGAATGACGCAGAAATTTGCGCCTTCGTTGAAAAAGCTATTTATGAAGAGATCATTCCGGTACTGGATTTACCTCGTGATGAGCTGGCGTCTTTTGCCAGCGCGGTAACCGGTCGATTCTGCAACCCCTATATAAAACATCAGCTGTTGTCTATTGCCCTGAATGGCATGACCAAATTCCGCACCCGTATATTGCCGCAACTGCTGGCAGGGCAACAGGCCAGCGGTAAACTGCCAGCGCGTTTGACGTTTGCGCTTGCCGCATTGATTGCTTTCTATCGTGGAGAGCGTCACGGTGAGTCTTATCCGGTTCAGGATGATGCGCACTGGATAGAACGTTTTCAACAGCTGTGGTCCCAGCATCGCGATCGCCAGATAAGCACCGAAGCGTTGGTCAAATCTGTACTGGGTGTTAAAGAACACTGGGAGCAAGACCTGACACAAGTTTCTGGACTGGTGGAACAGGTTTCTACCGATCTGGATACCATTCTGGCAAAAGGTATGCGGGAAGCCGTTAAGCCACTGTGCTAAAACGACTACCGACAACCCGGCTCAGGCCGGGTTTTTTCTGGATATAAGTTAGTTACAACATACTGTGTTATTTATGTCATAAACCCAGTCTGTGACTTCCGTGCGGCTTCGTTTTAAGCAGGGCAAAAGTTGTTTGGATAATGTTGCGATTAACTTGCAACATTGATCGCTATCGCGTCTAATGTGACGGATTTCACATTTTCCCGAAGATAACCATGATCGTTCGTCCCCAACAACACTGGATGCGCCTGATATTCGTCTGGCACGGTTCCGTATTATCCAAGATTTTTTCACGTCTGCTGCTGAACTTCCTGCTTTCCATCGCCGTTATTATCATGTTGCCCTGGTATACGATGCTGGGCATTAAGTTTACCCTTGCGCCGTTCAGCATTCTCGGCGTGGCGATAGCGATCTTTTTAGGTTTTCGCAATAACGCCTGCTACTCACGTTACGTTGAAGCCCGACACCTGTGGGGGCAGTTGATGATTTCTTCCCGATCGCTTCTGCGTGAGGTAAAAACCACGTTACCTGACGATGCAGAACTGGGACAGTTTGTGCGTCTGCAAATTGCATTTGCTCACTGTTTACGCATGACGTTACGTCGAAACCCACAGGCGAAGCCGTTAGCGAAATATCTTAGCGAGAAAGATTTGCAAACGGTATTTGCCGCACAATCCCCGGCAAACCGTATTTTGTTGCTGATGGGGGAGTGGTTGGCCGTGCGCAGACGTGATGGGCAGCTGTCCGATATATTATTTCATAGTTTAAACAACAGATTAAATGATATGTCGGCAGTATTGGCAGGTTGCGAGCGGATTGCGAATACTCCGGTCCCGTTTGCTTATACTTTGATCCTTCATCGCACGGTGTACCTGTTCTGTATCATGCTGCCATTCGCCCTGGTGGTGGATCTGCACTACATGACACCGTTTATTTCAGTGCTTATTTCCTATACTTTTATCTCGCTCGATACGCTTGCGGAAGAACTTGAAGATCCGTTTGGTACTGAGAACAATGACCTGCCGCTGGATGCGATTTGCAATGCAATCGAAATCGATTTACTGCAAATGAATGATGAAACAAATGTGCCAGCAAAACATATGCCGGATAAGCACTATCAACTCACTTAGCGACGTTCGTTTTGCCACCACGCGGGCTGCATATCGGAAAACGAATGAAACTCCGGTGCAAGGTCTTCATCGTTAGGATCGTCAAAAGCACCGGCTAAAAGCGCAATGACCGGGGCGTCATCGATGGCGCCCACGGAACTGCCGCACTGAGAGCAAAAGGCCCGACTGGTCGTTTCTGATGAGCGCCAGGTTGTCGGTTTTCCGGCTTTTCCCGTCCATTCTACATTTTCTGCATCAAACTCAATCCAGACGACGGTAGGGGCGCCCGTATGTTTCCGGCATATATCGCAGGAGCAGGTATGGGAATTATTAGGACTGCTGGCTGTGAAACGGATCGAGCCACACAGACACCCACCAATGTAGACTTTAGACATAACAACCCTCCGTCAGAAACATGTTGCAAGACACTAACAGAAGCCAGACATAGCCACTAGATCCTAATGATAAAAAGGCGAGGGTACGCATGGCTGATAGTTTATTCCTGTGATCTGCCAGATGATAAACGCTTAACTATTGCGTCTGGCAACAATAAACAATCGCGGAAATGCCAGTAAAATTTTGCCGTTCTCCTGCAACGGATATTGTTCCTGGAGCAGTTCATGGTAGCGCGCCAGGTAATGACGTTGCTCGCTTTCGCTCAAATCCTGCAACCAGGGGCGCAGGCCCGTTGAGCTAACCCAGTCGATAATTGCCTGATGCGAATCCATAATGTGATAATACGTTGTACGCCAGATATCTACATCACAACCCGCTTCGGTCAAAATATCATAGTAGGCGTGAACGCCAGGAAGCGGAGCACGGCCACGGTCTGGGTAATCTTGTTCATAAGCCACTTCGCGCATCAATACATGCGTTGGCTCCAGCCAGTTATCTGGCATTTGCACGGCCAGAACGCCATTGTGACTCAGTTGTGAGACCAGGTGCGGGAATAATTCATAGTGATCGGGTACCCACTGTAACGACGCATTTGCATAAAGCAGATCCACGGGATGCTCGGGGTGAAACAGACTTATATCCGCTTCGATAAAATGACAGTCAGGTAACGTGTTGCGCGCTTCATTCAGCATAGCAGGAGAGGAATCGACTCCTGTTGTCTTTGCCGTGGGCCAGCGCTGATGCAGCAATGCCGTACTGTTACCAGGGCCACAACCAAGATCAACAACTGAGCGGACATTTTCTAACGCCACACGGCTGAGTAATTCCGCTGCGGGTCTTGAACGTTCAGTTTCATATTGCAGATAAAGCGAAGGGTTCCAGTCGGCCATGTATAAATCTCCAGTATGAGAGGAAAAGTCGGAAAAGGACGATATAAACCCTTGCCGATGATCCACTTATTTTAGAAGATTATACGAAAATGAATGATAAGGGCAGGAATATGCTGGAAACACCAAGGTTGATATTACGACAGTGGGAAGCTAAAGACCGAGCCCCTTTTGCTGCACTCAATGCCGATTCTGACGTGATGCGCTTTTTCCCGGCACCGCTACAGAAGGCTGAAAGCGATAACCTGGTCGATAGGTTTAGTGAAGGTATTGCAGCGCGCGGCTGGGGATTTTGGGCCGTAGAGTTAAAAGAAACACACCAGTTTGTGGGCTGTGTGGGGTTGCATCCACAACCTGATAAATTTCATTTTTCACCCTGTACTGAAATAGGCTGGCGTCTTGCTAAAGCATACTGGCACCAGGGAGTAGCATTGGAAGCCGCCGAAGCATGCCTGACGTTTGCTTTCGAAGAGCTGGCGTTAAGTGAGGTGGTTTCATTCACTTCAGTGCTGAACACACCGTCAGAGAAACTGATGATACGACTTGGTATGAATAAAGCAGAAGAGTTTGTTCATCCCGCGCTGCCGTCAGATCATCGGTTAGCACAACATGTCCTGTATCGTCTTTGTCGATAATTAACCAGATTATTAGAGCAGATACCTTTTAGTCTTTAAAAGCATGTGTGTTGATCGATGTATTTACCCACCTCAATGACGGTATTCGTTTTAGGATCGATATTAAGCACCACAAAACGCATTTGCGGGCAAAACATCTCTGCGCTCTTCTTGCTGCACTCAGTTTGCAGCCATCGATGTTCACCATCGTCAGTTACAACCGTATTCAGGTTGCTATATTCGCTGCATTCAAAACCTTTTTCGGTTGCTCTTTTTCTTGCGGCATCCAGACTCAGACCAACAACATTCAAACTGTCGACCTCTTTGGCATGTGCGCTGTCGGAAACGCGTGTCAATATGCAACCCGTTAGCGTACAGGTAAAGAGTAGTAAGCACACAAAGCGCAGGATGATCTTGTCGTTTTTGTTAGGCATTGTCTGATGATACGCATCCGCAATACATTACGCAATTTCACCGAAGCCGATGTGCGTGAGCCTCTACAAATCGAGTCAGTCACCCGCTATAACCAGTCGGGAAGGCTTATACGCCTGTTTGCAGCATTGATGATCCTCTTGGGTATCGTCTCACTGTATGTCTGGCTCAGCTGGACCTTTAGTCTGTTTCCCTGGACGCGCGTTTGGGGAGAGTCATTGGGTGATTGGTTTGTTCGAGTGGTGCGCGATATAGCATTGTCGATTGTCTCGGCTCTTCCTGGGTTAATGATCGTGCTAATCATTTTCGTTATCACCGTAGTAATATTGAAACTACTTAAAGCTGTGCTCAACCAAGTAGAAGCGGGGCGTTTACAATTGCCGGGGATCCATCCAGATACAGTCGGCGCGACCAAATGCAGTTGTCGTCAGCGGGAAAATTACTAATCTAAGTGCGCAAAGCGCAAACGGCGGCGTCAACCTGACAATTGGCGTCACCATTGGCTATGACACACCGTGGCGGCAAGTGCACGCAATGTTGGAGTTAGCGGCCAAACGGGCGAAAGGAATCGATCTTTCTCAGCCGCCATTGGTGCGTCAGTTGAGTCTGATGGACTGGTACATTGCATATGAACTGCAGGTATGTTTACTGCCGGAGGTGCCGCTGGCTGATGCGCGTAACGAACTGCACAGTAATATTCAGGACGTCTTCAATGAGTTCAATGTACAGATCATGTCTCCAAACTTTGTGCTGCAACCTCTGACAGTCGGTCGTAGGTAGAGTAGGGAAGTAGCGTACCGTTCAGGCGCAGCTCTTTTCTGCCATCAGGATAGTGATACACATCGATATATTTACCTATTGCACGGCGACTCAGTTCGCTGTCTTCAATCAGGTACAACATTTTATCATATTGTATCGTCAACGATTTTGAGACTTTACGTTTTTCACGAACAGTGAAAATAAGCCCCAGGTCCTCATCATGTTCTACAGCACGGTGTACGTCAAAATCATGTCGCGGTACTTTGCCAAAACGGCGGTTATAGTCAGCCATATAGGCCTCAGCGAAGTCATTTGCAGCCTCCATTGAACAAATGCCCTGTAACCGCAGCTCTTTGACCAGACGATCCTGTAAAGTGAGGTGAGCTCGTTCTACACGCCCTTTGGCGGGACTGGTTTCTGCACAGATAGTCTGGATGTTCAGTTCATGCATGGCTCGCCCAAACTGAGTATGCCCGTCTCCGCCTGTGGCGTGTTTATTGTTAACACGAAAAACACCGGCTTTATCGCTGTACAGTGCCAGCGGTTTACCATGCTTATCGATATAGCGCCGCGTGGCTTCGAAGTAAGAAAACGTGGACTCCGATTTAACAAACAACAGTTCCATCAGTTTGCTGGTTGCATCATCAACATAGACCAGCGCGGTGCAGGCCGGGCCACGGCCTTCAAACCAGTCGTGATCACAGCCATCTATTTGTATCAGCTCACCAGTACACGGACGCCGGTACCGTGGTTGAGGGATCCTTGCGGCACGTTGTTTACGGGGAACCCATAAGCCAGCCCGCACCATGATGCGCCGGACAGTTTCTTTGCCAAGAAACAGTCCGTGGAGTTCTTCGAGCTTTTCACGCGCCAGAGTCGGACCGAAATCAGCATAACGCGTCTTGATCAGTTCCAGAGCCTGATCTGCGAGCCCGGGTGGCAACTGGCGGTTACCACGCATGCCACATCGTCTGCTGGCCATACCAAGCGGTCCGCCTTCACGGTAACGGGCAAGAAGTCTGCGGCATTGCCTGTCGCTGATACCGAGGTGCTCGGCCGCACGGCGCGTTGTGATGCGACGTTCAATGAC